>NZ_LZKU01000280.1 GCF_001672975.1 Mycobacterium sp. 1465703.0
GTACCGCCTCGGCGAGCGTGTCCTTGGGTAGGTCGTGAAGTCACAATGGCATTCGTCGCTCCGCCCTGTGTCTGTCGGGAGCACGCCCGCGCCGGTCTGCTCAACCACTGAGCTATGCGAACGCGGCTGGAGGACGCTGCCGTCGCGGCGGACCAGCGGTGTTTGCTGCAGCGCGGTCAGCCTTTCGGTGAACTCTCGGACCAGATAGCTCTGTCGGTCCGAGGCTGCCCGCGCGGCCGCACCGGCGGTGTCCACAATCAGCTTTGCCAAGGCGTCGGCTCCTGCGCGATAGGCTGATTCTCCTAGCCAAAGCCCGGTCATGGCGCCGAGCCCGTCCACTTCTACGCTCACCGACTTACAGCGAGTTGTCACGCGGACGGTGATGGATTTGCAGTGCTCATCCATCGCCTGGAGCAAGTCACGCTGCTTGGCAATGCGTGCCATGAGCGAATCTACAAGTCCGCCTGTCAAATCCGGTTCATCCAGGTGTCGGGCGGATCGTCAGGGTCGCTGTCACAAAACTGCGCCTCGGCGTCAGCGAGCTCTTGTTCAGTGCTGAGATTCAGACCGCTGATGACGGCGTGACTGAAGCCGCGGGCAACCAAATCCCGACGCCGTGCGACCTGCATACGCATGGCGGACAGCTGACACAGCAAAAGTATCTCCTGAGCCAATTGCGTTGGTGGCTTGGCTAACTCGCGTCTATCCAGCTTCATCGCGAGGGGCAGGCCTCGCTCGGTCGTCCGAACAACTATTCCTCCGTTCGGAGACCATTGCGACCCTTGCATGGCTTTGCGTGATTCGTCCATGGATCTGCGCCAAGTCCCTAACAACCCGAAACCGTTTACGCGCCAGCTTAGTACACTTGCAGACGACCGGTAGCAGTCGTCCGTCGGGCAAACGCCTCACCGTGTCACCGTTCCCTGAAGCGAGTCCGATCGAAAGAAAGCTGGGGCCACTGGATGAGTGGTGACAACAGGAACGCACAGCGAGTCTTCGACGCCGGGGTGCTCTCGCTTGGCATCCCGGTGGACGGAATGGAAGTTGACCGCGACGTGCACTACGCGGGATTGGCTTTCAAACGGGCAACCGAATACGACCCGGAAATGTGCGACGCCTGGCTCGGCCGTGCCGCCGCCGGCGAGACCACTGCGGAAGTCATCCATCACCTGCACCGCAGTTGCAGGTTTCTGGGCCGTGAGCAACGTCGGCTAGGTCTGGCGCCCCGTGCACTGTGCGGGCGATTCGAGACAGGTCTTTATGTGGACTACACCTTGAGTTCGCTCACCGAAATCAAGCTGGCTTACGTGGCGAGCTTGATTGAGGGCAAAGACTACGACGAGGCCGAGCGGACGCTCGACGAAATCGCCGCATCGAACCCAGCCGTGGCAGACGCGGCCACAGAAGATATCTCCTCCTACATACGCGGCGTCCTCTATTTCACCACGCAGCGATGGCCCGATGTACTGACGGCGCTGGCGAACTCCGCGTCATTCCACGACGAGTACCTGGCGGCGGGCGCGCACCTCATGGTCGGGTCCGCGTGCGCGCAAATGGGGCTATTCGGTGAGGGTTTGCGCCGGCTCGACCACGCACTCGAAGGACCAATCCCGGCGGCCCGCCGGGCCGCGGAATTCTGCAAGGGACTCGCCCTACGCGAAATGGGCAACGAACCCGAAGCCCGCAAGATCTTCGAGCGAATCTACAGCGAAGAACCCGGATTCGAAGCCAACTACGCGGCACTGAACGACCCGAAGTACCGACTTGTCATCACAACCAAGGAGGTCATCGAGTCCCGCGCTAACAAATGGGACCCCGCCAGCGCTCCGACCGCAGCGGGACTCGATGCCGAAAACATGACCGAACGCGGCAACGAGCACTTGCGGGCGGCGCAGCAAGAGCTGGACCGCCAGGTCGGATTGGCCGACGTCAAATTGCAGGTGGCCAAGCTCCGGTCCGCGGCGCAGCTGGCGAAGTTGCGCGAGGACAAGGGGCTCAGTACGGTCGCTCGCAGCCTCCATCTGGCATTTACCGGTCCGCCGGGCACGGGCAAGACCACGATCGCTCGGGTGGTCGCCAAAACCTATTGCGGCCTAGGGCTGTTGGAGTCGCTCAAGGTCATCGAAGCCAAGCGGCAGGATTTCGTCGGTCAGCACTTGGGGAGCACAGCGATCAAGACGAGCGCGTTGATCGACAGCGCCATGGGCGGAGTGCTCTTCATCGACGAGGCATACACACTGATCCAGACCGGTCTTTCAGGCGGCGATGCGTTCGGGCGGGAAGCAGTCGACACTTTGCTAGCCCGCATGGAAAACGATCGTGACCGTCTGGTTGTGATCATCGCCGGATACGATGCGGAAATCGATCGCTTTCTTGCCTCCAACGAGGGTCTCGCCTCGCGGTTCACCAAGCGTATCCGCTTCCCGTCATACGCTCCCTCCGAACTCGGGGACATCGGCAGGCTGATAGCCAAGTCGCGGGACTCCGAGCTATCGCCCGCTGCGTACGACGAACTCGTGTCCGTGTGCAATCGGCTGTGCTCCGAGGAGTCCACTGACCACGATGGCAACGTCCGCAAGAGCATCGATCTGGCGGGTAACGGGCGCTTCGTGCGTAACGTAATCGAAGCGGCCGAGGAGGAGCGAGCCTATCGTCTCACCGAGGCTTGCGACAGCGCGTTGCACTTCGATGAGGATGAACTCATGGCCATCGAAGGAAGCGACATGAAGGCAGCGCTGAGCAGCATCCTGCAGACATTGAATCTGACGTAGCAGACCAGGAGATTCCGTGGCCTACCTAGACCAATCCGGTCGCCCCGACGGTTTTGTCAACCCTGTCAACGGTACGAGCAGGCCGCCAGATCCGAGGCCACCGATAAACCGTCACGCACGGATCGACACGGACTTCACCAGCGCTGCGGGTGATGTGCCAACTCGGCCGCACAGTGCGCGTACGCCGGCCGCAGACGAACTTGGCTTGACTCGGTCGCGGGCGGTTCCGCAACGCGGTTGGCGAAAGATGCTGCACCACATCACCTGTGGCACGGTGAACCTAGGTGAATCGGCGGCGGAATCAAGCTGGCGGGCATTGGTCGATCGTGTCAACCAGCCGGTGCGAGGCTCCTACAGCGTCGCGGTGCTGTCGTTGAAAGGTGGCGTCGGGAAGACCACGACCACCTTCGGGTTGGGCGCCACCTTCGCGTCGTTGCGGGGTGACCGAGTGATCGCCGTGGACGCCAATCCCGACTTCGGGACTCTGGGCCTACGTGGGCCTAGTCAGACCCGCTCCACAGTGCGCAACCTTCTGACCGACGGGGAGATCGTGCGCTACCCCGACATGCGGCGGCATACATCGCAGAGCCCGAGCAGATTGGAAATTTTAGTCTCCGAGCGGGATCCCGCGGTGTCGGAAGCGTTTTCGGAACGCGATTATCACGCCGTGCATGAAATATTGGATCGCTTCTACAACATCATCCTTGCTGACTGCGGCACGGGCCTAACCCACTCGGCTACGCGTGGAGTGCTCAATGTCGCTGATGCCCTGGTGATCGTCGCCTCCCCGGCGATCGACGCGGCACGCAGCGCGCTGGCGACGCTCGACTGGCTGCAATGTCACGGTTATGCGCATCTGGTTCCCAACGCCAGCGTGGTGCTGAGCTCGGCCCAGCCGGGTGCTATGCCGATCAAGACCGAGCAGTTGGTTCAGCACTTCCAGGCGCGCGTGCGTTCGCTTTTCGTGATTCCCTATGATCCCCATCTCGCAGCGGGTGGTGAGATCTCCATCGACTTGTTGAATCCAAAGACGCGGCGACAATACGTGGAATTGGCCGCTTCGGTGGCCGACGGGTTCGGCTGAAGGACCCATGAGTCGGGCCGAAACGTTTGGCGTGCCGACCGTTCTGCGGATTTCACGGTATAGCTACGGCTCGGTGGGCTCACTGATGCTTTGCTCGGCGGCATGTTGACCCCCCGGGTACGGGTACGACCCTGGCACAGTGCGTTTCCCGTCGGCGACGCCGATTCCGGCCGTTCCCGTCGGCTCGTTCCCGGGGTTGGCGAGTGACTGCTGGGCGGGCGCGCCCACGCTGTGTCGAGCGTATTTGGCCTGCAGCTCAGAGAACGATTCCTGCACCGTATCGGCCTGCGCCCGGGCCGCCGGGGTGGCGCTGTCGGCATGTCCTTGTGCCTCGGCTCGTCCTGCGGCGCGGTAGTGCACCACGGACTCCTGGCAATACTGCTGATACTGCGCCACATATGCCTGGTATGCCTGAACGAGACTCTGGTATGGCGAAGAACTGCGTCCGCCAGTGGATTCGGATGGAGCGAAGACGCCGCTCTCCTGCAGCAGCGCGGCCAATGCGGCGATTGACTGTGCTGCCGCAAGGGCGACGATCGATATCAATGCCCCACCTGACGGGCCAGCCGGGACCAAGGCGGCCACCCCATCAAGAAGACCCGCGACCGCAAGAGTAACGACAACCCAGCCGCGCACCGACTGTCTGGGAAGAAGTCCGACCGCCGCGACGATCGCCGCCAACACACTGAGTCGCACCGGGTAACCCGCCACCTGCGGCGAGCCCAGGCACACTCCAAAGCTCGTTGGGCCGATGATCGCGACAACGGTCCACAAAAGTCGACATAACCGATTTCGTTGAGACGCAGCGGCTTTGGATGAGTGCCCGCTATGGGCGGCGATGGGCGCGCCGTATCCGGCGGCATAGGCCGGGTAGCCTCGTTCGCTAGTCATCGTCGTACTCCAAACTGACTTGGTCGATCGCTGCGACCATCGCTTTCGCCGTGGGACACGCCTCCCCGAAAAGGGTCGGGTTGGCGACCCGACGATCCCGAATCATAGAGCTCATCCGTGGTGAGCGCTATCCGTTTGCACACCGTAACCGGTGGCGTCGGTGGTGAGAAATTGTCGGCGCGGGGCTATGACCAAATTCCGCTCTGCTGTGAGGTTTTGGCTTCTACACCGTTGGATTCAGTCCACCATGTCCAATGACGACTTGATGTAAAGCATCTCGTCGGGAGTGGCCACCATCGTCACCGTCGCCGACGCTGACCGAGTGCACACTCGGACGAGGTCGCGATGGTGATCGAGCAGTTCCATCGTCACGTCCACGTCCACTGACGGCTGGGAATGGGTGGGTTTGACTATCATCACGGTTGTAGCTGGCAAAACCGACTTCTCGGGCGTGCCGTCAAACATTTCCACGGGATGACGGCGAGTCGCCTGCGTCGGCGTGGCAACGCCGTTGCGGCCGTTGACGCTGAGCAGGCCATGGTCACCGACCTGGTCCACCATCGCCTGCCACGCGGCGGGACGTCGAGAGTGGACCCGGACGCAGGCGCCCAACGCCAGCGAGCGGAGCACTACCTGTTGCGCCAGATGCAAAGTGCCACACATCTCCACCCGGTGCACGTGCGGCCCGAAGAGCGGCAGCGCAACCGCTCGTCCGTGCTGGTCGGCCCCGACGACTTGACCGCACCCGCAGACCGGCAGTCGGATGTCGTTAACGGCGTCAGCGCCCTTTCCGAACACCCATCCCCCCACCGATCGCCGCGGTGACGGCAACGGCAGGCTGCACCTCAACGCCGCGTATTGCATGCCGGGCAAGCTTTTCAGGTCACGTAGTTTGACTGCGGCATGTCCGTAACCGTCGAACCGCACCAGGCCCCGAAGCTTGATCAAGTCATCGCACGCATCACGACGCAGTGAGATGCACACTGTCGTCGAATCACTCGGCACGGTCCACAGCAGGGCGAGCCCAGCAGTGGTGAACATCGGCGGTTCGAAGCAGTAGCTGCGTCGCTCGAACTTGCCGTCCAGGCAAGCTCCCCAGGTTTCGTCCAGAGCGTTCAGGTCGGCGCCGCGCGTCAGTTCGCGTGTGGCCTGCGTGATTTCGTCGGCGGTCGCGATTCGCGTCCGCAGTCCCGCGTCGGACAGGCGGTTGGCCAGCCGTCGGGTGGCGGTCGTCGCTGTCCGGATAATTCCTTGCCAACCGCCACCCCGATGGCGCACGGCTTCCGGACACAACGTCGGATCCATCCGAATCACCACCCAGACCGAGCGCCGCGCGATCGCGGGCAGCGGCCCCAGCACCGCCTCGTAGACCGACCCGATCTGACTGTGCCTGTGGGATCGAGCACCCTGGCTGATCACATCGACGGAGTCCAGATCGATGTCGAACTGGCGGAGACAATCCACTAATGTCTGCGCCGAAACCATCTGGCCCGACACCGTCTTTGCAGGCTCCATGACCGTCATCCGCTGGGGGTCTTCAAGAATTCGCACCAAGGACATCAAGATTTTGCCGTCCCAGTGGAACCCGATCTGTGACCCGTCGGACAATTCTGCGTTGAACGGTTCGAAGTGTTCGCCTCTGCGCTTGCGGCGGTGGCGTTCATACCAGAACCGCCACGCCGCCGCGACCCTGCAAGGCACTGATGATCCCCCGATTCGCGCCAGTACCACTACGGCTAGGCCCAGGCCGGCTGCGGCGCCGTACCAGCCCGACTGGTGCAGCAGCGGCCCGATATACATCCCCGCCGCTACGAATGACTGCGCCACCAGCAAGTCGTACAAAGGCAGCACGCGTTGCAACGTGATCGCGGCTGTCCTTGACAATTGCGCGGACCCGGCTGCCTCCTTTATCGGTGGCCGCTCACGTCGCTTCACTGCGTGCTTCCCTTCCGGCTGACAGTCCTACTGACAGGCGATTTCGTCGCTTGGCTACCGCTTCGACTGGCCAAGTAAGCTGATCTCGTTCTTGGGCATTCCATCAAACGCTGATAGGGGCCGCCGTGCCGGCGCAAGTCACCACGCGTGCACAAGTCAACGGGTACAGGCTGTTGATCCGACGGATGGAACATGCGCTGATACGCGCCGATTCCCGGATGATCCACGATCCCATGCGGGGGCAGATGCGCGCGCTGTTGGTCGGGGCAGTCATCGCCATAGTCATTTCGGGCGGTGCCGGTGTACTAGCGTTTTTCCGCCCGACACCCAATTTCGGCGATTCGACGATCATGATCAGCAAATCGAACGGCACGTTGTTCGTTCGGATCGGAGACCGGTTACACCCTGTCCTCAACTTGGCGTCAGCCCGGTTGATCGTCGGAAAAAGCGACGTACCAAAACAAGTCGATGACAAGTTCCTGAACACTGTTGCCCTGGGCCCGATGGTCGGCATCGTCGGAGCGCCCAGCGCGATCGACGGCGCAGACAACACGGGGATGTCGTCATGGACGGTGTGCGATTCCACGCAAACCCCCTCCGTTCCTGGGCAGGTCGGCGAGTCCGTGGTCGATACGACGGTTCTTGCCAACGATCCCGTGCTCGACGAAGACATCCGGGTGGCCTCCGCGGAGCAGATGTTCCTTGCCAGGGCCCACGGGATTACATACCTGATCTACAGCGGTGTACGAGCTCAGATTAATCCGGCCGATCCCACTCTGCACAACGCACTGAGGCTGGGCAACAGTGATATTCGAGACGTTTCACCGGGACTGTTGAACTCTTTCCCGCTGGTCGATCCGGTTGTGCCAATTGTCATCGCGGATGTCGCGCAGCCAACCAGCTATCTGCCCGACGCGTACCGGGTGGGCGCGATCTTGAAAACCGTCGACTCCAGCGGTGAACAGCTTTACGTGGTGCTGCCGGAAGGGTTGCAGCCCATATCCGCAGCGACTGCGGACATCATCCGCTACGGCAACCCTGATTCGCCGAACGCGTCTGTGCCGATTGACATCTCGCCGGCTCTGGTCAGGGAGGTCCCTATCGTGCACACGCTGCCCGTAGAGCACTACCCGGTTGCTCTGCCGCGGCTCCTGCATGCCGATCCGGATGGCGTTGTCTGCATGTCCTGGCAGCGCAATAACTCGGCCAGCGGGGCAACCACCCGCCTGCTGGCCGGACGCCACCTCCCGCTGCCCAGTGATGCGCAGCCGGTGCGGCTAGCTACCGCGGACGGCGGCGGACCGGGCCTCGACAGCGTGTACCTCAAACCCGGCACCGGCGAGTACGTCCAAGCCGCCGGCGAAGAGACGACCAGCCGCGCATTGGGACAATTGTTCTATGTCAACGATTTAGGGGTTCGTTTTCATATCCAGGATGACACCGTGGCCGTCGCGCTGGGCGTCACCGGAAGCAAACAACCCGGCAGCACCACGCCGGTACCGCAGACAGCGCCCTGGCCGGTGCTGGCACTGCTGCCGCCCGGACCGGCACTGTCCCAGCGGGCCGCGTTGATCACCCATGACGGCATGGCAGCAGACCCCAGGGGCCACCAGATCCCACCGCCCAAACATTGAAGTCAGATTCGCATCTCGCGGAAGAACGCGTACACCCGGATTATCCAGCAGGCCAGCGGAATCACCAGCGCGATGGCGAACAACTCGAGAAGCTCGACCCTACGCCGCATCACCGGAGAAAACTCTCGCTGAGGCGCGACCAACCCACACATCACCAGAAGTACCGTCAACGTGACTAGAGCGATGGCGGCTTTGATCTGCAAGCTGTCGACGAACGTAGCTGTCTTGACTATCACGACAACTGCGATCACCAGACCGCCGCCGATCAAGACAGCCGATTGGACGAGATCGTGGTGGCTGCGGCCACGCAAACACAGCACGGTTGCCACCGCGATACCGAAAGCTATTCCTTGCCAGGATAATCCGTTTGCTGCGTCCAGAGCGAAACAGCAACCGATGGCGGCGAGTATCGCCGCCGCAGCTACCAGCCCGGTCAGATATTCTCTAGCCCGGCGCACCTGGTCAGCCATCCCCGCCTCGGTGGGAATGACCTGTTTACCGATTGCATTGACGCCCTCCACCGCGGTGACGCCCTGGGTTTCGATGTCATCGAGCGGTTCACCCGCGGTCGGAACCCGGGGCACCGGTACGCCGGACAACACGATCGTGGCCCTGGGCGCCAAGTAGACGACCATAACCGCCACAGTGGCCAAAATCGCGCCTACCGTGCGCGGATACCAACCCAGGAATTGTTGTGCCACTGCAGCCGGTGCACCGAACACCGCGAGCGCTATCACGGCGGTGTACAGCGCACGGGCCCGCCCGGATCCCAGCAGCTGCAACAATGCAACCAATGCCGTCAGCGCCAGCGCCATGGGCAGCGCCTGGGCACCATGCACCTCCGGTAGGACATACAACGACCCGCCGAATATCAACGGCAGGCCAGACCCGGACAGCCAGGCTGCCCTGCGCCTGTCGCCCGGCCGGAACGACAGCACGAGACTGGTAGCAGCAAAGCACATTCCGGTTATCAACGCCGCGGCCGCAGCAACCGGCACGCCGGCGATCCGAAGCGTCCCTGCAGCCTTGGGAAGTATCAGCACCGTCGCTGCTGCCAGCGCGATACTGAGGACGAACCACGCTGCCATCCAACGTTGCTCAGTGAACCAGCCGCCGCGGTTGTCTTGCGGCTCGGCCATGCCTTCCAGTTCGTCGCTCAACGGCGATGAGGCAGGTGTATTGGCTTCCGCGACGATCAGCAGCTCGCCGTCGTGGACGCCCGCCTCAGCCAACGACCGATCCAGCTCGATGACGTCGCCCGTCAGGCGGGTGAAAACCCACTTACCTTCGGAATTATCAAATTTCACGTTCAGGCCGGCGCCTGCGAGAAGCTGATCGTTGGCTAACTCGATGACGTCGTTGACGATCGCCGACGTGTTCACCCGGCTGGGAACCGCGACGTCGACGAGCAGTCCGCCGACCAGAACCGCGATCCGGCCGAGCTCCTGCTCATCGGTTGACTCGGAATCCAGCTCGGTGAAGGATGACGGTAGCGTCATCTGGTGGTGACGTTTCTGCGACCCATAAAGCGCGACAATACCTTTGAATGACCCTTGTATGTTCGTCAGAATCGGGTGTCGGGTATTTCCACAGGAGGCAGGTTGGCAAGACAAGGGTTCGTCCGCCGCCTGCGCGTAGCGCCGCCGCGAATGCCCGGTGGAGAGGTCGCACTTCAATCGCCTCCGGAAGTGCCGCGGATCATCGCGGGGAATTTGCTGTCCAAGCTGATGCCGGTGATGATGCTCGTCGCGGTCGTCGGAATGATCGCGTTGATGGTCACGGTCGGTGGCCGCGACATCACCCGCAACCCGACATTTCTGATCTTTCCGATGATGATGGTCATGTCCGTAACGGGCATGTTCATGGGAGGTAGTGGTCGACCCGGCAAGGCCGCGGCGGAACTCGACGAGGAGCGCAAGGACTTCTTCACCTACTTGGCAGGCCTACGCGACGACGCCGAAGAAACCGGGTGTGCGCAGCGCGCCGCGCTTGAGTGGAGCCATCCGGATCCGCGGACCCTCATCGAGGTGGCGGGTACCCGCCGCATGTGGGAGCGCCGTCCCACGGACAGTGATTTCTGCCACGTTCGCGTCGGTGTCGGTACGCATCGACTGGCCACCCGGTTGCTGGCACCGGAAACCGGGCCGCCGGAAGACCTGGAGCCGGTCTCGACAAATGCCTTGCGGCGCTTCGTCAGCACGCATTCCGTGGTGCACGCATTGCCAACAGCGGTCTCGCTGCGCGCTTTTCCGACCATCACCTTCGACGGTGAGCGCCAACTCAGTCAGCAGTTGGTCCGGTCGATGATTTTGGAGCTGTGCGCCTTTCACGGTCCTGACCACCTGCAGATCGCGGTGGTGACCGCCAATCCCGACAACCGCAGCTGGAGCTGGGTCAAGTGGCTGCCGCAGGCCCAACATGCGTCGGCGCGTGATGGATGCGGACCGATGCGGATGCTGTTCCCGTCGCTGCGGCTCCTCGAGGATTCGCTGACGTCGGATCTCGCAGAGCGCGGCCGCTTCAGCCGCAACGCGGCGCCGACACAGGGCGTCACCCAGCTTGTCGTGGTGATCGACGATGGTGCCGTCGCCGGTGACGAACGATTGATCACCGATGCCGGGTTGGACAGCGTGACCGTGCTCGACCTCAACGGTCCCCGCAGGGGGCGCCCGTCGGGGCGCAGCCTGCAGTTGGTGGTGGAGAACGACGACGTCGGCGCGCGGACGGCAGCCGGCACCGAACGCTTCGCCACCACTGATCGCATCAGCCTCGCCGAAGCCGAGGCAACCGCAAGGGTTTTCAGCCGTTACCAGATGGGCGGCGCGGCCCATCTGGTCAGTCTGGAATCGGAAGCGCGGGCCACAGATCCCGGATTGATGGCGCTGCTGAAAATTCCCGACGCCGCCAAGATGGTTCCCGAGGAGGTGTGGCGGCAGATCACCGCGCGGCGCCGGTTAAGGGTCCCGGTCGGCTACACACCGACCGGTCATCCGCTCGAGCTGGACATCAAAGAATCCGCCGAAGGCGGCATGGGTCCGCACGGCCTGTGCATCGGCGCGACCGGATCGGGCAAGTCCGAGTTCCTGCGCACCTTGGTGCTGGCCATGATCACGTCGCACTCGCCGGAAGCGTTGAACCTGATCTTGGTGGATTTCAAAGGCGGGGCAACCTTTCTCGGACTCGAGGGTGTTCCCCATATCGCAGCGATCATCACCAACCTGGAAGACGAGTTGACGATGGTCGACCGGATGCGTGATGCGCTGGCCGGCGAAATGAACCGCCGCCAGGAGTTGCTTCGCTCGGCGGGCAACTTCCCCAACGTGACCGAGTACGAACGTGCCAGGGCCAACGGTGCCGAATTGGATCCGCTGCCGGCATTGTTCATCGTGGTGGACGAGTTCTCCGAATTGCTCTCGCAAAAGCCGGACTTCGCCGAGTTGTTCGTGATGATCGGCAGACTGGGCCGATCACTGCACATCCATCTCTTGTTGGCATCGCAACGTCTGGAAGAGAGCAGGATGCGTGGGCTGGACTCCCACCTGTCGTACCGGATCGGCCTGAAGACCTTCTCGGCCGGCGAATCGCGCAGCGTGCTCGGTGTGCCCGACGCCTACCACCTTCCCAGCGTCCCCGGCTCTGCCTTCCTGAAGTGCGACGCCGACGACCCGATCCGCTTCAACGCCTCCTACGTCTCCGGTGAGTACATCAGCCCCCGCATGGCCTCGCGCAGCGGACGGGTTTCGCTGCTTGGCGCGCAGGCGCCAAAGTTATTCACCGCCACCCCGGTCGAGAAGGATCCCACACCGGCAGCGGCGCCCGACGATCCCGCCGACGCGCCCGAGCCCCTGTCGTCGGGTCCGACCAAAATCACCTTGCTCGATGTCGTGGTCGGCCGGCTGCGCGGCCATGGGCGCCCCGCTCACGAAGTCTGGCTGCCGCCCCTGGAAGCCAGCCCGGCGGTCAACGACCTGCTGCCGAGTTCGACGTGGCACGATCCGCACAACGTCAACGGACGTCTATGGCTGCCGATCGGTGTGGTGGACCGCCCATACGACCAGCGTCGCGACACGCTGATCCTGGATCTGTCGGGGGCCGCCGGCAACATCGCGGTCGTCGGTGGTCCGCAGTCGGGCAAATCCACGGCGATCCGCACACTCATCATGGCCGCGGCGGCCACCCACTCCCCCGAGCAACTGCAGTTCTATTGCCTCGACTTCGGGGGCGGCACACTGGGCAGCCTGACGAGTCTGCCGCATGTCGGCAGCGTGGCCGGGCGGATGGACGCAGACCGCATCCGCCGTACTGTCGCGGAGGTCAGCGGGTTGCTACGCGAGCGTGAATTGCGTTTTAGGGACCTCGGAATCGAGTCGATGCGCGATTTCCGCCAGCGCAAAGCCCAGTTGGCCGCGTTGCCGCCGGATGTCGCGGCGCAGAATCCCCTGAGCCAAGACAAGTTTGGCGACGTGGTTCTGGTGGTCGACGGGTGGGCCACTATCAGAAGCGATTTCGAAGCGCTCGAACCGACGTTGCAGGCCATCGCGATCGGTGGCCTGTCCTACGGTATCCACCTGGCCGTCACCGCCAGCCGCTGGATGGAGATCAGGCCGGCGGTCAAGGACATGCTCGGTAGCCGTATCGAACTCCGGATGGGCGACCCGATCGACAGTGACATCGGCCGTAAATGGGCCGAACTCGTTCCGCTGGGCCGCCCCGGCAGAGGCATGAGCCCTGAGCGATTGCACATTCTGATCGGATTGCCACGCCTGGATTCCAGCTCCGGCATCGAGGATCTGCCTGCCGGCGTCGCCAACTCCTGTGCGGCGGTTCGTCAGCTGTACGGCGACCGGCAGGCGCCGCAGGTCCGGATGCTGCCGCATAGCGTGGACCGCGCCGCCGTCGTAGACGCCGCCCGCCGGGCGGACTCCCTCGGCAGAGCAAAAGTTGCGATCGGTATCAACGAGGCCGAATTAGCGCCCGTGGTACTGGATTTCGATGTACAACCACACCTGGTTGTGCTCGGTGACAGCGAATGCGGCAAAACCGGCCTGCTGGGCAATATCGCCTGCGGCCTGATGGAGAACGCATCGTCGCAGGAATGCAGAATCGTCCTGGTCGATTTCCGGCGCACCCTGCTCGGCGTCGTCGACAACGAGTACCTCAACGGTTATGCGACCGCCGCACAATCGTGCACGGATGTCATGACGGAGCTGGCAACCTCACTCAAGGAGCGGCTGCCCCCGAGCGACATCACCCAGCAGCAACTCAGAGACCGCTCGTGGTGGCAGGGCCCGGACGTGTACGTGCTGATCGACGATTACGACCTGATCCCCGGCGGATCAATGTCACACCCGCTGGGGCCGCTGATCGAATACCTTCCCCAGGCACGGGATATAGGGCTGCGCGTGGTGGTCGCCCGGCGTATCGGCGGTGCCGGCCGGGCGATGATGGATCCGATCATCGGCCGGCTAAAGGATCTCTCGTGTAACGGTCTGGTGATGAGCGGCACCAAAGACGAGGGTGCGTTGTTCGGTTACAAAGCCCAACTGATGCCACCGGGTCGCGGCATGCTCATCTCGCGGACGATGAAAAGTGATGTGATCCAACTGTCCCGGATGCCCGACCTATGACCAGCGCGCTGACGAAGGACGAGCTTCAGGTGATCTCGGCAGCGGCCCAGCGGGTGCGGGTGTCGTTGCTGTGCAACACAACTCAGATGGACGTGGCGCTGCCGCTGGACGTTCCGATCGTCGGGTTGGTGCCGCAGTTGATTCAGCTTGCCGGTACGCACAAAGCCGGACAGGACGACTTATCCGACGATCCGTCCACGACGGAGGCAAAGAACAGCATCTGGACGCTGAGCCGGCACCGCGGCAAAACGCCCCTGCTGCCGGAGATCACCCTGCGCGAAGCCGGTGTCGCCGAGGGAGAGTTGCTACGCCTGAACGCCGAGCGGGCCTTGGCCACGCCCACGCTCTACGACGACGTCGTCGATGCTGCCGCGCGGCTGAACAAAGCCGGCCATCCCGGGTGGGATGCCACCGCGGCACGCTGGATGGCGTTCGCGGGCGTGTATCTGGCCTCCGCGGTGTGGGTGTACCTCCTGGTGGCAAACCGGTTTGCATCCAACCGCGCTGGTTTGGCTGCGCTGTCGGTGGTTGTCGGGCTGCTACTGACGGGCGCGGCCGCGCTGGCCTACCGCCGCCATGCGCAGCGCGATATCGGCGCGGCGCTGGCCTGGTCGGTGCTGCCGATCGCGACGGCGGTCGCGTGGCTGGCGCTACACAGGTTGGGCGGGTACGGATTGGCCGCCGGCTGCGCCGCCATGATCGTCGTTGCTGCCGCACTGTTTCGCTGTGTGGGCACCGGGCACTGGGGTTATCTCGCGGTTCAGGTGGTCTATGCCCTCGGTGGTCTCGCGCTGGTGGCACACACCGTAGGGCTGCGCACCGACCTGGTGGGTGCCGGCCTGGCGGTGATTGCCGCGCTCGGCTGCCTCGCGGTCCCGGGGATGAGCGTCCGGTTCGCTCGAATAAAGCCGTTGCTGCGCGCTTTCGAGCGCAGGGATGCCGGGTCGGCAAACAAGTCGCCTTCGGCTGCTACTGCCGAGCGCAAGCAGATCGACACCGTCACATCGCCTGCCGCCGAGGCTGTTTGGGCGCGAGTCGAGTCCGAAACCTTGACCCGCTCGGCGCTCTACACCGGCTTGGCAATCAGTGCCGGGATCGGTGCATGCGCAGTCCTGACCTCCGGACCGGTGCACTGGTCCACCTTGACATTCGCGTTGGGATGCGCGCTGACGCTGGGGCTTCACACACAACAGGCCATTACGGCGGTCGAACGTAGCGCATTGGCGATACCCGCTGTCGGACTTGTCATATCGACTTGTGCGCTGGCACAGGGCGCCAGCCGCCCAATACCCTTAGCAGCGATTGGCGCGCTATTGGGCACGACTGTCGCGTTCGCGGTGATCGGAGCGATCGCCTGGCCCGGACGGCGGCCTGAGCGCCTGAGGACGTCACTGAGCTACTTAACCTACCTGGTCATCGCGGCGTTGATCCCGCTCGCGTTGTGGGCGGTCGGTGCTTACGGATCGTTTGGTTTTTCGTGATGCGCTGGCTTGCGTTCCTAGTCGTCACGGTGTTCATCGCGGTGACGGACCTGGCTTCGGCGCCAGCGCTGGCCGTCGAACCGCCGCTGGTGCCGCCAGGACCACCGCCCAGCGGCCCCGTTGCTCCTCTCGACCCGACCGAACAGAAATCCGAGTGCGGCGCGGGCGTAGTGCTTCCCGGCAGCCAGTTCCGGCAGCGCCCGAGTGCCGATGCAATGCTTGATTACAGTGGCGCGTGGAGGTTTTCGCGCGGCGCCGGACAAAAGGTCGCGGTCATCGACACCGGTGTGTCGCGCCATCCCCGGCTACCCGCCCTAGAAGCCGGCGGGGACTATGTGTCGTCGTCTGACGGGTTGGCGGACTGCGATGGGCACGGCACCCTGGTCGCCGGCCTGATCGCGGCCGCCCCGAGCCCCGATGACGCCTTCGCCGGCGTGGCACCGGAGGCGACCATCTTGTCGATCCGCCAGAACAGCGATGTTTACTCGGTGAAGGGATCCGCCTCCGGTCAGAACGACCCCAACGCGGTGTCGCCAGGCTACGGCAACACCCGGACTTTAGCGCTGGCCATAGCCCGCGCCGTGGATCTGGGTGCCACGGTGATCAATCTCTCCGAGACGGCCTGCGCGCCGGTGGGCGCGGGGATGGATGACGCATCGCTCGGGCAAGCGGTCCGCTATGCCTTCGAGCGAAACGTCGTGGTCGTCGCGGCCGCGGGAAACGTTGGGTCACAAGGGCTTTGCAGCGCGCAGAACGACGTTCGCGACCCGAACCTTCCCCTGGCAGATGACTGGGGCTCAGTACGCACGATCGCCAGTCCGCCGTGGTTCGCCGACTATGTGCTGACCGTGGGAGCGGTGGCGCCGGACGGAAAGCCAAGTGATTTCTCGTTACATGGACCATGGGTAAGTCTCGCGGCGCCAGGAGAGCAACTCACGTCACTGAGCCCCAATGGGCCGGGACTGATGAACGCTTGGCAAGATCCGCAACGGGGTCCGGTTCCGGTCAACGGCACGAGTTTTGCCGCTCCCCTTGTCTCCGGTGTCGTCGCCCTGGTGCGGTCCCGGTTTCCCGATTTGTCGGCCCAGCAGGTCGTCGAGCGAATCAAACGCACGGCGCAGACGCCGGCGGAGGGACCCAATGCCGCAACCGGCTACGGTGTGGTCGACCCGATCGCAGCGTTGACACACGACCTGCCCCCGGCCGCGCAGATGCCGTCTCATTTGACCGGCCACGCGGTTGATCGACCGAAAGCCCGGCATCCGGTCAGCACCAGGGGCCGCGATATTGTCCTGATCGTCGTGGCCGTGTGCGCGGCACTGGCGACGGTCGCCGTCGTGATGATCAGAAATGTGACGGGGCAACCGAAGTGAAACTTGGGTTTGGTCGAACTGACTCACTGGACAGCTACCGTAGTCAGCCGGGCGACCGGGCTGGTCTCGGGCCTCTGCTGTGTCCGGCATCTCCTGTTCAGTTGTGGCAATTGACATTACGATTGAGCAAAAAGGATACTGCCGGTAAATCGAGGTGCGCTATTGGTCATGCATAGTCGGTCCGAGGAGAACTCTAAGGACGACCACGCCGCGGCAGACTCCGGGTGGCCGGACTCGGAAACACCTCCGGCGGATGATCGTGCACCGCACCACCCGCAAGCTCCAGTCGATTTGCCGGGCGCCCCGCACGACTCCGATGAGTTCGACGAAATCGAGGGCAGAGCAGCCCAGCTGATGGCCCGCATGGAAGCACAACGGTTGCAGCGACAGGCGCAGCATCCCGAACCGGTTGACGATATCTCGGTAGAGACGGCCCGCGAATCCCCGGAAAGCGCAGGACAATACGAGTCCGAATTCGACGACTACATCAACGAGCCCACTACCGGCCCGGTTGACGTGCCGCTCCATCACAATGGTCTGATACCTCTACCGGATGAGAGGCCGGTGGCCTCCGACGACGCCGTCGTGCCGGCGGAACCGGAACGACCAACTCGGCAAATGGTGTTGCCGCCCTGGCAGTCCTATATTCCTTCGATCGATCCTGATTTCGGTGCGGCTCCCCAGTGGCCGGCCGACTCCGAGGCACCACCGCCGCAGGCATGGCACGGCGACCCACCAGTTGCCGAACCCGATTGGCAACGGCCCTCTCCGGCATGGTCGCCGGGATTTCCTCCGCCGCCTCCCGGCTGGCAGGGCCCACTACCATGGTTGCTTCCACCTGATCAGCCGCCGCCGGACCGCTCCGGTCGAATCGACTCGCCGTCGGCCGGACCACGCCATCTTCGGGACCGCCCTGGGCAGAGGATAAGCGGGGTGCCCGGGCGGCCGGCACCGACCCATTTCGGTTCACCACAGGCATTTCCGATGCCACCGTCGCTTGACGAGGCCGAGATTGACAACACCGCCCGGCACGCGCCAGAGTCGGGATGGCGACGTGCGGTGTATAAGGCAACCGGTGGGCACCTCAATCCGGGCCTGTCCCGCAAGGAACGCGATCGGCAGGCACTGTTCGACCAGATCCGGCAACCCATCGCGGGCGATTTCCGGATCGCGGTCTTGTCGCTCAAAGGCGGCGTCGGAAAGACAACGACCACATTGGGTTTGGGTTCGGCGCTGGCGACGGTACGCACCGACCGGGTCATCGCCATAGATGCGAACCCCGACCGAGGCACCCTGGCCGAAAGGGTGCCGGACTCTTCAACCACATCGACCGTGCGTGATTTGTTGCGGGATAACAACATCAAACGATACGCCGACGTTCGCAATCACACCCTCATGTCGCCGAGCCGTCTTGAAGTGCTTGCCAGCGAGCAAGACCCGGAAGTTGCTGAGGTCTTCGGCGAGACCGACTACCGTCGCACGATGGAAATTCTGCGGCACTACTACAACATCATCCTCACCGACTGCGGAACGGGGATCATGCACTCGGCGATGGCTGGCGTACTGGATTTCGCCAACGCGATCGTATTGGTAATCTCGGCCGCCATCGACTCCGCGCGCAGCGCGTCGGCGACGTTGGACTGGCTCACCCAGCACGGCCACGGGGCTTTGGTGCGCGACGCGCACGTGGTGCTGACCGCACCGAAAGCCGGTTCCGCCGCACTGAAGGTGGACAAAGTCGTTGAACACTTCGGCGCGCGTTGCAAGACAACGCATGTCATTCCGTTCGAACGGCATTTGGCCGAGGGCGCCCACTTCGACTTCGAACTGCTCAAGCCGGCGACATCGCGGGCTTACCTTGAGCTGGCGGGTGCCGTTTCGGAGAAGTTTTCCCGGCAGCACCCGGCTTACCCAGTCCGCTAGCCACTTTCGAGGCCGGGCCAAAGCCTCGTTCGTTGACCTGGATATACGGACGGACCAGGTACTCGAAGCGGCCGAACTCGTCGGAGACGCCTAGTTCCTCAGCAACGGTAGATCTGGGTGAACCTGCGATACTTCAGATTCGCAAACCAGCGAACCCCGAGTCAGGCGATAAAGCCGCCGATGTCCGTAGACCGCTGGCCGAGGTGAGCACCTTCCGCCGAATGGGGGGCTGTGGCTTCGGTGTGTTGCGGATCCTGTTGCGGGGCTGCAGGTTCGGCTGGTTCGGCTTGCTGATGGGCGGCCGTGGCGTCGGGGTTGTCGTGGACATGGGGTGCGGCGGGTTGTTCTGCGGTGCTGTTCATGAAGAGCACGGCGCTCGTCGCTGACGAAGCCGACCCGCCCCCCGACAGCACCGGCTCAGGCACGACAGGCATGTCGGTGCGACGCGCCAACGCGGGACCAGCCGAGTCCGTACGCGAGGGCGCCACAGCCCGCGCGACAGGCAAACCGGCGAAGCCCGAGTCATTCGATAAAGCCGCCGATGTCCGCATCGCTGCCGCGGCCTGTGCGCGTAAATCAGCAAAGCTACCGCGCCGCCGAAGGGAGCGAGGCACTTCGGCCGGCCGCGTCGACGGCTCAGCATGCTTAGCCACAGCTTCGGGGTCCCCGGCCTCTGCGCGTAAATCAGCAAAGCTACGGCGCCGCCGAAGGGAGCGAGGCACTTCGGCCGGCCGCGTCGACGGCTCAGCATGTTTAGCCACAGCTTCGGCGCCTTCGCCGTGCGGCAGCCCGCTGGTTGGGACATTCGGATTAGGCCGCCGCGAGCTGAACATGCGGCTTATTGCCCGTGCCGCCCGTGCTGTGGGCGACGGTTCGACCGCTTTGACCGCGTCGCGCACCATCGTGGTGAGAGCTTGGTACTCATCGGGGATCTGCTCGGGAGTTTGGAGGCTACGGGCATTAGTGCGCACCTCTAACTGCAGAAGGCGCCTGCCCGCCGCCCCGTCCAGCTCATCGAAGTGGTCCCGCTCTCCGAACGCCTGTTGCGGGTCGATCGGGTTCGCTTCGTGCAACAGCATCGTGTCGAGGTAGTCGCCGGCGGTCAGGGGTTTGCGGTCATGGGCTTCGACCGGGGGGCCATACCGCACCGCCTGCAACGGCGCGGTATGCACGCCCTCGGCCAACCACGGCATCTGTAAGTCCTTCAAATCGGGGTTTACCGAGGCTGTTACAGTCGCGTTGGCGTAGCGGTCGCTGAAATCACCCATGCGTTTCAAGAATTGCGTCTCGAACTCGGCACGGATCTTTTTCGCGTTGTCATTCAGAAAGTCCCGCGCTTGCTCGGACAACTCGTCGCGCACGCTGCCCAGACTCTGCCGCAAAACCACTGCACTGAACTGCCGAACACTGGTAGGGGCTCCCGGTCTCAGCGTGGACTCCACTAGCGCAGCGACATGCAGGTAGGTCAGCCACATGGCCCCTTTGAGAGCGCGGCTTTCCAGATCGGACTGATCCGCAAGAGCCGCATCGCCAGCCTGAGCCGCCTGTTGCTCGAATAGCTTCACGACCGATGTGGCAAACGCCTGGCCCTCCTCATGAAATTTCCGATTCGGTCCTTCAATGCGCGGGCCGACAGCTTCCATGAACTGTGCGACAGCCCGCAGTGGCATCCCTTTGGTGTGGTGGACAATCGACGTTGCCGCCGTCCCCTCGGGCAGCACGGCCGGGTGGAATATCACACCGGCCGCAGCCTTAGACACCTTCCAGCCCTTGGCCTCCGGGAAGATTTCGGCCAAGCTGCGCGCTTCGCCGTCAAGTTGAGCCAGCTGTTTCCGTAATGCGTTGGCACGGTTTGACTTAACTGAACTGTCTTCCTTGGGCAGTTCGGCGATCGGCGGGTCGGTGTCGAATTGGAGGATCGGCTCATCCACCCGCCCCCCACCCGCGGGTGCTGACGGATCAGCCACCATGGTGCGGCCCCCGTCTGGCCTAGTCCTGAACTTGCCGACGCCGATCGTCACCGTCAGCCCCAATTTCTCGTTGGTCGCCAGCACCGGAATCCGCTGTCTGATACCGTCCGCGGCAGTCGCCAAATCCTGGGTCTGCGGATCAAACACGGCCTTGGGCAGCTCCAAATAGCCGCCGCGATACTGCGCCCCGATTCGACCCCGCCCATAACGGCGGTCCTCGACCGGGTCGATTAGCGCGTCCACCGTCGACGACGACTTCGGCACCGGCCGGGTCACGTCACGGCCATCGGCGTCCAGGATCACTACAGACGCCCGGCCTAGGGGCAGCTCAGGCGGCGCACCGTCGAGCACTCGATCTCCCGGGGCGCGATGCAAATCGAAGTACGCGATGCTGCCATCGGCGAAACGACGCGCACCCACCGCATGTCCCATGCCCCTGGCATGCTGGACAAGAAGCACCGCACTAGCACGTCCATGCGACCCGGCCGCCGCATTGAGCCGATCGACCACCTCGGCCCACGAACCGACCGGCGCCGGCTCGGCAGCACCGATGAGCCGGCGCACCGGCCGCCCATCGAACACCGAATCATCCAGCGTCTGCCTAGTGACCGGCAACGGCGCTCCCCGATTCAGTTCCCGCATCACCTCACCGACCAGCACCGTGCACGCAGCCAAGTCCTCACGAGGATCACCAGCGCCCGGCACCACTCGCTGCCGCGCGACGATCCTTTCGACAGCAGCCTTTAGATCCTCGAGCGTATGTATGCGGGTCGCCCGATCGCCGAACACACCAGAAGCCGAATCATGGTGGGAAGATTGAGATTGCGCCCTCGACGAGGCCACACGCTGATCGGCCTTGGCCGCTACCGAACCGTCTTTCGAGTCACCGGCGAGGTTGTGCTGCTCGCCAGACCGCTGGCCGAGGTGAGCACCTTCCGCCGAATGGGGGGCTGTGGCTTCGGTGCGTTGCGGATCCTGTTGCGGGGCTGCAGGTTCGGCTGGTTCGGCTTGCTGATGGGCGGCGGTGGTGTCGGGGTTGTCGTGGACATGGGGTGCGGCGGGCTGTTGTGCGGTGCTGTTCTTGAAGAGCACCGCCCGGATGGGCTCGTCGAATGGTTTCTCGAGTCCCGCGGAGTTTCTCGCGAATTGCTTACGCATCTCCTCGGCGACGTTGGCAAGCCACTCCTGTGCCTTATCAACGTCAAGGCCGGGGCGAACCTTATTGCTCATGTAGCGCCCGGATTTGTCGGAGACCTGCCACTGGCCGTCCTGGTAGGACAGTTCTCCGCTAATGCGTGCCGGACGCAACCGGGTGGCCCCGGTCTGGTCGAATCCAGCGGCCACCGTGGGATGGCCCTGATTGTCCAAAAATCCCTTCAACTCGTCCATGGTCAGCTCAGGGTTCTTCTGCTGCATCTCTGCCAAAAGCTGCTCGAGTTCGCGTTCTTCAGCGACGGTCAACAACGCATCGCTGCCCAACATGATCTGGCCGTCCTCATCAACGGCGAAATGCCACACAGCACCGGTGCGTTCGAGCAGCGTCGGCTTGAAATCCTCCAACCGGTACCACAACGGATTGAGCCGCACCTGACCCTGGTCGTCGAACTCTCGATCCTTGACCTTCTTGGGACCAGCCAACGGACCATACTTCGGATCGTGTTTGGCGTTATCGGCACTGGCCACAAATGCCCCGTGGGCGATCTTGGGACGCTCGGCATCCTGAGCACCGATCTCGATATCGAGCACCTCACCGATCTTCACAGCGGCGTTGCGCACCCACGCGCTGACCTCGGCGGGTGGCACCCCTGGACGTACGGCGGGTCCGGTGTAGCGGCTGGAGGCATCAATCACCCACCTACCGGTCACCGGATCTCTGAACAGTTCACCGCCGACCCGCCCCATGCCCGTGCCAGTGGCCCCGGTCTCATCGAACCTAGCGGCCAGCGTGGGCACACCCTGATCATTGATCGCTTTCTTCAACGCCTCCATCGTCAAGCCGGGATCGTGTTGGCGCATCCCATCGAACAACTCACGACGTTGCTTCTCACTAACGATGGACCACACATCTTCACTACCGATAAAGACCTGACCCTGCTCGTCGATCGCGTAATGCCACACCCCCCCTTCGCGGTCCAGGAAGGCCGGGTCGAAGTCCTCCAACCGATGCCACAACGGATTCAACCGCACCTGCCCCCGGTCGTCCCTTTCAGACTCCTTCACAGTCTTGGGACCGACCGCAGCCCCAAACTCGTCGTCCAACCGCGCAGCATCCACCACACCCGCACCATGCTGATGTTCTTGTTGTCGTTCCCGCACCGGAATGGCGTCGTAGTGGTCGTGGCCGTTGTATAGCACATCGACCGAGCGGCCGGTGCCCGTCGGTCCGACGACCCTGGCACCTACATGACTGGCGCTGCGCACCCGCAGCTCCAAGTCCAGGGCGTGTGCCACCAGGGCAGGGAACATCTCCCCCTCCTCGGTGTTCCAGGCGCCGGTGCCCGGCCGCCACGTGCTCAGCCGCTCGACCAACGCTTCGGCCAACTCCCGGCGTTCGTCCGGGGCGAGCTCTCGCTCAGCCATCGTCTCGGCGTAGGCGTCCCGCAGGCCCTGGACCTCGACGAGATTCAGCGGCAGGTTCACGTCACGGCGACTTAAGTAATCGAACTGCCCCTGTATCCCGAGTGCGCCGTCCGTGAGCACGAGTTCGCCCGTTCGTTCGTTAACCCTCTGTTCCACCTCGGATGCCGCCTGTGCCCGCGCTGCCCCCTCGGAGACGCGCGGCCCACCCGGCGGAGTCATGAGGTCTCGAGTACGGGCCTCGATGTACTGTGTGCGCAACGCGTCCGGGTGCAGCCAGTGCGACGACCGCACCGTTTCGACCCCGAGACTGTGCAGCCGCAGACGCAGCTCGCCGGCAGGCGCTTCGCTTAGGTCAGTGCCCAGCAGCCGCCGCAGCCGGTGCTCGCTGCCGCGGTAGTGCTCCGTCACATCCACCGGCAGGGCCTCGTGGTTCACCCCCCGCAGGACCATCTGACGCAGCGCATCCGCAGCCCGATACAGCGGAGTGTCCTCCCCGATGGGACCCGGTTCTCGACGTTGGCGGAGTTGCGCGACGACCGCGGTATGCGCGGCGTGCGTGTCTCCCGACGATTCGCCCAGGGCGGCAGGCCAATGGTCCGGTGGGGTACTCGCCAAAACCGAATACAACAAACACCACCCATCGCCGGGCACCCGAAGAGGGACCGCGCCGTCAGAACGATCCGGAGCCGCCTCGCCCGAGTGGGACGGCCCAGGTGGTGCGGACGCCATATCGTCGGGGTTCGGGCCCTCGGTGACCCGCAACGCGTCTGACGTAACAGCCCCATCACCTCGACCCGCTGGCTGCGTCGACCGAGCAGGCACCGGGTCGGCGGAAGTATCCGCGGTGCGCGCGACAGGCAAATCGGCGGTATGAGTGCCCGGTACGCGGTCGCCCTTCGACTCCGGCAGCGACGCCCGCTGCGCGGCGACGGGGCCCGAATCCACAGGTGACTGGGCGTTCTCGTCACCTGTTGAGCGCGTTGCGCTTTCGGGCTTGATGCTGTCAGGGGTGACGGTCGACGGAGCCGGTTGCGCCGGCACCACCGCAGCAGCGGAGCCGCCGCGGTGACCTCGAACGCCCGAATCAGCTTGCACCACAACTGCATCGCTATCGAGATGCGCCGACAGCGCATCGGCGACGAGCCGAGCTCGCTCGTCCGGCGGGCGCCATCGATCAAACGTCTTCAATTTCAACTCAGCTGCTCGGACCATGTCGTGGTCGAGGTGCGACAGGCCAGGCCTCGCATGCAGCGCATCGACCAAATCATCGAGATCTTTGCCTTCGAGCGGCGGTGGGCCGGCCGGATCGCTCGCGCGGCCGGGCAGGTTTCCTCCAATTGCCTCGTACAGCGCCGTGAGTCGAGCGACCTCATCGGTATCGCTCATCTCCCGGCTGTAGTCGCGGCCCAACACCTGACCCAAGCGATATTCCGCCACGAACTCTTGCGGATTCTGACCTGCATACTTGCTGACCTTCTCAACAAGTGCCTGATCACCGGGCAGGAACTCGGTCGTCGAATCAAGCTGGGCGTACGTCTGCCGATCGTGCTGATAGTGCTCCCAGTGGGCCAACTCGTGCAACATCGCGCCCAAAGCCGAGTCATGCAACATACGGCTGACCGACCAGCCGGCAGGGCGGGGGATCGCCGACGGCGAGGAAAAGACGCCCGAAGTCAGGACGAGATTGTCGGGAGGATAGAACGAACCAACCAAGGTCAACGGTAGTTCGTCGTCTACCGGCTCCGCGTCGATGTCTAGCCCAACCAGCTGTCCGTCGTTATCGCGCTTCGGGTCAATATCGAGTATGCGGTGATACCGAGGGAGATAAACATGAAGTGTTTTCGGCAGATCATGCCCGGCCTCGTTCAGGGTGGACAAGGCTTTAAGCACAAGATGTTGCCGTTTGGCCGCCATCGCGTCACCGTCCGTGGCGTGAAAATTCACCCGTGTGCCCGCTAGCTGCACCTCCTGCACGGTGAATTCGTGGGAGTTGCTGTCGATATGCGTACGCCCCGATTGTCTGACGTTCGGTGCATTGACAAAGGTCTCGAGTTCCGGATATTCGGAGCGGTACCCAGGATTTTGGTCAAGCACCCTCGCGAGCGCATCGATGTCGGTCCCTTGAAACACACGAATTGAACCTTGCCTGACGATGTCGTCCCAGTCCGCATCGAACTTCCGTATCCAGGACTGCTCGAAGTGTTCCAGAGCTTCAGGGCTCAACGCCTCCCCGATACGGTCGAATTCGGTGAGATGTGCGTAAGCATCGGGGTCCAAATTCGTGTGCTCGGGGCGCGTTCGCATCACAAAACCCGCCAGTCCCTTCGGGACGGAGTCGTAGCGGTCGCGCCTCCGCGCCAATTCGGCCTCGGGCGAGGCATCAAACTCGAGCACGGAACGCTCCGATGCCGTGTCCGCGCGCACGGACTCCGCTCCATCAGCCTTTGTCTGTTGCTCCCGAGTGTCTATCCGGGTCGGGGCTGCGAGCGAGTGCGAAGGCGACCGTGGCGACTCCGCGCCGGACAGTTCCGTCGACGGTGCCTGCACCGGCTCGGGGATCGTATCCGCCGTGCGCGCAACCGGCAAATCGGAGGTGTGGGCGGCCTTTACACGGTTGTCCTTCGGTTCCCGCAGCGACGCCCGCTGCGCGGTGGCTGGGCCCTGATCTACAAGCGGCTTGTTGTTCTCGTCACCTATTGAGCGCGTTGCGATTTCGAGTTTGACGCTGTCAGGGATGGCGGTCGACGAGCCCGGTTCCGGGGGCGGGGGTGGCTCCTCGACGTGGTCCTTCGCCGCGTCAACGGGCTCCGGCGGTGTGTCGTCAGGCGTGGTCTCGGATTCTGGGATCAAGATCGGACTGTGAATGTCTATGTTGTCCAAGGAATGCCGGGCATCACCGACATGCACCGTCAAACTGATGCGAGTGGTGGCGTCGAAGACGGCGTTCGAGCGGGACACCTT
Organism: Mycobacterium sp. 1465703.0; assembly: GCF_001672975.1. Lineage (GTDB taxonomy): Bacteria > Actinomycetota > Actinomycetes > Mycobacteriales > Mycobacteriaceae > Mycobacterium. Next base: position 26,231 of record NZ_LZKU01000280.1, read on the forward strand.
CGCGTTGGCCGAAAGCCTCGCGGCGTCACCGATAATTGAGTCGTCGCGATGGCGGTAGCTAAAGCCACCGCCGCCGACCAGGTAACCCTGCAGGAAGGGCAGCCTAAAGCGTGGGCCGATCAGTAAACGGATACCGGGTCCGCGGTACTTGCTGCCCTGATCGAGTCTGGTCTGGCTGACGTCGTTGAGCACGTAAGCGTTGCCGCCCTCGCGTTCGACCCCTTTGAATTCAAGGTGTTGGACATCAGCGCGTCCGGTGATGCGCACGTTTCCGTACCGCATCAGTTCCACGCCGTCGCCTTGCTCGACGCGAGTCATCGCGGCAAGCTTGCTCGCTACGCGAAAGTCGTTGAGGGAATTCTGCACAACGGCGTCCAGGTTGGTGATCCCCAGCCGTCTCAGACTTTTAAGGGTTGCATGGCGGAATCTCTCGCCGTTGGTGATCTTTCGGGTGATGCTGTCGTGACTGAGGCCGCGCGCAGGCAAGCCAGACTGACCAGCATTCGGCTGTTGGCGCTGCGGCCCGTCGCCAGGTGGCGCCTCAGCGGGGTTGACCTGCTGGACGATTCCGTCACGCGGGACGTGCTTCAGATGCTTTGGCGGGTCGGGTGGCGACTCCCGCGTGACATACACGACCTGAGCTCTGCCGACCTTGTCGCCGCGCGGCGCGTCAGCCGGCCGGAACATGCGCGCCTCAACGGTGGCGACGCCAGTGTGGGTCAGCGTGGGAATTTTCTTGCGGAACAGAATCCCGGTGGCTGAGTTGTCCGTTACGGTTTGCGTCTGCTCGGTGCCCGTGCCGCCGAAGACACGGCCGATGATGGAGAGGTTGACCGGGTGTTCGCCGGGCAAGGCGTCGAGTTGGCCTTGCGCGTAACCTTGCGTGTTGCTCAATTTGCCTTCGGAGACAGTCGAAGTCATCAACTGTTGGCCACCGGTGTAGAACTCGGTGGTCGCTTTCGAGCCCACTTCTTTCATCGTGTGCACGTGCGCCAACAGCGCCACGTGCCCGCCTGGCACCGAAACCAAGTCGATGATCCTGAAGCCGTGGCGGCTGAAGTCGCCGAGGGCCCCCTGGATGGCCATCGTCCTGACGTGGGGGGCGAGCTCGGAGCGCACCTGCGGCCACTTATCGCCGAAGACCGAGTGCCCCTCTGCCGCCATGGAATTCAGGATGTGCGCGGCAACCAGGTCTTCGTTCGGCGTCCGCGGGTCGTCACGGTCGTCTACCGCGGGACGCTGGGCACCCGAATCACGTGGCTCACCAGCACTTTCCGGCTCGGTGTGAGGAGCGGCGCCGGGGTCACCGAACGGCCGCACCGTCATAACCGCCTGATTGGGTTCGAGGCGCAAGCTCTGGCGCTCCTCGTCCGACGTGGGCTTGGCCGGCGGCGCGATCGTGTCCTTGGGGTATGAGAAGACGCCGTGCAGGCGAACCGGTTGTGGCGATTCTGGGATGTCGTCCAACCGCGGCCCGCGAGGGACATGCTGTTCGTAGCTGATACGGAAGCGGATCGGCTGGCGGAACAGGTCGTGTGCTTCGGTAGCCCTGGTTCTTGCCGGGACTCGGTGCTCGATATCGCCGGTGACAGTCGGCGCGTTCAGACCGCTCAGCCCCAAGAGGCCGTGATCCTCAATGTCCTCCTTGGGCCGTATTGACGATGTGCGAGTGGCCTGCAAGCTCACAGACACATGCGGGACCGGGACCTGGACCCGGCCACCCGCCTCCATGCGCGACGCGGCGCCGTGGGTATGCGCGGCCGAAGTTTGCGACTCGATAGACAGGTCGGTCTCGAACTTCTTGGAAGAGCCTACGAATTCGGCATCCGCCAGCCGCTCCGGCCGGACCGTCACCGTGATCTTGCCGCCACGCACCGGTATGTCGTGGCTCCACTTCTGGCCCGACTGGTGAGTGAGCCGGGCGGCCAGTACCCGCGGGCCGAATTCGTCGGAGACGGCCGCCATCGCGTTATCCAGGGAACTGCCCAGCGCGGCTCGGAGATCGTCGCGGATCGCGTCCAGCAATCCGCTGGGTGGGTCGATTCCGACCAGCATGTCCGAGGGATGCCACGCGCTCAGCGACGCGTGCGCGGGCGCCGTCGCCTCAGGCTGCTCGCGCTTCTTCCATTGCCAATCAGGACGATCGGGCACATCGCGAGGCGGCGGCACCCAGCCGTCCAAAATATCTCTGAGGCCCGGAGTCGTCCAAGGACCGATCTCGTGGGCCGCGTCACTGCCAGCTGTGTCCTGTCGATCGGGCACCAGCGGCGGCTCGCTGTCCTGGCTCCAGCGGAACAGTCGAGTCGCGCTATCGATAGTCAACCGCCGGCCCGGCAGGCGATCGACGAGAGAGTCGAGGCTAGCGAAGCTCGCGAGCGTGTCTTGACGACCCGGAGAGTTTCCGCGTCCGCGCTCAGGCACGAATGGCGGCCTCCGGTCAATATTCTCATCCGTTGCGCGGCGGGTCGGACTTTCCCGGGAAACGGGACTCGTGGGCCCAGAACCAGGCGGCGATGCGTCGGCAGCGGAGTCGAACCGACCACCAACCGGCGAGGATTCGGAGAGCGGGCTAGCAAACCGAGGGCCGGAACCGGCGGGCCGCGTGCCCAACTCGGCGGCGTACGAGCCGCCTTCCGGGTCGAGAATTGGGGAAGTGCGGCGAGGGGTGCCGGGGATAGTCTCCCCCGCGGAATCGATCTTTACCCGGAGTTGAGGCCCCCGCCTCAACAATTGTCTGCGCAGCGGCTCCTCCGGCCTTGGCCGGTCGGATGATCCTGGGTCTCGCGCGATGCGGTCGAGGCTCTGCCTACCGGATAGAGGTGGCGCGCCTCTTTCTCCCGTCGGCTCGCGGCTGACCCGCTCCTGCGGCGCTGGGCTCGATTGCCTCGAGCCAACCGGAGACGGGCGGGCCGTTGGGCTACCCAACCTCCCAGGGCCCGGAAAGGATCCGGTTTGTCCACTATCGCCGAGCGGGGTAGGAGGGACGCTTGAAACCGGGCTCTCAGTAAGCTCGATGGCTTCCAGTGTCGGCTCACCGGGTGGACTGGCAAGCCGACCGTAAGCGGATCTGGGCGCGAACGGACCGGTATTGATTTTAAGCCGCATCCGTTCTCCGAGTTGCCTGAGGAACGGATCCCGTGTGGAAGGCGGCGGTGCGATCGCCGGGGTCGGTGGCGGCGTTTTGATGGGAACGGGTGGGGGCCCGTCAACTTCCGGGAGATGGGGCTGACGTGACACGGGTTGAGGGGCGGCCGGGCGGCTCGGATCGTCGATGAATCCTGTTTTGGCGTCACGAGTGAACGTGGGCGGCAGATTTTCTTGGTGTTCACGCGCGCCCTCGAGTTCGGAGAGCGGGATGGCGATCTCTACCCGGAATAGGCCGGACTCGTGCACGGTGGCTCTGGATCCGGTCATGGTGCCGTCCATCCGCACCCAGCCGTCGAAAATCGCCATGGGTTGCTCGAATTTTGTTGCCACGGCAACGCGTTCCTGATCGCGCTGGCGGTCGTTATCGCGAACGTTGTGGTTGCCGAGGCCGATCGCCTCGGCGAAGCCCGTACCGTTGTTGATGTCGGTACGTGCACCGCCCGCACCCAGTAGAACGTCCTGCCTATTCTTTTCGGTTGTGCTCGTCGAGCCCTCGGTGATCTCCATACTCGGGCTCGACAGCATCTTGTCGACGACCCGTTTGTAGGTGAGCTTCTCGAAGTCGGCGGTAAATGAAACCTTTGTCTTGGGGCCCGGTCCGGACAGCTCCAAAGTCAGGGGGCTGTGCTGAGTCATGGACCCAAACGCGCCGCGGATCCGGTTGATGTGAGACTGCCAGATTACACCCGGCCCAATGCTTTTCCATCCACTGCCGAAAGCGCGGCGGCCCATCGCGTCGACCATGCCGTGCAAGCCACTCACATCAAGATTGATGACCCGGTCCATGCTGCCCAGACCTTTGGCGGCTGGGATACGGTCCGGCGGTTCGTTGGGACTCCGGTTGTCAGCCGCCCCACCGACTCCAGCGTTGTCGGCGACCCCGGGTGGGCCCGCGCTTGTGCTGTTCGGCATGGCGCCCAAGCGCCACCACGGTTTCTTGGCAACCGACGAGTTCCGCTCCATTGCAGGCCCATCGCCCCATATGCGTTCGGGCGGGGCCCACACCTCCTTGCCCTTGTAACTGGTGATGGGCGTAATCTCTGATTTTTCGGTCGTCACGTCGAAGCGGGCTCGGGTCTCGTACACCCCACCTTTGAACGTCGCGGGCTTCCTGGCAGCGACCGCCGCTTTCTTGGCTTCAGCAGACGGCGCACCCTCCCCCGCAGAAAACGACGGGTCCTTCTCCTTAACAGAGACTGGATCGGGAGTGAGAATCTCAAAGCGAAGCCGAACCTGACCGTGCCAGGCCTGCCCGGCAGCCGGGTTTTTCAGCGTGTTGCGGACCCGGAACTGGCGGCTGTTCGCTTCACTATTTAACTGACCTGGTGTCAGCCTCGCATCCAGGCCGCCCTGCGCCTCGGCGACATCGGTACTGCCTTGCCCGCGGGCGCGGCCGGGAACCGGCCACTGATCTGACCGGGTTATCGCGTCTTGGTGCGTCCGCGAGGTATCGGCCTCAGTGCCGTAATGGAATTCGGTCTCTTTGGTCTCGCCGGTGGGCCGCATCATCCGTTCGCGCCCAGCGCCGCCGTGATTACTGTGTCCGGGTGCGGCCGGAGTGCCAAGCGGTTCGATGAACGCGTGTACTTCCAACCTGGCGCCTGGGATGCTCTTGAGTTCCAACACCAGGGGCTGCTTGTTGGTCATTCCGTGCAGGCTGGATTCGAGTTTCTCGATGGTGAGCCATTTTTCGGTCTCGCGCATCGCAAGCTTCGCCGACTTCTTCCCGAAGGCCTTTTCGAAAGCCGCCCCCAGGGAACGCCTTTCCCCGGCGGTGTCGGCGGTCCCGTCGGGTCGCGCACCCGTGACAAGCTCGCGGATCGTTTGCGGTCGTGGACCGCGCGGCTTCGGCTGACCCTCCGCGTCGTTTCGAGCGGGTGTGGGTTCGTCAGCCAGTAACCACAGGTTGGTGACGACGTCGGAACCGTTGAGTGCGTGGGTGTACTCAACGTGGGGCGGCGCGCTGGGCTTTGGCGCTTGGTCCGACGACCCCAGCTCTGACGGGAGTTTCTGGCGCCCCGTCAGGTCGTAGTCCTGTACATTGTCGACCACATCGCGGGTCGGGACAACCACCTCGGTGTCGTACAGGAAATCGAGGTGGCCCCCGTCGGGCGAGCCGCTGAACCGGTGGGCAATCCTCGCCTCGACCTGGCCCTTGAATCGCGTTGCAGGCTCGGCTGTTTGGCCGCCACTGACCTGACGGTCTGAACGCAAGTTAGTCAGCCCTGAGTCGTGCGTTCGAGCCCGGATGAACGCCGCGGTATCGCTCGCATTGGGATGGGAGACGTTGGCCTGAACGGCGCCGAACCTCACGCGGCGTTGTTGGGCGGCGGAGCCGACAGTGTTGGTGTTGTCGGACGTGTGCTCGAATTCGTACTTCGTGTCCCCGGCGAAGTCCAGGCTGGACGCTTCCGATGCGCCATTCACCGAAAGTTCGACTTCGAGGGCGCGTCCGAACCTGAGGTGAATGATGTGTTTGATCGTCTGGCCACCGCGCAGCATACCGGGCACTTTGGGACGCACGCCGTCGTCAGAGAACAGTGCGGTGATCTGCGCTTCATTGTCCGCCCACACGTTGTGGTCGGTCACCAGCTTTTTGACGTAGTCCAACGCTTTGTCGCCGGAGCGGAACTTCTCGATCACATCGATACCGCCGAGCACCAGGTGGTCGCCGATCCGGGCAGGTATCTGCGGAGGGCCAGGCTCGGGAGCGTCAGCCTTCGGTGAATTAGATTTCGGCTCTAGGCCTTTCGGCTCGGAGTACTTCGACTGCTTATCGTTTGATCTATCTGCGTCACCAGGTTGCGGCGTCGCCGTTGAGCGCTCACCGTGCGCTTTGGGTGTGCCAACTGTCGGAGTGATCGTGGCCGACGTGTGCGTCGTGGTGTCACCGCCAGCCGGGTGGTCCGCCGTCCGCTTGCCCTTCGCCTTGTCCCGTAGACCACCGTCTTGCTGTCCCGGCTCTTCGCGCGACACCCCGCGCTGGTCCTCGGACGGCGAGGGTTGCGGGTGCTCAGTAGCGACGACTGCTGATGCAGGCTTCGGTTCGGCGTCGATCGAATGTTGCTGTGCGCCAGAGTCGGTCGAGGATCCGGTCGCTAGTCGGGCCGGATCCTCCTGCGCTCTGATGACATGTGGGTCCGCAAACGGATCCTCGGATGCGGTGCCGGCGGGGTGGCTGGTGCTTTCCTGCGCGCTAAGCCGGGACGAATCCGACACCGGACTGTGTGGAGCGGGCTGTGCCGCGGGGGGTGAGCCGACAGGTACGTTCTGCTGGCCATGATCCGCATCGGTCGGCTGGCTTGCCGACGTCGGCGGCTGCTGCTGCGGCACTTCGCGATCCTCGCCCGCCGCTCCACCGAACAAGCTATCGGCAAAAGCCCATGCCGCAGATGGCTCTTGGTACGACGGTGAAACCTCATCGGCAGTCAGCAGACGCGAACCCCGAGGTGTGGGAATGCCCTTCGTGAGAGGCAGCATCGCCAGCGCCGTGGCTTCGGTGGGATCGGCCGCCAATTCGCCACGCTGCGGATCCAGGAACGTCACCCCAAGGGCATCAACCACCGCCACATAGACGTGATTGACATTGCCGTTGCCACCGCGCACCGCGATCAACGCCATCGCACCCCGCCCGGCCGAGGCCAACGCGTCAGCGGCTGAATCAAAACCGGGAATCAACGACACCTGATGCTCGTCGTCGCGCAGCCTCAGCGACTGACGGTGGAAATTCAACAGATCCACGCCGGGCAGCCGCTCGGTGGGCGGCGCTTGGAACGACTGGCGTTCACGTTCAGCGATGACGAACGCAATCGCACTCATCACACAGTTGGTTTGCGCCTCAGCAGAACCACGCTCCGGATTGACCTTAGTCAGCCACGGATACCGCTTGGCCAGCGAATCCGGAGTGTGGCCATGCGACAGCCTCGGCCCAACCGATGTGATCCCCGCGTCACCGAACCGGCTACCCGCCAGCGCCCAATCGGTTGGCAGTCCAGATTGGTCCGCCCGCCCAGTCTCGCGGGACCCGGATGACCCACCGGCACCGCTCGCCTGATCGTCACCTGAGCCAGGCGAAGGCAGCCCGACGTGGCCCGACGGCCCACCTTCGAACTGTCGCACCGCAAAGTGAGGATTCGGCGCGTCAGCGACGTGATTATCGTACCCAGACTGCGGCACACTGTGGTCGTCGTTGGGTTCATCGAAATCCAGATCACCCGGATCTCCTGACGGTTGAGCGAACTCCACGGAGGATTCGGAGGATTCGTCATCCGATGGCGTTGGGACGCTTGGGTTACGAACGGGCCCCAACGGTGAAGGGGGGACTATATTTCCGAGACCCGGGTTGAAGTGCTCGTTTTCTCGAAACTCTCCGTACACCGGAGTCGTGCGGCGGGAGGCTACATCGGGATTATCGCGCAGCGCTTCTCGTGGGAGAACCTCCACCGCACCGACAATGTTTTCCCGCCTGATCCCGCCGGGGAAGGTGATCGCCGCCTCTAAAGCCATTGGCGCAATGCCTTCGGTTGCGTTCACATCGATGCCGCCGGGCGCATCGATGGTGTAGCGGTAAACCGGGGCGTCAGGTCGAGAAGGCCCGAGGTAGTTCAAGTTTGGATTGCGGGTGGTCGGAACTAGACCAGCCAGCGGGGTATGCGCGTTAGCTGGGTTGGGCGCGAAGCCTTGCTCGAAGATGACCTCAGGCGGGCGGCTGTCATCGCGGTACAGAAGGTCATTGTCGGCACGGAAGAACAAGCCGCGGGTGGCGGTCGTGATGTATGCATCGAAGTAAGCGAGGGGGTCGACTTCGGGATCTAATTGGGCGCTCGGCCGAGGTGGTGGGAGCGGGTTTTCGGCCATCCGCGTGCGCAATCCGTCCCAGCTGGCCGCGAATTCCGGGTGCAGGTCAAGGCCGGCTACCTGGTCCTCGCGAACCCAGTGCGACGAACCTTCCGCGTTCGAGGTGGTTTCGAGAGGATAAGGCGCATCGGCAATCACGGTCGTGTAGGTCCAGTCAATGCCCCGGGCCCGAGCTGTCACGACCGGCGCGCGCACATTGAATTGGTGCTCGAGCACACCGGCTTCTTCTGCAGACTCCCGCTTGGCAGCATCCTCGGGGGCTTCGTCCGCGTTCCTCGCTCCGCCCGGCAGGGCCCAAGTGCCGCCGCGGTCGGTCCACGCCGCCCGGTGGTGGAGCAGCACGACTGGTGCACCATCAACGCCCGGCGCACGCAGCAGCAGCCCGGCAGCGCCGTAACGACCCCAGCGGCGAACCCCGTCGGCGTCGACAACCCAATCGTCACCGTGGCCAACGGCCACCGAGTCACGTGTGCGCAGCCGAAACTGGTCGGGTACTTCGTCAGTCGGCGCACTTGTCGACGGACCCGGTTCGGCGGATCGGGTTGATGGGGAGGGCGCCGACTGGGCGTCACCGGCCGCGCGGTGGTCGCCATGGGGTGCGCTATCGGCGTCGGGCAGGTGACGATCGGTGCTTGAAGACGGTTGCGGCGCATACGGCTCGTCAATCTCTGCCGGCCCGCCCCCGCCGGCATCGGTTTGGGAAGCGGCCGGCACTCCGGCACGATGAGGCTCAGCAGGGCGGGACCCAGAACCGCTCGATTCTGCTGCCCGCCGCACTTCCGGATTCGCCGCATCAGCTGCCCATTTCGGAGGATCCTCGGGAGACGGCTGAGCAGAGGGCTCTTCGAGTTGCTCTGCAGGTTTTTGACCCGCCTGGCGTGCCAGCCGCCGCAGCGGTACCCACATCCGCTCCGATGTGCGCCTTTCCCTGAGCACGGCTTTCACCGCGTCGTACATGCCCCGTACGGCGGCACCGTCGAAGCCCTGCGTGTGCGTTTGACGCACGTCTTCGGGAAGCTCCTCGTAGGCGATAGCAATCAAATCGTCGACATCGGAGGGCAGTTGGACAAACCTGTCCCCCAACAGGGTCTTGACCGCGGTGACGACGTTGGCGTACTTGGTGGGATGGGGCGGCAGCCCGCTCGGCGCGTTGGAGTACGGCCCAGGCCTGCTGGCGTGGCGCGCGCGGTCCGGCCGTTCCAGACCGAGTTGGTCACCCACCAGATCGTGCATATCCCTCGCCAGAGTGGGACTCCAGCCCGAGTTCAAATAATTCGCGCGCAGATCCTCAGGTAGTGCCACCAAGGCACGGTCGTAGGCGAGGTCGATCCGGTCGTCCACATCGTCGGGCATGCCGTCGCCCACCGAGTCCTGCAGTTTGCGTCGCGCCTCGGCGGCGATCGCCGCATAAGCGCGATGCCGCGGTTGTGGTCTGCTCAGATCTGGATTCTGCCAGGGATCCTCGTGGCCGTACGGAGGAGGGGACGCATCGTCCTCGTTCTTATATTCCGGGGGCCCGGGAACTCGGAGACCGTAGAGCGGATCGTCTGGCGGCTCCGACTCCGGGTCAGCGGCGGGTCCGGGAGAACCGTGGGCGACGCTCGACGCGCGAATCCCGTTGTCGCTGCTATCGATATCGGTCGCCCGGCTCGGCCCCGCCGCACCAGACCCACCGGCGCGACCGGCTGGCGCCGACCGGTGCGAGCCGACGCCACGCGATGACCCCGCACCATCGGAAGCCAACAGGTCATGTTGATCCTGCTCGTCACGTCCACGCCCGATCGGCGCACCCGAACCGCGCCGCCGGGTGTTCAGCTCCTCACTGAGCCGAGCAGCCAGCTCCGCAGCGCGACGCACGCGCTCTTCGGCAGGGAAAGTGGTTGTCGGATCGCCACCGTCGTGCAACACCCGAGCGACGGCCTCAACTATGACTCCGTAGCGCTCCCTGTACTCCTGAGCCTCCGGCGACGCAGAAGCAGACTGGTCGGTAGGCGGACTGTGATGGTGGGCCTCCACCACGATGGCTGCCGAACTGTACAACCGCTCGGCCTCGCGCTCACCAAGCGCAAGTTTGCCCCACGCATTCGCGTGGGCTTGAAGCGTGCCCTCCCACTCGGCCCACTTACCCGCATCCATCGACGGCACCACCTGCCCGCCCAAAGACGGCATCGGCTCGCCCCGCGAGGACATCGCTGCCACATTCTCGTGCCCCAACGATCCTGTGCTGGTGGAGGATTCACCGCGCAATACACTCAGTGGCGGAACAGCCCCACCACTGCCGTCGGGCTCGTCCTCGGGGCGACCTCCACGCTGCCCGGATGCATACGGATGCACCGATTGTCGAGCGCGTTGCCGGCGCGAGCTCGACGCCTGCCGCCCCCCAGGCTGCTGCTCCGGTGGGACGCTACCAGCACTACGTTGTTGCGATACCGACTCAGCCGCCAGCGCCTGCTCCTGATAATGGCTCGCCGTGACGTACTGAGTCGATGGCGCCTCAGTGCTGATACCGACGCTGGGGAGGCCCCCCATCGGCGCAACTGATTGCGATTGCGGTGGATAGTAACCAAGTTGTGGGCGAACAGGGAATAGGTCCAGTTCCAGATGTTGCAACACGTGTGCGCGGGCTGCCGCAAGAAGCTGAGCCACGTCGGAGTACATGTGCGGCCACGCACCGAGATACGCCGCGATCGCCTGGCTGAGTTCGACTGCCCGGTCCGACTGCTGGTAGACATTGGCTATCACGTAGTTCGTCAATGCCTCGATAACCGGCCCGCCGAGCGGGTCGCTGTTCAGCTGGCGTGTCACATACGCCGACCTGTCAATGCGTTGTGTTGCCGCTATCAGCTTCCTGCCATCGCCCAGCATCCCGTTCCAGTCGCTGAAGTTACGCATCCGCGGGGGCTCGTATTGCACGGGCCGGCCGTAGTAGCGCGCCTCTAGCGCAACGGTAGGAAGCAAACCCCCCTCACGCCGATTGAGCGTGTCACCGGCGTTTGCCAACCCAACGCCAAAAGTGATGGGGTGAAGAGCTAAACCCTCCTGCTGCGGATTCAACACATCATCGAGTAGCTGCCGGACCGTGATGTCCTCTTTGTCCTCTTCTTTCAGCACGAGCAGACCCATAACGTCTTTGTCCGCGAAGTCTGGGTGGTCGGCTTGGAACAGATCCGTGAACCGCTCACGGATCGCTGAGGCGCTCTGCCCGAGTAGATCCCGAAGCTCGCTGTCGAGGCTCTTGACGATCGTCCGCAGCGACTGCCGTGGCGCCACGTGCATGCCAGCTTTCGCGAGCATTGTTAGATCTGGACGGTCTTCAAGGAGGGCCACATTAGCGACCTGGACGTATGCCAGCGCCAGAACACCCATGATCGACACCAGCGGCTCCGAAGCAACCAGCATGTGCAGGCGGTCGGCGCGCGGCCGCACACCGGTCTGCGCCTCAACGATCAGGCCCGCACCCTCGCGCCCAAACCGCAAAGCGGTATGCAGCTGGGTCAGCCCTGGTTCGAATTCCCGCGCATTGCCTGCGAGTTCACTCAGGTACGGATAGATCCCCAGCGGGGAGGGCACATCGTCGGTGTACTGGCCGTAGTACTCCGTGCCTTGATGCATTGCGGGGTAGTAGTTCACCAGTAGGTCGCGATACTCCTGGTGAACCGTGAACTTATCTGGTGGCAGCAGGTCGCCGAGCCTGGAGCCCTGACCGGGCGTCGGCCCGTAGGATTGGTGCGCTTTCGACAAATGATCGACGAACAAATAAACACCGGCTTCGACATCGCTCCACGCGACGCCGGTTGGTTCCCCCGGCAGCGTTTGGGCAAGTTTCGCCGTGACGATCTCCGGCACCGTGATGTAGGTTTCCGGGCGCTCGGAATGAGCGGCCACCCCCGCGGCGATCCTGGCTTCCTCGGTTTCGTAGTAGTGCCCATTCGAGCCGATCCACACTTTTTTGGAGTCGGCGACCAATTTCGTCACGCCGTCCTTTGAGATCGCCAGTTCGACCTTGCCTGGCACTTCACCACCCGCGGGCATCGCCAGCCCGACCTTGTGGAACTCGATTTCCCGGCCGTGGTAACCGAATTCGTGTGATAGCGGGGCATCAAGCACCGCCTCGGTCGTGGTGGGGCCGACCGACCAGTCGCCGGGCTCCACGACCCTGCCGTGCGGGTCGATAACCACCGCCCACACCGCGATCGCGTGTTGCAACACCGGCGCCAACTGCTCATGCACAGTGCCGGCAGGCAACACACGCTCCGCAGCGCGCCGCTGCGGATCCACCCACCGCGCCGCCCCGTGGCCACCATCATCAACAACGGTGTGCAACGCCAGCACATGACCGCGCCCCGCCCCGGCGCGACTGGCCATAATCACCGCC
>NZ_LZKU01000281.1 GCF_001672975.1 Mycobacterium sp. 1465703.0
GGCTCGGTCGCGCCAAGGCGTCGGACGCGATGCGGGAACGGTTCGACGACGCGTTCACCGAGGTGATGTTCTCGGCGACGGCGCGGTAGGCGGCCTTGACGGTGGGGTGCTCGATCAAATCGAGGGCCGCCAGCTCCTGTTCGTGCTGGGAGGCCGTCGCGACCGGGTCATCAGGCATGTGCTGCTCCTCCGATGTGTTGTCCGAAGCGCTTGTTGTACAAGGTGAATCGGTCATCGACCTGCTGGGGACGCAAGCCGTAGTTCTGTAGTCCGTAGGGCGGGCGCGGCGCCTCTCGGGGACGGTTGGCCAGCCAGCGTCGCATCGCATCTTCGGCCACCGCGGTCAGCGGTAGCCCGATGGCGTCGTAGACGCGGGCCACCTGTCCGATCGGGTCGGCCACCGCCTCCTCGAACCCGATGTCGGTGACCCGGGCCGCGTCGTCGTCCCAACCGTCGCGGATCGACATCGCCCGATCGTTGGTCCAGCCCATCCGCTGTAGCCATTGCGCACCCACCCGGTGCACATCGACGGTGTCGGCGTGCATCGCGTGCAGGGTCGCATTCAGGCTGGCCCCCGACGCGATCGTGGTGCGCGGATCACGATGCATGTGCACGATGTGCAGGTCGGGAAACCGACTCCGCAACACATCCAAATAGCCGAGGTGCGCAGGCGATTTGAGTACCCAGCGCCGGCCCTGAACACCGCGCTGGCGTTTCTGCCACTGCAGGAACTGCAGCATCCGGTGCAGGTAGTCGTACGCGGGGGAGAAGTCCTGATCGTCGAGCCATGACCGGTACCGCGGCAGGTGCGCGCCCGACTCCGGGACATGCGACAAGAACGCGTCGGCCAGAAAGACGATCTCCTCCTCGGCCTCGGTGGCATACATCGGATGGATGGAGAACAATTCGGGCGCCAGTTCGCGCGATTTGGCTTCGCGCGCTTGGCTGATCGCGATCCGCGGGTCGGCGGCCCGGGTGAACTGGTGGTCGAGCCGCGGCGCGGCCTCGACCACCTCCCACCCGTAGGCGCAGATGAAACGTGGATCGGCGGCCAGCAGTCGCTGCAGCAGGGTGGTACCGCTGCGCATCATCCCGACCACGACGATCGGTGCGGTTACCCGTTCGTCGAGAATCTCCGGATGGCGGCGGATCCATTCCTGCGTGCGCAGCCGCATCCGCAGGCTGTGCACGGTGCCCGACCGCAGGATGTGCACCCCGATCGCGTTGAGATCGGCGCGCGCGTAGTCGGCCAATAAGACCCGCAGCGGGCCGTCGAATTCTCCTGGGCCCCAATCGGTGAGGTCTTCCTTGCGTTGCGCGTCGGCCAGCACCGCGGCCGGGTCGAACGCGCTCGCGGATGCCACGGGTCAGAACTTCAGATGCTGGCTGACGTCGCCGACCTGGTCGACGAACATGGTGCGGCTGTCGAAGCACCATGCCCCGTCCACTCGGTGGAAGGTGTCCTTGTAGTGCCCGGTCACGATGACCTGCAGCGGCAGGTCGGCGGTGGCCTGTGTGACGCAGTAGTAGGACGTGCTGTGCGCGGTCCCGCCCGCTTCGTCGATATAGAGCTGCACGTTGGTGGTGTTGTGCTTGGTCTTAGGGGTGCCGTCGTCATAGATGCGGGTGGCCATCTCATACATCTCGCGCACTCGGGCTGAGCCGGCGAACACCGTCTCGGGCGGCCCGTCCTGGATCCCGCAGATGCGGCCGTGCTCGAAAAGCCGGGCCACCCCGTCCAAGTCGCCGCCGTCCAGAAGCTGCGCATAGGTGTAGATGAGGTTGGTGATCTCGGTGGCGCTGTCACTCATGTCGAACCGCCTCGGGAGTCTTCCGCTCTGCTTCGGGATATGTTGGCAGAACCGGTCCAACTTACATAGAACCGACTACTACTCTTGATCGCCGTGACCATACCGTGGACGCCGAGCAGGCTCGGCAACCTCACCGGCAAACGCGTGATCGTGACCGGAGCGACCAACGGTGTCGGGCTGGGCACCTCGCGTGCGCTCGCCAAAGCCGGCGCCCACGTGATCATGGCGGTGCGCAACACCGAACTCGGCGAACAGCGCGCCGGGGAAATCGGCGGCTCGAGCACCGTGGTCAAGCTCGACCTCGCCGATCTTTCGTCGGTGCGGGAGTTCGCGGGCCTGATCGACGAGCCGGTGGACATCTTGATCAACAACGCCGGTGCCCTGACCGACCGGCGCACCGAGACGGTCGACGGCTTCGAGATGACGTTGGGCACCAACCTGCTCGGACCGTTCGCCTTGACGAATCATCTGCTGCGGGGCAAGGTGCGCTCGCAGATCATCAACGTCGGCTCCGACGCGCACCGGTCGGCAACCTTGCGGCTCGACGACCTGCATTTGCGTCAGCACAAGTGGACGCGGCTGGGCGCCTACGCGCAGTCCAAGCTCGCGGTCATGCTCTGGGGGCTGGAGCTGGACCGTAGGCTGCGCACGGCCGGATCCCCGATCGTCACGCACCTGACCCACCCGGGCTGGGTGGCCTCGAACCTGTCGAACCTGGGCGACTCACCGCTGATGTCGCTGGCCCACAAGGCGGTCAAGGCAGTGGCCGACCGGCTGGCCAATGACATCGACGAGGGTGCGGCGCCCACGCTTTACTGCATCAGCGAGCCGATTCCGCCCGGCAGCTACGTCGGGGTCAGCGGCAGGTTCGGGCTGCGCGGCGGCCCGGTGCTGATCGGCCGAACGCCGCTAGCGTGCGACTACGACGTGGCAGCGCGGCTGGTGGCCTTCGCCGAATACGAGACCGGCACAACACTGGAGGTGTAGTCATGGGCGAATTCGACAACACGGTCGCCGTCATCACCGGCGCTGCCCGCGGCCAGGGTCGCAGCCACGCCGTCGCACTGGCCGAGCAGGGCGCCGACATCATCGCCGTCGACATCTGCGCCGATCTTGAGGCGATCCCTTATGCCCTGGCGACCGAATCCGACCTTGCCGACACCGTCCAGCTGGTCCAAGCGGCCGGCCGCAAGGCAGTGTCCGTCGCCGCGGACGTTCGCGACCTCAAGGCGTTGCAGGCCGGGGTGCAGGCCGGCGTCGACGAGTTGGGCGACATCGACGTCGTCGTCGCCAATGCCGGCGTGGTGGCGATCGGGGTCACCGAACCCGAATCGGAACCGGTGTTCAACACAATCGTCGACACCAACCTCAAGGGCGTGTGGCACACGCTGTTGGCGACGATTCCCTCGATGGTGCGCAAGGGCCGGGGCGGCTCGGTGGTGCTGGTGAGTTCGTCGCAGGGCCTGACCGGGCGCGGCGGCGACGGCAGCGCGGCGATGTTCGCCTATGCCGCATCCAAACACGGAGTGGTGGGGCTGATGCGCTCGGCGGCGAATGCCTATGCGCCGCACAAGATTCGGGTCAATTCGATACATCCCGGCGGTGTCGCGACGCCGATGATCCTCAACGATTTCGTGGTGAACAGGATGCTGGAGAATCCCAATCCGGCGCTATCGCAGACACTGTTGCCCGACGTGCCGTTGGTAGAGGCCCAGGACGTGACCGAAGCAGTGCTCTGGCTTGCCGGCCCGCGGTCGCGCTACATCACTGGCGTGGCGATCCCGGTGGATGCCGGCCACATCGCCATGTGAACGACGGCCGTTATCAGCCCCGAACGACCTTGCCGGCCTTGATGCAGGACGTGCAGACGTTGAGGCGCTGCTTGTTGCCGCCGGGACGTGTCACGACGTGCACGGTCTGCACGTTGGGGTCCCACCGGCGGCTGGTGCGGCGGTGGGAGTGCGACACCGACTTGCCGAAGCCGGGGCCTTTCCCGCAGATGTCGCACACAGCGGCCATTGTTCAAGCTCCTCAAATCTCGGGGGTCCGGCAATCCGGCCGGGACAGCCCAGGTTCACCGGGCTCAACCAGAATACCGACTGTCCTGGTAACCACCAAAACGATCGGCGGGCAACCCTGCGGTCCCGGCCGGTCGAATGTGTTCCGCGACGTCATCGACGGTAGACATGCAGTCGATCACATTACCGGGCGAATCCGGGTTGCAGATGCTTAGCCCCGCTAGGCTGGCAGCGCCGCCGATGGTCGGTGCGGTCGCTGCCTATGGCACGCGGACAATGCGCCGGGCTGGCTGAAGGCCTTATCCCTGGCGGTGCCGGCCTGCGCGGAGCTGCGGATGAGGCTGGGAAGCAAACACATCGGCAGGTTTGAGGGGAGTGCGCGGGGTGGATGCGCGCGCCGAAGACATCGCCGGTGCCGCCCGGGTCGAAGACCGACAGGGCGCTCCGGCGCGGATGCGACGGCTGGTCTCGCGGTTTCGCCGGGCCGCGACGACCTATCTGGTGGTGACGGCGCTGGGCGGCGTCGCTATCAGCAGTACCGCGGGTATCAGCCAGACTGGCGCGGGCGGCCTTGGCCCCAAAGCGGCGTGGGCGGGCCAGGCCGCAGCCGTGCCCTCCTGGTGGCAGCCCCCCGCTCTCCGCGCTCCGGCGCAGCCGGCTGCCGCCGTGCTCGGCCCGATCCATCTGTCAGAGGTGGGTTTCGAGGGCCGGGGAACGTGGCCGGAGGGCCCGGAGGCGATCCGCGGCTACCTCGAGCAGGCGCTGGACCGGATTGGCATTACCGAGCCGCCGGCCCGTGGCCATTGGATCGAGGGCATGATGACCATCGCCGATCACGAGGCGGAGTTCCACTCGGCTGCAATCAACCTGTACGACAGCAATGCTTACGGGCCGCCCCAGCTCGACGGTGCCCCGCTGCACGCAACGCGGGGTCCCTGGCAGGTGATGCCGGATACCTTCGCGATGTTTCACCAGGCGGGAACGTCGAACTCGGCATGGGATCCGGTGGCGACCGCGTGCGCGTCGATGAACTATCAGATGCGCCGCTACGGGGTGAGCCGCGACGGCAGCAATCAGCGCATGCTCGTAGGGCAGGCCAATCCCGGTATCCGGCAGGGCTATTAAGCCCGTCAGCGGTTTATTCTGGCGAAGGTGAATGGCGTCGAGGACTACCTCGACCAGGTGTATCTGATGCTCGCCGCCGATCATTCTCCACGGCGCTGAGCAACTGAGCGCAGCGGCTCCGCCGCCGGGCTACGCTGGCGCCCACCACGGACCGGTGCGGAGGAGGTGGGTCACCCTGGGCACTGCTGGTACGTCGCAGGGACGTCTCCTGGATGCGGTCACCCTGCGGGACTGGGCGCACACCGCCGTCAGCGATTTGATCACGCACATCGACGAGATCAACCGGCTCAACGTCTTTCCCGTCGCCGACGCCGATACCGGCGCCAACATGCTGTTCACCATGCGTTCGGCGCTGGCTGAGGCCAAGGCGGGCGCCGGCCCCGAGGGCGGCTCAACCTGCGTCGCCCGGGCCGCGGCGGCGCTCTCAACCGGTGCGCTCAACGGCGCCCGCGGCAATTCCGGGGTGATTCTGTCTCAGATCCTGCGCGGCGTCGCCGAAGTCACCGCTACCGCGGCGGCCGGCGCCGGTGGTGAACTGCCGCACATCGACGTCGTCGTTCTCGGTGCCGCGCTGCAGCGCGGCGTGGAGCTGGTGATCAGTTCGATGGGCGGTGAAGAGGTCCCGGGCACCATCGTCTCGGTGCTGCGCGCGGCCGCGGACGCCGTACAACACTCCGCCCGGGCCGGAGATGGCCTGGCTTCGGCGGTCATCGCGGCCGGTGACGCGGCCGTGGTCGCGCTGGAGAAGACTCCCGAGCAGCTCGACGTGCTGGCCGACGCCGGTGCCGTGGATGCCGGCGGACGCGGTCTGTTGGTCCTGCTGGACGCGCTGCGGTCCACCATCGCCGGACAAGCGCCGGCCCGCACGGTCTACGAGCCATCGCCGCGGGCCCTGCAACAGGAGGAAGCCCCCGCACAGCGCCCGGCGCCGCAGTTCGAGGTGATGTACCGGTTGGACGGTTGTGAGCCAGCGGCGGCGGACACGCTGCGGGACCGGTTGGGCGAGCTCGGTGATTCGGTGGGCATCGCTTCGGCGCCGTCCTCGGCGGAGCGCACCTACTCGGTTCACGTGCACACCGACGACGCCGGCGCCGCGGTGGAGGCCGGACTGGCAGCCGGGCGGCTCAGCCGGATCGTCATCTCGGCGTTGAGCTCGGGCACCCCCGGACTACCCGCCGGCGGCTGGACCCGGGAGCGGGCGGTGCTGGCCGTGGTCGACGGTGACGGCGCCGCCGACCTGTTCGCCGGCGAGGGCGCCTGCGTGCTGCAACGCGACCCGGCCGCGGACGATCCCGTCACCAACATCAGCGCGCACCAGCTCATGCGGGCCGTCGTCGACACGGGCGCCGCGCAGGTGATGGTGTTGCCCAACGGCTATGTGGCGGCCGAGGAGCTGGTGGCCGGATGCACAGCGGCCATCGGTTGGGGGATCGACGTGGTGCCGATCCCGACGGGATCGATGGTGCAGGGCTTGGCCGCGCTCGCCGTGCACGAAACCGGCAGCCAGGCGGTGGACGACGGGTACACCATGGCCCGCGCCGCCGGCGCGGCGCGGCACGGCTCGGTGCGCATCGCCACCGAGAGCGCGTTGACCTGGGCGGGTCGCTGCCGGCCCGGCGACGGCCTGGGCATCGCGGGGGACGAGGTGCTGATCGTGGCCGCCGACGCGGTCGGGGCGGCGATCGGCCTGCTCGATCTTCTGCTGGCCTCCGGCGGAGACCTGGTGACCGTGCTGCTGGGCGCCGGCTTCGACACCGAGGGCCCGGATGCCAATGCCGGTGCGGTGGCCGACATCCTGGAAGAACACATGCACGATCACCACCCCGGCACCGAACTGGTCACCTACCGCACCGGCCATCACGGTGACGCGCTGCTGATCGGGGTCGAGTAGCGATGGTGTCGCTGCGCGACCGGCTGGACTTCGTCGTAGGAGCCAAGGCCGCCGAACCGCTCGACGAGGTGTTCGGCATCCGGACCGTCGACGACCTGTTGCGCCACTATCCGCGCAGCTACACCGAGGGCGCCACGCGGTGGGGCGCCGACGACGAGCGGCCCGAAACGGGCGAGCACATCACCATCATCGACACGATCGCCGAAACCAAGACGTTCCCGATGAAGAAGACGCCGAAGAAGATGTGTCACCGCATCACCCTTGGTTCCGGCCGTAGCAGGGTGACCGCGACATTCTTCAACGCGAATTATCTGAAAAAGGACCTGACCAAGGGCACCAAGGTGATGCTGTCCGGCGAGGTCGGATTCTTCAACGACGTGATGCAGCTGACGCACCCGGCATTCCTCATCCTCGATTCGCCGGACGGGCGCAACCGCGGGACCCGCTCGCTGAAGAACATCGCCAAAGCCTCGGGTGCCACCAGTGGCGAAGAACTGCTGGACGCCTACGAACGCCACTTCTTCCCGATCTATCCGGCCAGCACGAAAATGCAGAGCTGGGACATCTTTTCGTGCGTGCGCCAAGTGCTCGACGTGCTGGACCCGGTGGCCGATCCACTGCCCGAGGAGCTGCGCGCCAAACTCGGCCTGGTTTCCGAAGACGAAGCGCTGCGCGACATTCACCTCGCCGAGAGCGAGTCGCGGCGGCAGCGGGCACGTGAGCGCCTGACCTTCGACGAAGCCGTCGGTCTGCAGTGGGCGCTGGTGGCCCGCCGGCACGGTGAACTGTCGGAGTCGGGGCCGCCGGCACCGCCGCGTCCCGATGGTTTGGCCGCAGAGCTGTTGGGGCGCTTACCTTTCGAATTGACAGCCGGGCAGCGTGAAGTGCTCGGCGTGTTGTCCGAAGGTCTCGCGGCGAGCCGACCGTTGAACCGGCTGCTGCAGGGTGAGGTGGGCTCGGGTAAGACGATCGTCTCGGTGCTGGCGATGCTGCAGATGGTCGACGCCGGATATCAGTGCGCACTGCTGGCACCGACTGAAGTCCTTGCCGCACAACATCTTCGATCGATTCGCGATGTGCTCGGCCCGTTGGCGATGGCGGGGCAGCTGGGTGGTGCCGATAACGGCACCCGGCTGGCGCTGCTCAGCGGTTCCATGACCGCCGCGCAGAAGAAACAGATCCGCGCGGAGATCGCCCGTGGTGAGGTCGGCATCGTCGTCGGAACCCACGCGCTGCTGCAGGATGCGGTGGAATTCGACAACCTGGGCATGGTGGTGGTCGACGAGCAACACCGCTTCGGGGTCGAGCAGCGAGATCAGTTGCGGGCCAAGGCCCGTCCCGGTGTGACACCGCATCTGCTGGTGATGACGGCCACGCCGATACCGCGCACTGTCGCGCTCACCGTGTACGGCGACCTGGAAACCTCGACATTGCGCGAACTTCCGCGCGGACGCCAGCCGATCACCAGCAATGTCATCTTCGTCAAGGACAAGCCCGCGTGGCTCGATCGTGCCTGGCAGCGGATCACCGAGGAGGTCGCCGCCGGACGGCAGGCCTACGTGGTGGCCCCGCGCATCGACGAAAGCGACGATCCCGGTGATGAGCAGAACGCCAAGGCGCCGGAAACCGCCGAGGGGCTGTATGCCCGGCTGCGCTCCGGCGAGCTGGCGAACCTGCGACTGGGTCTGATGCACGGGCGGCTGTCCGCCGAAGAGAAGGACGCCGCGATGGCGGCCTTTCGGGCCGGCGAGATCGATGTGCTGGTGTGCACCACCGTCATTGAGGTGGGTGTCGACGTGCCCAATGCCACCGTCATGCTGGTGATGGACGCCGACCGGTTCGGGATCAGTCAGTTACATCAGTTGCGCGGCCGGATCGGCCGCGGCCGGCATCCGAGCCTGTGCCTGTTCGCCAGCTGGTCCTCGCCGGGCTCGCCGGCCGGCCGGCGGCTGTGCGCGGTGGCCGAAACGCTGGACGGCTTCGCTCTGGCCGATCTCGACCTCAAGGAACGTCGAGAAGGAGATGTGTTGGGCCGCAACCAGTCTGGCAAGGCAATCACGCTGCGGCTGTTGTCCTTGGCCGACCATCAGGAATTCATCGAGGCCGCCCGGGACTTCTGCGTCCAGGCCTACGCCGACGACCGCTTCAACCCCGGGTTGGCCGTGCTGGCCGCGCGATTCACCGACACCGACCGCATCGAATACCTGGACAAATCGTGACCGCCGACGATGATGCGCAGCGCAGCGATGCGGCGGGGGCCCCACCCGCTTGCGGGGGAGAGCAGCGCAGGTGAACCGACAACTACTGCTGTGGCTGGCCGCCGCGGCAGCGCTCGCGCTGATGGTGGCCTACCAGACGGTAGGGTCCTCGAACGCCCGGCATTCCGCGGAATACGCTGCGCGCGCTGACATTCCGACGGTGCAGCCCGGCGCCGATGTGTTGGCGGGCGTTGCCGTCCTGGCCGTGCGCCAGCACCGCTACGACTACCTGCGGTCCGCGTTCGGCGACGCCTGGGACGACGAGAACGACGCCCCGCTGGGGCGCAACGGATGCGACACCCGCGACGACATCCTCAACCGCGATCTCGTCGACAAAACCTACGTGTCGATCAAACGATGTCCAGACGCCGTGGCCACCGGCACGCTGCACGACCCGTACACCAACAAGACCATCGCATTCCAGCGCGGCCCTAAAGTCGGCGAATCCGTCCAGATCGATCACATCGTCCCGCTGGCCTACGCCTGGGACATGGGTGCCTACGGCTGGCCCGCCCTCGAGCGGCGGCGTTTCGCCAACGATCCGGCCAACCTGCTGGCCGTCGACGGGCAGGCCAATCAGGACAAGGGCGATTCCGCACCGGCACAGTGGATGCCACCGAACGCGCAGTTCGCCTGCCAGTACGCCATGCAGTTCATCGCCGTGCTCCGCGGCTATTCGCTGCCGGTGGACCAGGCGTCGACCGGTGTGCTCCGCCAGGCCGCGTCGACCTGCCCGGTGGGCTAGCGACGGTTACGAACCGTCGTAGCTCTCCGGGTCCGGGCGCAGCCGGGTGCCGTCGTTGAGTGCGTTGATCGCATCCACATGCTCGGCGGCCAGTTCGAAGTCGAACACGTCCAGGTTGGAGGCGATGTGCTCGGCGTTGGCCGACCGGAAGACAACCGCGTTGCCCAACTGCAGGTTCCACCGCAACAGCACCTGCGAGGCGGTCTTACCGTATTCACCGGCGACCGAATTCACCGTCGGGTTGTCGTTCAGCTTGCCCAGTGCCAGCGGTGTGTAGGACTGGGTGAGGACGTTGTGCTCGGCGTTGGTCTTGCGCAGCGCTTCCTGGTTGAGCAGCGGATGAAGCTCGATCTGGTTGACCGCCGGGGTGACGAAGGTGAGGTCGATGACGGTGGTCAAGTACTCCTCGGTGAAGTTGGAGACACCGATCGAGCGGGCGTGACCTTCTCCCCGCGACTGAATCATGCCGCCGAAGGAGTTCACGTAAGTGCCCAGCGACGCGGCCGGCCAGTGGATCAGGTAGAGGTCGACGTAGTCCAGGCCGAGCCGCTCCAGGCTGGCGCTGCAGGCGTCCATCGCCCCCTTGAACCCCTGGTCGGCGGTGGCCAGCTTGGTGGTGACGAACAGCTCGGCGCGGGGAATCCCGGACGCGGCGATGGCGCGCCCGACGGCGGCCTCGTTCCCATAGACGGCGGCGGTGTCGATCAGCCGGCAGCCGACTTCCAGCGCCGCCGATACCGCGCGTTCGGTCTCGTCATCCGACAAATCCGCGACGCCCAGGCCTAGGGCCGGCATCGTGTTCTCGTCGTTGAGAGCAATTGAGGGTACGGCCGAGCCCGACTCGCCAGCCAATTCATTCACCTGCCTGTGAAATTGAAGTTCCGAGATTGTGCACCGAGCCGGGTTGCGTCATCGAGCGAGGAGATCAACGCCGTTCGGCGCCGCGTTCGTGGCGCTGAGTTCGAAATCGAACACGTCGAAGTTGCTCGCAATCCGCTGAAGGCTCACCGACTTGGGGACCTCGATATTACCGAGTCAGTAAATGCAACCTAATCAACGCCTGGGCAGGTGTCCATCCGCGCCCTTCATCGCCCGATAGGTCACCACGTACAGTTAGTCGCGCGGCACACCGGAATCGGCAGCCGCTCGGCCCGTCTCTCGCATGACGCGGTGAGCGGCGGCGATGTCGATGAACCGGTAACCGGCACGTCTCGTCGAACGTGCATGGGCGCCGCCGGGGCCGGGATGACTCCGAGGCGGGGACTGAGAAACCGTTCGTCGTCGAGCACTAGCACGTGTTGTTCAAAGGGGGTTGCCCATGACCAAGCCGCTGTCCGGCGCGCCAGAGCTCGAGTTCGGAGCCGACCGCCCCTCGACGCCGCTGGTCAGTCGCATCCAGGGCGCTGTCACCAGCGTCGGGGCCAAGGTCATCCCGTGGATCCCGACCGCCATCCGGCGAGGGCTGGTCCGCGGTCGTTCGGTCATCATCGACGGGAACACGCTGGATCCGACCTTGCAGCTGATGCTCTCGGGCCTGCGCGCAGTCGGCATCGACGGCCTGGTCGTCGACGACGATCCGCAGCTGTCGCGTGCTCAGATGCGAGAGTCGACGGTGGGATTTGCCGGTCCGCAGATCCACGTCGACGTCGACGAGCTGTCGCTGCCGGGCCCGGCCGGTGAAATTCCAGCGCGCCATTACCGCCCGGGCGGCGGCGAGGCGGCGCCACTGCTGGTCTTCTACCACGGTGGCGGCTGGTCGATCGGCGACCTAGACACCCACGACGCGCTGTGCAGGTTGACCTGTCGCGACGCCGGCATCCACGTGTTGTCGATCGACTACCGGCTGGCCCCCGAGCACCCGGCCCCCGCAGCGATCGAAGACGCTTACGCGGCCTTCACCTGGGCATATGAGCACGCCGGCGAGCTGGGCGCGACGCCCGGGCAGGTGGCGGTCGGCGGCGACAGCGCTGGCGGGAACCTCGCCGCCGTCGTCAGCCAGATGGCGCGCGACGAAGGGGCGCCGGCGCCGGTGCTGCAATGGCTGATCTACCCGCGGACCGACTTCACCGCGAAGACCCGGTCGCTGAGCTTGTTCTCCCGCGGCTTCGTGCTGACCAAGCGGGACATCGACTGGTTCGAATCGCAGTATCTGCGACGCTCGGATCTCGACCGCACCGATCCGCGGGTGTCGCCGGCGCTGGCCGAGTCGCTGACCGGACTGGCGCCCGCGCTGATTGCGGTCGCGGGCTTCGATCCGCTGCGCGACGAAGGGGAGAGCTACGCCGAGGCGTTGCGGGCCGCCGGGGTCGCGGTGGACCTGCGGTACCTGGGTTCGCTCACGCATGGCTTCGTCAATTTGTTCCAGCTGGGCGGCGACAGCACGGTTGCGACCAGCGAGTTGATTTCAGCGCTGCGGGCACACCTGAGCCGGGTCTGATTTGTTGAGCGGTCGGCGCCGGTAATCTAGAGGCGCCTTGTCCGATCGCTTTGTCCGCGCGCAACGGGCAGACCGACAACTCATACCGAAAGATCAGGGAACCTGTGGCCGACAAACCCAAACGTCCCCCGCGATTCGACATGAAGTCGGCCTCTGGCGGTAAGTCGAGCCGACTCGTCCAAATCGGCGGTACCGCATTCGTGGTGATCTTCGCGGTCGCCCTTGTCTTCTACATCGTCACGTCGCACCACAAGAAGACCGGCCCCACCGGTGCCGGCGATGCGGTGCGGGTGACGTCGAGCAAGCTGATCACCCAGCCCGGCAGCGGCAATCCCAAGGCCGTGGTGACGTTCTACGAGGACTTCCTGTGCCCGGCCTGCGGTAACTTTGAGCGCACCTTCGGCCCGACGGTGTCCAGGCTCATCGACCTCGGTGCCATCGCGGCCGACTACTCCATGGTGTCGATCCTGGACAGCCCGCGGAACCAGAACTATTCGTCGCGCGCGGGCGCCGCGGCGTTGTGCGTCGCCGACGAGTCGCAGGACGCTTTCCGGCGCTTCCATACCGCGCTGTTCAGCACCAACATTCAACCGAGCGAAACCGGTAAGACGTTCCCGGACAACGCGCGGTTGATCGAGCTCGCCCGCGAGGCCGGTGCGGCGGGCAAGGTGCCGGACTGCATCAACAGCGGCAAGTACCTGTCCAGGGTCACCGGCGCAGCGGCTGCCGGGCATATCAATGCCACGCCGACCATCAAGATCAACGGCGACGACTACGACCCGTCCACACCCGATGCGCTGGTTAGCAAGATCAAGGAGATCGTGGGCAATATTCCGGGCATCGACGGCGCGGTCGCGCCGGCCGCCATGTGACCGGGACGGTGTCGACCCAAACTGCCGATTCCACCGGCGACCTGACACCGGTACCGTCGCCGGTCACCGCGCTCAGCGCGTGGTCGGTGCTGATCGGCGGTCTGATCGGCTTGATCGCGTCGATGACGCTGACGGTCGAGAAAATCGACATCCTGCTCAACCCGTCGTACGTGCCGTCCTGCAATATCAACCCGATCCTGTCCTGCGGCTCGGTGATGATCACGCCGCAGGCGTCGCTGCTGGGTTTCCCCAACCCGCTGCTGGGGCTGGTGGCTTTCACCGTGGTGGTCGTCACCGGGCTACTGGCGGTGACGAAAGTGGCTCTGCCGCAATGGTATTGGGTGGGACTGACGATCGGGCTGGTGATTGGCGCGGTGTTCGTGCACTGGCTGATCTTCCAAAGCCTGTATCGCATCGCCGCGTTGTGCCCGTACTGCATGGTGGTGTGGGTGGTCACCATGTCGCTGCTGGTGGTGGTCGCGGCCATTGCCTATCGGCCGGTGTTGCAGCGCCACCAGACCGGTGTGGCGGCGCTGGTATTCCAATGGCGATGGTCGATCGCCGCACTATGGTTCACCGCGGTGTTCTTGTTGATCATGGCGCGGTTCTGGGACTACTGGTCGACGCTGCTGTAGGTATCGGCAGGTGACCCGGATCATTGGCGGCGCGGCCGGGGGCCGTCGCATCGTGGTCCCGCCGCGGGGCACCAGGCCCACCACGGACCGGGTTCGCGAGTCGCTTTTCAACATCCTGACCGCCCGCCTGGAGCTGACCGGTCTTGCGGTGCTTGATCTCTACGCCGGTTCGGGCGCATTGGGATTGGAGGCACTGTCCCGTGGTGCCGCCGCAGTGCTTTTCGTGGAGTCCGATGCGCGCACCGGTTCGGCCATCGCGCGCAACATCGAAGCCGTCGGCCTGCCCGGCGCCACGCTGCGCCGGGGCGCGGTGGCAACTGTGCTGGCGGCCGGGACCGCCTCGCCGTTCGATCTGGTGCTGGCCGACCCGCCCTACGACGTGGACGCCGACGAGGTCGAGGCCGTGCTGACGGCGTTGACCGCTCATGGCTGGGTGCACGAGGGCAGCGTCGCCGTGGTGGAGCGGGCGGCCGGCAGCGTGCCGCTGAATTGGCCGGCCGGCTGGTCGGTGTGGCGGCACCGGGTATACGGCGACACCCGTCTGGAGCTGGCCGAGCGTGGCTGAGGTGGGCGTGTAGCGTCTTTCGTCATGGGTGCCGCTCCCTTTCAACGATGCGACGCACGGAAACCCCCCGCTCGCAGTGGATCGCCCGCATGACCGGCGCGGTGTGCCCGGGGTCGTTCGATCCGGTGACGTTGGGTCACATCGATGTCTTCGAGCGGGCGTCGGCTCAGTTCGACGAGGTGGTGGTCGCGATCCTGACCAACCCCGCCAAGAAGGGCATGTTCGACCTGGACGAGCGAATCGCGATGATCAACGAGTCGACGACGCATCTGCCCAACCTGCGGGTGGAAGCCGGGCAGGGGCTGGTCGTCGATTTCGTCCGGTCACAAGGGATGACCGCGATCGTGAAGGGGCTGCGCACCGGCACCGACTTCGAATACGAGCTGCAGATGGCCCAGATGAACAAGCACGTCGCCGGTGTGGACACCTTTTTCGTCGCGACCGCCCCGCGCTATTCGTTCGTGTCGTCGTCGTTGGCCAAAGAGGTCGCGATGCTCGGCGGTGATGTCTCCGAGCTGCTGCCCGAACCGGTCAATCGCCGCCTGCGCGAAAGGCTTTCCGCTCGGCCCTGAGCCAGCTCGATCGACGCTGAACGCCTTGGGCGGCAAGCGAATTGACGAATCAACGGCGACCAGGAGTAGCCGGCCGTGCAGCGGGTATCCGATGGTGTCGAGTTCTCCGTCGGTTACCCGGGAGTCCCTCACAGAGGGCAGTCGACGGGTTGCAGCGCGCCACGCTGAGCTCACTACGCCGGAATAGATCGCAGACGCCCACTCAGAACGTATGTTGAAGATCCGATCCGGAGGAGCGGGTTCACGAGGTCGCCGACGTCGATAGGAGAACGGCAGCCATGACGGTAGAGAACCTGTTCGACGCACCCGAGGCCGCGGCCGATCTGATCGCGCTGCTGGCCGACGAGGGAGTGAGCCACTTCTTCATCAACCCCGGAACCGACTCCGCGCCGATCCAGGAGGCGCTGGCGGCGGCGCGCGCCGCCGGCACGCCGACCCCGCAGGCGGTGTTGTGTGTGCACGAGAGCATCGCCCTGGCGGCGGCCATCGGTCATCACATGGTCAGCGGCCGTCCGCAGGCGGTCATGGTGCATGTCGACGCCGGGACGCTGAACCTGGGCTGCCAGCTGCACAACGCGCAGCGCAACGGGACTCCGGTGGTGGTGTTCGCCGGGCGGACTCCCTACAGTTCGGCGCCGGCGGTGCGCGGCCACCGCGACACCTACATCCATTGGCAGCAGGAGCAACTCGACCAGCCGGGCGTGGTGCGCAACTACGTCAAGTGGCACATGGAGGTCCCGCGCGGCCGCGAGCTGGCACCCATCGTCCGTCGGGCGTTCCAGGTCGCCCAATCCTGCGCGTCCGGGCCGGCTTACGTGATGCTGCCGCGAGAAGCGTTGATGGAGCACGGCGCCGGAGCGCTGCCGCGGCGGCTGGCGCCGGCCATACCGCCCGGCCCGGACCCGGGCGCGTTGGGACGCCTGGCGGGAATCCTGGTGGCGGGCAAGCGTGTTGTCATCGTGACGTCACGGACGGCTGCGGACCCGGCGACGGCAACGGTGCTGGCCCGCATCGCCGAGTTGCTGGGTGCGCAGGTGATCGACCAGGGAGACCGCGCCAACCTGCCGCTGGACCATCCGCTACACGTAGTGGGCGATGCCGGCCCGCTGGAAAACGCCGACACCGTGTTGCTGTTGGACTGCGAAGTGCCCTGGGTGCCGGCGCAGCTGGCACCGCCCGCAAATGCCCGCGTGGTGCAGATCGACGGCGATCCGGTCAAACCGAGCATGCCGCTGTGGTCCTATCCGGTCGAGATCGCGTTGACCGCCGACACGCGCGTGGCGCTGCTGCTGCTCGAGCAGACGCTGTTGCGGCTGGCCACCGAGGAGCTGCGGGAGAAGTGGGCCGTCCGCCGGCAGACCGCCGAAGCCGACACCGCGGAACGCCGCCGTGAAGCGATGCGCCGGGCCGCCTCGGACTGCCCGGCCGACGCACCCGATGCGATGCTGGCCGCGCTGAGTAGCGCGTTGCCCGACGACGCGGTGGTCGTCCAGGAAGCGGTGACCAACCGGCCCGCCGTGGCCCGACAGGTGCGCCGGCCCCCCGGGCGGTTGTTCGACACGGGCGCACCGGCTTTGGGCTGGGCACTGGGCGGCGCCTTCGGCGTCAAGCTTGCCCGGCCACAGGCACCCGTCGTCGCGATATGCGGGGACGGTTCATTCAACTTCGCCGTGCCTACCGCCGCGTTCTGGTCGGCGCATCGCTACCAGGCGCCCTTCGTGACGGTCGTCTTGAACAACCAGTCCTATCTGGCCTCCAAGCTGCCCGTGCAGGGGTTGTATCCCAATGGAGTGTCGGTGCGGGAGAACGACTTTCCCGAGACTCGACTCACTCCGGACACCGACTACGCCGCGCTCGCCAAGGCCTGCGGAGGTAGCGGACGCAGCGTGCAGACGGCGGCCGAGATGAGCGAGGCCATCAAATGGGCGCTCGCCGAGGCCGATCAAGGGCGTTGCGCGGTGCTGGACGTGCGGCTGCCGCAACCCTGACGCCGGTCAGTGGTGATGCTCGGAACGTCCTTCGGGAGAGCCGCCCATCATGCGCACCATCGGCAGACCTCCCGAGGTGATGAACCGGACGACCAGCACGGCCGCGAGCACCAGGAAGGCGATGTTGAGCCAGGTGGTGTAGTTCCATGAGATTGACGCCTCGAGCACCGTTGCGTTGCGTTGTGACGGGATGAGATGGGTTGTGCCGAAGAGTAATTCGATCAGGTACCCGGCCGCGACCATCGCGGCGTAGAAGGTGCCCAGCAATGTCAGCATCATCCGGGTGCCGTAGTACTTGCGGTAGATGTTCAGGATCGGCAGGATCAACAGGTCGGCGTAGATGAACGCGATGACGCCGCCGAAGCTGATGCCTCCGTTCCACAGCACCGCGGCCAGCGGGACATTGCCAATGGAGCACACGAAGGACACGATCGCCACGATCGGTCCCACCAGCGGTCCCCACAGCGCTGAGAGGCCCGGGTGGTCGGCCAAAAAGAAGACCTGCCAGAACTTTTCGGGAACCCAGGCCGCGACCGCACCCGCGATCAGCAAGCCCAGAACGAGGTCGCGCAGGATCGCCAGCCACTCCATGACGAACACGTGGGAAACCGAGGTGAAGCCCGCCGGGGAAACCAGCCGTCGCCAAAACGAACCTTCCCCTTGGATAGACATGTCCATGGCGGCATGGCCTTCCATCGAGCCGGCGATTCCGCGCTCGGCCTGCTCACGGGCGGCGTCGACCAGTCGTGAACGCACGAACAACCGGAACAAGACGGCCAGAACGACGATCATCAGTGGGCCACCGACGAATTCGGCCGCGGTGAATTGCCAACCCATCAGCAGCGCCAGGATGATGCCCAACTCCACCACCAGATTGGTGGAACCGATTTCGAACGCCATCGCGGCGGTGAAGTCGGCGCCCTTGCGGAACAGCGATCGCGCCAACGCCACTGCGGCGTACGAGCACGACGACGACGCCGCGCCCAGTCCGGCGGACACCGCCAGGGTGCGCGGGCGATCGTCACCCATCAGTGCCACGATCGTCGAGCGGCGCACGACGGCCTGCACCACCGCCGAGAGGGCAAAGCCCAAAATCAGCGCCCACAGGATTTCCCACGTCATCGACCCGGCCAGGGTCAAAGCGTGCCCGACCGCTGATAGCACCGTCACTGTGTCCTCCTGCGATAGACCACTCGCTGCGAGGGCGGCTGTGCCCAAGCCAGACTATACCCCACGGGGGTATATACGCCAGGCGGGAGCTTCCCGCACATGCAAGGCTTCATCCCCGGGCCGATAGTGCGCGGCCGGTCCGACCCCTAGAATCGCGACCAAATAGCCGGGCCGCGGCGCCTCGACGGCAAAAGCCGGGTCTGCACCCGGCCCCGCATCGACGGGGCCCGGCAAACAATATGGATGAACCACCTCGCGCCGCCGCGCCGGCCGCGACAACAGCACGAACGGGCGCTCGTTGATGCAATTCACTTCCCACGGCCGGGCTGCAACCGGCCCACCGGCGGGTTTGAGGCGCGCAGAATGGGCAAATACCCGACACACCGGTGTCGCCACCGCTGTCACAGGGGCATCACCAGGCACACTAGTAACAACACGATTTTTGCAGACGCCAGGAGGGTATGGCCGTGTATCGAGTCTTTGAGGCGCTGGACGAACTCAGCGCCATCGTGGAAGAAGCCCGTGGCGTTCCGATGACGGCCGGCTGCGTGGTGCCGCGCGGCGACGTGCTGGAGTTGATCGACGACATCAAGGATGCAATTCCGGGCGAACTGGACGACGCCCAGGACGTGCTGGACGCGCGTGACTCCATGCTGCAGGACGCCAAGACGCATTCGGAGTCCATGGTGTCCTCGGCGACCACCGAGTCGGAGTCGATGCTGAATCACGCCCGCTCGGAGGCCGACCGGCTGCTGTCCGACGCGAAGGCGCAGGCCGACCGGATGGTGAGCGAAGCGCGCCAGCACAGCGAGCGGATGGTCGGCGAGGCTCGCGAGGAGGCGATGCGCATCGCCACGGCGGCCAAGCGCGAGTACGAAGCCAGCGTCGGGCGCGCCCAGGCCGAAGCCGACCGGCTGCTGGAAAACGGCAACATCTCCTACGAGAAGGCCGTGCAAGAGGGCATCAAGGAGCAGCAGCGCCTGGTCTCGCAGAACAGCGTCGTGGAGGCGGCCAACGCCGAGGCCACCCGGCTCATCGACTCGGCGCACGCCGAGGCCGACCGGTTGCGCGGCGAATGCGACATCTACGTCGACAACAAGCTCGCCGAGTTCGAGGAATTCCTCAACGGCACGCTGCGGTCGGTGGGACGCGGTCGACACCAACTGCGGACGGCGGCCGGCACCCACGACTACGCGGTGCGCTAACGCTTCGCGGTACCTTCGCCGGGCGGGCGCGCCCTGGAATTATGCGGTCGGCGCCGTAGGATTTCTGATATGACGCGGCAGCACAGCACCTCATCGGCCCGCCGTACAGGGTCACGCCTGGCCGCGCCGATGGCGTTCGACATCACCCGGCTCGGGCGACGCCCAGGAGCGATGGTGACCCTGCACAAAACCGTGCCCAGTCCGTCGCGCATCGGGCTGGACATGATCGCGATCGAGGAGGGCGCCCCGCTGGAGTTGGACCTCCAGATTCAGTCGGTGTCCGAAGGCGTCCTGGTGACCGGTACGGTCAGCGCGCCCACCGCCGGCGAATGTTCGCGATGCCTGACCAAGCTGGAGAGCCAGGTGCAGGTGCGGTTGACCGAACTGTTCGCCTACCCGGACAGCACCACCGAAGCGACCACCGAGGAAGACGAGGTGGGCCACATCGTCGACGACACCATCGATCTCGAGCAGTCCATCGTCGACGCCGTGGGACTGGAACTCCCGTTCTCGCCGGTATGTACGCCGGATTGCCCGGGGTTGTGCCCCGAATGCGGTGTTTCGCTGGCCGCCGAACCGGGCCACCAGCACGAGCGCATCGATCCGCGGTGGGCCAAGCTGGCGGGCATGTTCAGCGCCGAGTCGGACGAGTCGCGGGGTGAGCGGTGAGCTCACGCCAGGTTCTGCTCGACGCCCTCGGGGTTGAGCTACCCGACGAACTGCTGTCCCTTTCGCTGACGCATCGCAGCTACGCCTACGAACATGGCGGGCTGCCGACCAACGAACGTCTGGAATTCCTGGGCGACGCCGTGCTGGGCCTGACTATTACGGACGAGCTTTACCACCGCCATCCCGACCGAACTGAGGGAGACCTGGCCAAACTGCGGGCCAGCGTGGTCAATACCCAGGCACTGGCCGACGTCGCCCGCAAGTTGTGCGACGGGGGCCTCGGCGTGCACCTGCTGCTGGGACGCGGCGAAGCGAACACCGGCGGCGCGGACAAATCCAGCATCCTGGCCGACGGCATGGAATCGCTGCTGGGCGCGATCTACCTCGAGCACGGCATCGACGTTGCGCGCGAGGTGATCCTGCGGTTGTTCGGCCCGCTGCTCGACGCCGCGCCGACGCTGGGGGCCGGGCTGGACTGGAAGACCAGCCTGCAGGAACTGACCGCGGCCCGCGGCATGGGTGCACCGTCCTACGTCGTCACCTCCACCGGTCCGGACCACGACAAGGAATTCACCGCGGTGGTCGTGGTGGCCGAGACCGAATACGGCACCGGGGTGGGCCGCTCCAAGAAGGAAGCCGAGCAGAGGGCGGCGGCGGCCACCTGGAAAACGCTCGACGTGCTGGACACCGCGGGGACGACGTCCAGCTAAATGGTGTCCGTCTAGATGCCCGAACTGCCCGAGGTCGAGGTGGTCCGCCGCGGCTTGCACGCCCATGTAGTGGGCAAAACGATGACGGCCGTGCGCGTGCATCACCCGCGCGCCGTGCGTCGCCACGAAGCCGGGCCCGCCGACCTCACCGCCCGGCTGTTGGATGCGCGGATCACCGGCACCGATCGGCGCGGTAAGTACCTGTGGTTGCTGCTCGACACGGAACCCGCTGGGGGGGAATCGGATACGGCGCTGGTGGTCCACCTCGGCATGAGTGGGCAGATGCTGCTCGGCGAGGTGCCGCGCGCCGACCATGTCCGGATCTCGGCACTGCTCGACGATGGGACCGTGCTGAGTTTCGCCGACCAGCGCACCTTCGGTGGGTGGATGCTCGCCGATCTGGTCGAGGTGGGCGGCAGCGTGGTACCCGAGCCCGTCGCGCATCTGGCCCGTGATCCCCTGGACCCCCGGTTCGATGTGGATGCGGTGGTAAAAGTGTTGCACCGCAAGCATTCCGAAATCAAGCGGCAACTTCTCGATCAGCAGGTGGTGTCGGGCATCGGCAACATCTACGCCGACGAGGCGCTGTGGCGGGCCAAATTGAACGGCGCCCGGATGGCCGACACGCTGAGCCGCAAGCAGTTGACCGCGGTGCTCGACGCGGCCGCCGAGGTGATGCGCGAGGCGCTGGCCGAAGGGGGAACGTCCTTCGATTCGCTGTACGTCAACGTCAACGGCGAATCCGGATACTTCGACCGATCGCTGGACGCCTACGGCCGGGAAGGCCAAGCCTGCCGCCGGTGCGGCGCGGTGATGCGCCGGGAGAAGTTCATGAACCGTTCCTCGTTCTACTGCCCGAAATGTCAACCGCGACCACGAGGTTGAGCGTTTTACGGCGAGGACGACTCAATCGAAGATGTCGCGGCGCAGCGTCCCGGTGGGCAGCGCCGGATCCACGAACCACTCGTGGCTGAACAGCGCGCCGAACACCTGGGGCGGCAACCGGAGCAGCAACCCGAACACCCGCGCGGCCAGACCGGAACCGCCGACCTGAGAGCGGTGCGCGGCGAAGGCATCTCGCTTCTGGCGGGCAAATTGAAAGACGTTGACCCGATGCGTGATAGTCGCGCGCGGAGCGTATGCGCCGCGGACGATGTCGCGCTCGTACGGCCCCGGCAGTCTGAACAGGTGCGCGAGATCACTGACGCGAAGCAGCATTTCGCGCGGCATCGTCGCTTCGAGTACCCGCGGGATGGCGGCGAGTTGGGCGGCCCGCTTGCCGACGTGGTGCACCTGTACGTGATCGCGATGACCGTAGCCGCCGTTGGACTGGTAGCTGAGCAGCAGATCGGCCCGCTCATCGCACAGGATGCCGGCCAGCCGGCCGGCCGCCTCGTCGAGGTCAGCGCGGCCGAATCGGGTGCGCCCGGGTGGATCCGGATAGAACAGCGGACCATAGCCGCTGTCGGCATAACCGAGGCATTCCACCCGGTGCGCCCCGAGAATCCTTGCGCTCGACTGCAATTCGTCTAGACGGTGGTTCCCGTCCTCGTTGTGGACGCGCCCGTCGGTGGCGGTGACCACGACTACCCGGTGCCCGTCCGCGACCGCGCGCGCCAGAGTGCCGCCGGTCAGGATGACTTCGTCGTCCGGGTGGGCATGGAATGCGACCACGGTGGCCATGCAATGCAGTATGCCCGCGCGTCAAAGCTCGCGGGCCCGGTAGAAATAAGCCATGACTGAATTATGGGTGGAACGCACCGGAACCCGCCGCTACACGGGCTACAGCTCTCGCGGAGCGGAGGTGCTGATCGGTGCTGAGGACGTCGAGGGCGTGTTCACGCCCGGCGAACTGCTCAAGATCGCGCTCGCGGCGTGCAGTGGGATGTCCAGCGATCTGCCGCTGGCCCGCCGGCTGGGCGACGACTACAAGGCGGTCATCAAAGTCTCCGGCGCGGCCGACCGAGAGCAGGAGCGTTATCCGCTGCTCGAGGAAACCCTGGAACTGGACCTCTCGGCGCTGTCCGACGACGAGAAGGAGCGCCTGTTGGTGGTGGTCAACCGGGCCATCGATCAGGTCTGCACGGTCGGTCGCACCCTCAAGTCCGGTACCACCGTCAACTTCGAGGTCGCCGATGCCGGAGCCTGACACCCGCCTCACCGCCTGGGTGCACGGCGATGTCCAGGGGGTCGGTTTCCGCTGGTGGACGCGCTGTCGGGCGCTGGAGCTGGGCCTGACCGGTTATGCGGCCAATCAGCCCGACGGCCGCGTCCTGGTGGTGGCCCAGGGTGCGCGGTCGGCAGGCGAGAAGCTGCTGCGCCTGCTGGAAGGCGACACCGCGTGGCCGTCGCGGCCCGGCCATGTGGACAAGGTCGTCGCCGACTGGTCGCAGCCCCAGGAGCGGTTTGAGGGATTCGTCGAGCGGTGAGCGGTGAGCGGTCGACCGGTACCGCGCCGTCCCACTGGCCACATCGGTCACACGTGCACCGGCGGGAACCCTGAGTGTCAATCCCGAAAGCGCTAGCGCCGGCGCTAGCGCTTTTGAGAAGGCAGTAATGCCTTCTCTCAGTTGCTGATGTGACCACTGTGGCCAGTGCGCCGACGCGTCGGGGCCGCACCGCATTTCGCGCCGGCCGACACCGCTCGGTGAAGCTGTCCGAGGCGATTTGAGCGGTAGTCTGGCTCGCCGTGTACCTCAAGAGTCTGACGCTGAAGGGCTTCAAGTCCTTCGCCTCGCCGACGACTCTGCGCTTCGAGCCCGGCATCACCGCGGTGGTCGGCCCCAACGGCTCGGGCAAATCCAACGTTGTGGACGCGCTGGCCTGGGTGATGGGGGAGCAGGGGGCAAAGACGCTGCGCGGCGGCAAGATGGAAGACGTCATCTTCGCCGGAACCTCTTCGCGGGCCCCGCTGGGCCGCGCCGAAGTCACCGTCACCATCGACAACTCCGACAACGCGCTGCCCATCGAATACTCCGAGGTGTCCATCACCCGGCGGATGTTCCGCGACGGCGCCAGCGAATACGAAATCAACGGCAGCAGTTGCCGTTTGATGGATGTCCAAGAGCTGCTGAGCGACTCCGGGATCGGCCGGGAGATGCACGTCATCGTCGGGCAGGGCAAGCTCGACGAAATCCTGCAGTCGCGGCCGGAAGACCGTCGCGCGTTCATCGAAGAAGCCGCCGGCGTGCTCAAGCACCGCAAGCGCAAGGAAAAGGCGCTCCGCAAACTCGACGCGATGTCGGCGAACCTGGCCCGGCTCACCGACCTGACCACCGAGCTGCGCCGCCAGCTCAAACCGCTGGGCCGCCAGGCCGAAGTGGCCCGTCGCGCCCAGACCATCCAGGCTGACCTGCGCGACGCCCGGCTGCGGCTGGCCGCCGACGACCTGGTCAATCAGCAGGGCGAGCGGGAGGCGATCTTCGAGGCCGAGGCCGCCATGCGGCGCGAGCACGATCAAGCCTCCTCGCGGCTGGCGGTGGCGTCCGAGGAGCTGACCACGCACGAAACGGCGGTCGGCGAACTCTCCGGCCGCGCCGAGTCGGTTCAGCACACCTGGTTCGCGCTATCCGCGCTGGCCGAGCGCGTCGCCGCGACCGTGCGCATCGCCAGCGAGCGGGCGCAGCACCTCGACGTGGAGCCGGCGGTGACCAGTGACACCGATCCCAGAAACCCTGAGGAGCTTGAAGCCGAGGCCGAGCAGGTCGCGGTCGCCGAACGGCGGCTGCTCGCCGAACTGGCCGACACCCGCACCCGGCTGGACGGCGCCCGCGCCGAATTGGCCGAGCGTGAGCGCGAGGCCGCCGAGGCGGATCGGGCCCACATGGCGGCGGTGCGCGCGGAGGCGGATCGGCGCGAGGGCCTGGCGCGGCTGGCCGGCCAGGTGGAGACGATGCGGGCGCGCGTCGAGTCGATCGACGACAGCGTGGCGCGGCTGTCCGAACGCATCGAACAGGCCGCTGCCCGCGCGCAGCAGGCCAAGGTGGACTTCGAAACTGTCCAGGGTCGGGTCGGCGAGCTCGATCAGGGCGAGGTGGGTCTCGACGAGCACCACGAGCGAACCGTCGCCGCGTTGCGGCTGGCCGACGAGCGGGTGGCCGAGTTGCAGTCCGCCGAGCGGGACGCCGAACGCCAAGTGGCCTCGTTGCGAGCCCGTATCGACGCGCTCTCGATCGGCCTCGAACGTAAGGACGGCGCGGCGTGGCTGGCCCAAAACCATAGCGGCCCAGGGCTTTTGGGTCCGATGGCGAAACTGGTCAAGGTCCGTTCCGGCTACGAGGCGGCGCTGGCCGCGGTGCTGGGATCGGCGGCCGACGCACTGGCCGCCGAAAGCTTCGGCGCGGCCCGCTCGGCGGTCGCCGCGCTCAAAGAGGCGGACGGCGGCCGCGCCGCGCTGGTGCTGGGGGACTGGCCCGCCGATCATCGGGCGCTGCAGCCCGCCCCGGCGGGTGCGCTGTGGGCGCTCGACCTGATCGACGCGCCCGAGCGGCTGCGCGGGGCGATCACCGCCATGCTCTCCGGCGTCGCGGTGGTCGACGACCTGGACCGGGCGCTGGCGCTGGTGGGCGCGCATCCCCAATTGCGCGCGGTCACACTCGACGGCGATTTGGTGGGTGCCGGCTGGGTCAGTGGCGGCTCGGACCGCAAGCTCTCCACGCTCGAGGTGACCTCGGAAATCGACAAGGCCGGCGCCGAGCTGACCGCGGCCGAGGCCCAGGTGGCCCAGCTGAGCGCGGCGCTGTCCGGCGCGCTGACCGAGCAGGCCGCCCGTCAGGACTCGGCCGAGCAGGCGCTGGCCGCGCTGAACGAATCCGACAGCGCCATCTCGGGGATGTACGAACAGCTGGGCCGGCTCGGTCAGGAAGCCCGGACCTCCGAAGACGAGTGGAGCAGGTTGCTGCGGCAGCGCGAGGAGCTCGAGGCGGGCCGCACCGCCAGCCGGGCCTCCACTTCGGCGCTGCGGGCAGCTTCGGTGGCCGCGGCGATCTGCTGACGGTTCACAGGTTCTTCCGTCGGCGCCTGCTGCGTCGCCTGGGCGTTGCGCAGCCGCGTTTCCAGTTCGGTGACTTCCGCGACGGTTTGGGTGCGGCCCGCCTCGAGCTCCTCGCGCTGCCGCAGCAACCTGCTCCACTCGTCTTCGGAGGTCCGGGCTTCCTGAC
>NZ_LZKU01000282.1 GCF_001672975.1 Mycobacterium sp. 1465703.0
AGGCGTTTTCGATGGGATATCCGCACACCTGACCCGACGCACCGGGCACGTCGCCGCCTATATGACGGGCGCCGGTGTGGCGGCGTCGGGCTTCGGCTTGCCCGACATCGGCCTGGTCACCGCGACCGAGATGGCCGATCGGGTCGCGATGATCACCGGCGCCCGTCATATAGGCGGCGACGTGCCCGGTGCGTCGGGTCAGGTGTGCGGATATCCCATCGAAAACGCCTGGCGCGACGATGAGTTCGCGTTTGGCCAGCAATGCTCTGAGCCGAGTGCGGGCCGGTGTTGTTGCCATCGTGGGTCCTTTCAGTCCAGCGCGCCCGCGACGGAGCCGGCGAGCAGGTCGATCAGGTTGTTGATGTCGGTCAGGTCGTCGAGCCCGACCACCGCGCGCTCGATCGCCGCGGCGCGGCCGTGGTCGGTGACCCGGTCGGCCAGCGCGTGGAACTTGGCCACCAGTTCGTCATTGGTGACCGGATCGTTGGGCGCGCCGTGCGGTAGGGCCACTCGCGCGCGGTGCACGGTTCCGTCCCGGGTGGTCACCGCGACGTCGGTGCGGAATTTCTCGGCGATACCGGCGCCGGCCAGTGATTCGTCGAGATGCACCGTGGTGGCCGCGATCAGCGACCAGATGTCGTCGGAATCAAGCCGGGCTCCGATGAACTGTTCGGGCAGCACGTTGCCGTCGAGCAGCGCGGCCGCGGTGGCGTACCCGATGTTCATCTGTGCCCCGATCGGGGTGAGCGGACGCTCCGGCGACCACCAGCCGTGCTTGTACACGGTCTCTCCGACGGTGATGTCGACCGCCGAGATATCTTCCGGTGCAACCG
Source organism: Mycobacterium sp. 1465703.0 (assembly GCF_001672975.1). Lineage (GTDB taxonomy): Bacteria > Actinomycetota > Actinomycetes > Mycobacteriales > Mycobacteriaceae > Mycobacterium. The sequence continues at coordinate 834 of NZ_LZKU01000282.1, forward strand.
AATTCCGCAACTGCCGGGCGGCGTCGATGGCACCGTGCAGCCCACCCATCGCGGCATAGGACTTGACCATGATGAGGGAGGTTTCCCAGCGGTGGCCGAGTTCACCCGTCAGCGGTTCGGGATCCGGGTCGTGGCCCTCGCCGAAAACACTGAGGAAGCCGCCATATTCACGCTCGAACACGCGCTTGATCCCGGTGTACCCGGCGGCCGCCAGGCCCGCCGCGTAGAAGCCGTTGCGCGCGGCCAGGCCGTGGTGCATGCGCTTGCTCATCGCTTCGTACTGCGCGGCCATCAGACCCGCCGACTGGGTTGCGGCCAGGCCCAGGGCGTCTTCCAGTTGTGCCGGCGGCAGTCCGCGCAGCTTGCCGGACGCCATCGCCGCCGAATGGGTGCCGAACACCGGGCCTGAATGCCATCCGCGGTCGAGCATTTGGGTGCCGTGCAGGGTGTAGCCCACGCGCGGCCCGACCTCGAACCCGGCGATGGCCGCGAGCAGCAGGTCGGCGCCGGCCGTGGAGGCCCGGTGTGTCGACGCCGTCGACAACAGCGCCGGGATGAGCAGCGAGCAGCTGTGCAGCGGGGCCAATGGGTGGAAGTCGTCGAGTTCGAAGCCCTGGATGAACGTGCCGTTGAGCACCGCCGCCCCGGGCGCGCTGGTCCGCTGACCGGTCCCGATGACGGCGCAGTCGCCCGGGCCCTCCAAACCCAGCACGGCGCCGGTGGCGACACGTGACCACGGCAATTGGGCGCCCACCAGGGCGCAGCCGATGCCGTCGAGCAGCAGGTGTTTGGCGCGCTCGACGACGCCGGCGGGGACGTCGTCGAGCGTGAGCTCGGCGACCCAGGTGGCAAGGCGCCCCGTCGGCCCGGCTGGATCGGTGGCGACCCGCTGCTGCACCGCGGTCATCGCGACCCCCTAGTAGATGGGTGATAGTTGTTATATGTTTATAACAACTGATCGACTCGCGCAAGGGAGGCGGTGTGACAGCATTGAGCACCGTGCAGCAGCGCAGCGAAAAGGCCGGGCCGGTGTCCGCGACCGCCGGTGTGCCGTTGCACCGGCAGCTGTACTTGGTGCTGCACGACGAGATCGACCGCGGTGTCATCGCCCCCGGCGAGGCGCTGCCCACCGAGCAGACCCTGTGCGATCAGTTCGGGGTTTCTCGCATCACCGTGCGGCGCGCGCTGGCCGACCTCGCCGAACAGGGCTACATCGAACGTCGGCATGGCGTCGGTTCGTTTGTGCGCCAACATAATCCGGCCGATGCGCCGACCGGGCGCTCGTATCTGCAAGAACTGCGCCAGACCCAATTCGAGACCGAGGTCGAGGTGGTCGAACTCGGCACGCGGCCGCCCACCCGGGTCGTCGCCGAAACCCTCGGGCGCAGCGGCGAGTTGCTGCACATCGTGCGCGTGCGCCGGCAGCGCAGGACCGGCGAGCCGTTGATGGTGACCGACGCCTGGCTGCCGCCGGAGCTGGCCCCGGTGCTTACCGAGGCCGCGTTGCGGCGCGCACCGCTCTACGAGCT
>NZ_LZKU01000283.1 GCF_001672975.1 Mycobacterium sp. 1465703.0
GCGAGGCGCTGCTCGCCGATATCACCAAGGATTCTTCGCTCGAGGTGTTCGTGTTGCGGCCGTGTGTCGTCGCCGGCCCCAAGGCCACCGCCCTGGCCGACGCGATGCCCTGGAACCAGCTGCCCGGTCCGGTGCGTGCGGTCGTCAAAGCCGTCCCGATCCTGAAGCCGGTGGTGCCGGATCCGGGTTTCCCGCTGCAACTGGTTCACCACGATGATGTCGCCGCGGCGATCGCGCTGGCGGCCACCGCCCCGGCACCGCCGGGGATCTACAACATCGCCGGCGACGGGGTCGTGACGGTGGCCGACGTGGCCAAGGCCCTGGGTGGCCGCCCGGTGCGGGTTCCCGCCGTCGCCGCCACCGCGGCCTCGGCGGCGATCTCGCGGGTGCCGTTCGTGCCGTCCATGCTCGAATGGCTGCATACCGCGCGGACGTCGATGGTCATGGACACCACCAAGGCCAAGACCCAGCTGGGCTGGCGGCCGCTGCACTCGTCGGCCGAGACGTTGGAAGCGTTGGCTTCCGGTTCGTGAGAGTGGCGTTCACGGTTTTCGGCGCGGTGGCGCCGGCCGGGGTAGGTTGATTCAGTGGGTTTTCAGCGTCTCGCCGCATTGCGCGACATCGCCGCCGGCGGTGAAATCGCCTAGTGGGGCGCGTAACGTCGCGTCGGCGGGTCACACATCTGGCCGCCGAGAAGGCGATCACCCGACCGGAAACCCTGGTCGTCGAGGAGCCGTTGGAGATCCGGGTCGACGGCGCGGCGGTAACCGTGACGATGCGCACGCCCGGATCCGATATCGAACTCGCGCAAGGGTTTCTGCTGACCGAAGGTGTCATCGCGGGCCGCGACGACGTACACAGCATCCGGTACTGCGCCGGACGCGATGACGACGGCGCGAACACCTACAACGTGCTGGACGTGACGTTGGCGCCCGGGGTGGCAAAACCCGATCTCGACGTCACCCGCAACTTCTACACCACCTCGTCGTGCGGGGTGTGCGGCAAGGCGTCACTGGACGCGGTGCGGCTGATCAGCCGGTTCTCACCGGGCACCGATCACGCGACTGTCGCGGCGGCCACGCTCAAGGCGATGCCCGACCAATTGCGTTCCGCGCAAAAGGTTTTCGACAGCACCGGGGGCTTGCATGCCGCGGCGCTGTTCCGAACCGACGGCGCGATGCTGGTGGTGCGCGAAGACGTCGGCCGGCACAATGCGGTCGACAAAGTGATCGGCTGGGCGATCGAACACCGGCAGATACCGCTGCAGGCCTCGGTGTTGCTGGTCAGCGGGCGGGCATCGTTCGAGCTGACACAGAAGGCGGTGATGGCCGGAATCCCGGTGCTGGCGGCCGTGTCTGCGCCATCCTCGCTGGCGGTGTCGTTGGCCGAGGAGTCCGGCATCACGCTGGTGGCGTTTCTGCGGGAGGACTCGATGAACATCTACACCAGGGCGGACCGGATCACCTAGTCGGCTGTCATCCGGTCGGCTGTGGATGAGTGCCGCACTGGGGATAACCGGTCGCTGCGGGCAGCCGCAGGCGCCGATGGCGGCCCGTCCCGTCGGGGCCGGCGTGGATCGTGACCGCCATGACGACCGAAACGACGATGACCCGGATCCAGCTGGGCGCGATGGGTGAGGCCCTCGCCGTGGATCATCTGACCCGGATGGGATTGCGGATCCTGCAGCGCAACTGGCGCTGCCGCTACGGCGAACTCGACATCATCGCCCGCGACGACGCCACCTCCACGGCGGTGTTCGTCGAGGTGAAGACGCGCACCGGCGATGGCTACGGGGGACTGGCGCATGCCGTCACCCCACGCAAGGTTCGGCGGTTGCGCCGGCTTGCCGGTCTGTGGCTGGCCGCCCAGGACCAGCACTGGGCGGCGATCCGCATCGACGTGATCGGCGTGCGGGTCGGGCGCCGCCGTACTCCGGAAATCACCCACCTGCAAGGGATCGGCTGATGGCGCTTGGACGCGCCTTCTCCGTCGCGGTGCGCGGCGTGGACGGGCAGATCGTGGAGATCGAGGCCGACATCACCTCCGGACTGCCTGGCGTGCACCTGGTCGGTCTGCCCGACGCCGCCCTGCAGGAGTCGCGCGACCGGGTCCGGGCGGCGGTCACCAACTGCGGCAACAGCTGGCCCCAGGCGCGGCTCACGCTGGCGCTGTCGCCGGCGACGCTGCCCAAGATGGGCTCGGTCTACGACATCGCTCTGGCCGCCGCGGTGTTGTCGGCGCAGCGCAAAAACCCCTGGGACCGGCTGGAGAAAACGGTGCTACTGGGTGAGCTGTCACTGGACGGGCGGGTCCGGCCGGTGCGCGGGGTGCTGCCCGCCGTGCTGGCCGCCAAACGTGACGGCTGGCCGGCCGTGGTGGTTCCGACGGACAACCTGGCCGAGGCCAGCCTGGTCGACGGCATCGACGTGTGGGGGGCGCGCACCTTGGGGCAGCTGCAGAAGTGGCTCTGCGGCAACGGTGTTCTGGACGGCAGGATCGACGCGCAGCCCACCGAGGGGGAGCCCGCGGTGGATCTGGTCGATGTGGTCGGACAGACGCAGGCGCGCTTCGCGGTGGAGGTCGCCGCGGCCGGGGCGCACCACCTCATGCTCACCGGCCCGCCGGGGGTGGGCAAAACCATGCTCGCCCAACGCCTTCCAGGTTTGTTGCCGCCGTTGACCGATGAAGAGTCGCTGGAAGTGACCGCGATTCATTCGGTGGCCGGGTTGCTGTCCGGCGACACGCCGTTGATCACCAGACCGCCGTTCGTGGCGCCACATCACAGTTCCAGCGTCGCCGCGCTGGTCGGCGGGGGCTCGGGGATGGCGCGCCCGGGTGCGGTCAGCCGGGCACACCGCGGTGTGCTCTTCCTCGACGAGTGCGCCGAGATCCGGGTCAGCGCGCTGGAAGCACTACGAACACCGTTGGAGGATGGCGAGATTCGGCTTGCCCGCCGCGACGGAGTGGCGTGTTATCCCGCCCGGTTCCAGCTAGTGCTGGCCGCCAACCTGTGTCCGTGCGCACCGGCCGATCCGCAGGACTGCATCTGTGCCGCGGCGGCCAAACGCCGCTACCTGGGCAAGCTTTCGGGGCCACTGCTGGATCGCGTCGACCTACGTGTGCAGATGCATCAGGTGCGGGCGGGGGCCTTCGCGGGCCGAGACGGTGAATCGACGGCACAGGTTCGGCACCGGGTGGCGCTGGCCCGTGCGGCCGCCGCCCAGCGATGGCTGCCGCACGGATACCGCACCAACGCCGAAGTCAGTGGGGCGTTGCTGCGGCGGCAATTCCGGCCCAGCAACGCGGCAATGGAACCGCTGCAACGGGCCCTGGACCGTGGCCTGCTCAGCATTCGTGGCCTCGACCGCACATTGCGGGTCGCGTGGAGCCTGGCCGACTTGGCCGGCCGCACATCTCCCGGGACCGACGAAGTCGCTGCCGCACTCAGCTTCCGCCAACCGGGGGCACAGCGATGAGCGCCGCGACCAACCGAGCCGGCGGGTTACTTGCGCGCCATCGCCAGCCAATCGGTGTGTCCGCCCCGCACCGCTATCGCTACGATCACCAGAATCGCGAATGCCCGGGCGAATTGCGCCATCGCACGGCCGCTTTCGCCTCGTTGTCCTATTTCGCGCAACGCGATGCAGGCAAGCCCCATGCTGATGATGGGGATGGGAAGACCGATCCAGCTGACCAGGCTGAGCGCGAACGCCGCGACGGCCCAAGGGTTTTTGGGACGCTCGGACGCGCTGTCCACCATCGGCAGGGTGAGAATCATGGGTCGTTCCATTCGTTGCGGGCCGGCGTGCGGCGACGGGCGGCTGACAACACCACGTTCGCGCACGGGACTCGGTGGATTCTTGGCGGATTCTTGGCACGAGGGGGACGGCGATGACGACGGTGCTCGACGATCCCGCACTGCGCGCCTGGGCCTATCTGTCCCGGGTGGCCGAGCCGCCCTGCGCCGAACTCGCCGCGCTTGTCCAACACGTCGGCCCGGTGGCGGCAGCCGAACGGGTACGACGCGGGCTGGTCGACGACGACCTGGCCCGACGCACCCAGGCTCGCCGCGAGATCGACTGCAGTGCAGCCGATCTCGGTCTGCTCGCCCGGCGGGGCGGCCGGTTGATCACCCCTGACGATGCCGAGTGGCCGGTGCTCGCGTTCGCTGCTTTCCGCGGTGCCGCACCACGACCCGGCGGTGGTGCGCCGATGGTCCCGCCGCTGGTGTTGTGGGCGCTGGGACCGGTGCGGCTCGATGAGGTCGCGTCCCGGGCTGCGGCCGTGGTGGGGACGCGCGCTGCGACCGCGTACGGCGAGCAGGTTGCCGGTGAATTGGCGGCCGGGCTGGCCCGGCGCGACGTCGCGGTGGTCTCGGGCGGCGCCTACGGCATCGACGGCGCGGCGCACCGCGCCGCCCTGGACTGCGACGGCATCACCGTGGCCGTGCTCGCCGGCGGCATCGACGTCCCCTACCCGAGCGGTCACACCGCGCTGCTGCACCGCATCGGCCAGCATGGGCTGCTGTTCACCGAATACGCCCCCGGGATCCGCCCGGCCCGCCACCGGTTCCTGACCCGCAACCGTCTGGTGGCCGCGATGGCAGGGGCCGCGGTGGTGGTGGAAGCTGGTCTGCGCAGCGGCGCGGCCAACACCGCGGCCTGGGCGCGGGCGTTGGGGCGAGTGGTGGCCGCGGTGCCCGGGCCCATCACGTCGTCGGCGTCGGCGGGCTGCCATGCGCTGCTGCGCCACGGCGCCGAGTTGGTCACCAGAGCAGACCATGTCGTCGAGTTGGTCGGCCACATCGGCGAACTGGCATCCGATGAGGCGCACCCAGTAACGCCACTCGACGGCCTCAGCGACGCCGAGCGCCGGGTCTACGAGGCATTGCCGGGCCGCGGTGCCGCCACGGTCGACGAGATCGCCGTCGCATCGGGGCTGGTGCCCGAGCTGGCGCTGGGACCACTCGCGATGCTCGAGCTGGCCGGATTGGTGCAGCGCCAGGACGGGCGCTGGCGAATCGTCCGGGCCGGGCGGCTCAGACCGACAGCTCCTGGCTGCTGATCACCCATTCGAATGCGTTCGCGGTGGACCGCGCGCCTTGGGCGGCTTTCGAGCGGTTCGGTTCGCCGAGCTGGCTCAGCAGCCGTCCCGCCGCGGTCACGATGTCGGCGAACACTGGGGGAGTCAGGTATCGGGGTTGCAGCGCGAACAGAAGGTCCTCAGTGGGCGTGTTGCCGCTTGCCCCAGGTGCAAACGGACAGCCGCCCAGACCGCCGAGCGCTGCGTCGACCATGGTGGCGCCCGCCCGGATAGCCGCGAGGGTGTTCGCGACTCCCATGCCCCACGTATCGTGCCCGTGGAAGACGATCTCGTGCTCGGGCGTGACGTCGCCGACGAGTTCGACGAGCCGCTGCGCCTGGTCGGGCGTGGCCTGGCCGAGCGTGTCACACAGCACGACACTCGAGACGCCCCTCGCGCGACCGTCCGTGACCAGGTCGAGGACGCGTTGGGGATCTACGGCACCGGTGTACGGGCAGGTGAACGCGGTGGCCAAGGTCAGCTGCAGCTGGCCACCGGCGGCCGCGACGAGATCGGAGGCCTTCGGAAGAGCAGCCATGCTTTCATCGGTAGTGCGCCCGACATTGGCGAGGTTGTGGTGGTCGCTGACCGACAGGCAATATTCGAAATTGCGTGCGCCGGCCTCGATTGCCCGGGCGATGCCCCGTGGGGTAGCCGTCCACACCCAGCACCGTTGCAGCTCCTCTGGAGTCAGCGATGCGATGACGTCGAGGGTGTTGGCCATGGGCGGCACCAAGTCGGATCGCGCCATCGCACCGATTTCGATCGCATCTATGCCCGAGGCCAGTAGGAGGCGCGCTAACTCGACTTTTGTCGCCGTATCGAGCAGTTTGCCGGTGAGCTGCAGGCCGTCGCGCAACGTGACGTCGCGCAATTGGACTGAGGGGGTCATCTGGTCAGCTCCTTGCTGTCGAGGCGGTGGGAGTGCAGATCGGCGGCGAGAGCGCCGAGGACTTCTTCGGTGTGTTCACCCAGATCCGGTCCGAGGCTTTGGATTTCGCGGGGGCTGTCCCCGATGCGCGGCACGACGCCCGGGAATGCGACGTCGGGCAGGATCTCGGTGCCGGTGGACACCGGCATGCGCTGGATCATCCCGCGCGCCAAAAACTGCTCGTCGGCCGCGATATCGGGAGCGATGTTAATCGGTCCCGCGGGAACCGCGGCGTCCGCCAGCGCAGCAAGCACATCATCGGCAGGCATTCGAGCCGTCCATCGTCCGATCGCGTCATCGAGCTCTTCGCGCGCATGCCAGCGCAGCGCGTTGTTGGCCAGACGCGGCGAGTCGGCCAGGTCCGGTCTGCCGATGCACCTCATGAACCGCTGGTAGATGGCGTCGCCGTTGCCGGCGATGACCACCCAGCGGCCGTCGCGGCACAGGTAGGCATTCGACGGAGCGATGCCTTCCATACGGCCGCCGCAACGGGCACGGGTGACGTGATACGCGTCATACTCGGGGACCAACGATTCCATTACCGAAAAGATCGCTTCGGTCAACGCGACGTCCACGGTGCGGTCAGCCACTCGGGTGGATCGTCTTGCCGCACTGTCCTTTCGACGCTGGTGCAATGCCACCAAGGCGCCGAACGCGGCATAAAGACCCGCGATCGAGTCGCCAATCGACACGCCGACCCGTGATGGTGGGCGGTCCGGTTCGCCGGTGAGTGCGCGAAGACCTGCCATCGCCTCGGCCACTGCGGCAAATCCCGGTTCATGCCGCCGAGGTCCAGTCTGGCCGTATGCCGAAACGCGCACGATGATCAGATCCGGGTTCACCGCACTCAGCTCGGCCGGGCCGATACCCCACTTCTCCAGGGTCCCCGGCCGGAAATTCTCGAGAACGATGTCGCAGGAGCGGACCAGTTCGCGGACCGCCGCCTGGCCGCGGTCGGTCTTGAGGTCCAAAACCACGGACTTCTTGTTGCGGTTGATGGTCCGGAACAGCATCGACGTCGTACCGGAATAGAGACGCCAGGTGCGCAACTCGTCTCCGGTCTCGGGGCGTTCGATCTTGATGACTTCGGCGCCGAAGTCGGCCAAGAGCCGTCCCGCAGTTGGTGCGGCGATGTAGTTACCCAGCTCAAGGACGCGTATGCCGTCCAGTGGTCCGCCGTTGAATCTGTCCATTCGCGCCGCCTCCCGACCCACATCGTGCATCAAAAACTACATTATGGCTACGCAAGTCTTCCCTAACGTGACGCGATCCACTACATTCTGGCGATGTAGTTCTAATCACATTGCAAGCGGCGAACCACTTAGTAGGCCAGAGTCGGCGAGCCCTTCACGACGCGAAAGACGGGAATGACCACTTCACCAGTCGTGTCCACGGCCGGGAGCACTGTCGGCGACCTGCTGGACCGCATGCCCGTAGGCGCCATGCACCGCAAGGTCATCGTCGCCGTGGGGCTCGGCCTGTTTTTTGAGATGTACGAGATCTTTCTGTCCAGCACCATGAGCAGCGCCCTTCAACACGAATTCGGGGTGCATGGCACGGTTCTCAAGCTGGTGCTGGCGTCGTCGTTCGTCGGAATGTTTGTGGGGGCGGCACTTTTCGGCGGCCTGGCCGACCGGATCGGACGTCGCAAGGCGTTTCTGGTTGGCCTGGGCTGGTTTTCGGCGTTCTCACTGGTCGGCGCATTTGCACCGTCGCCGGCGCCGCTGGTGGTCGCGCGGTTCCTGGCGGGTGTGGGAGTCGGTGCGGTGTATCCGGTGGCGGACTCCTACCTCGCTGACGTCCTGCCGAAAGAACGCCGTGGCCGGCTGGCCTCCTACGCCTACACGTGCTCGTACCTCGCCGTACCGTTCGCCGGGTTCTTGGCGGTCTGGTTGAGCGGACATTCGCCGCTCGGGATCGCGGGCTGGCGCTGGCTGTTGGCCATCGGCGCCTCAGGTGCCGCGATTGTCTTCAGCCTGAACCGGTGGCTGCCCGAGTCGCCGCGCTGGCTTGCCGGCGTGGGACGCATGGAAGAGGCGCAGCAGGCGTTGGCGAAGTTTGCGGCCGGGACGAATGTGCGTGTTGTGCAGACGAACTCAGCCGACCCGCGCAGCACCGTCGTACAGTCCGAGCCTCGTCAGTCCAGACTGATGCTGTTGCGGCGCTCCCCGTACAACCGCCGACTGGTGATGTTGGTGTTCTTCCACCTGTTCCAGACCTTCGGCTATTACGGGTTCGGCACTCTTTCCGCGCTGGTGCTGGTCAATCGCGGCTACCCCGTCGCCTCGTCGATGTTGTTCAGCGCGTTGTCGTTCATCGGGTATCCCATCGGATCGGTCATGGCGATCCCGCTGATGGCGCGGTTCGAACGCAAATTCTTGCTCGTCGGCTCGGTCGTGGCGGTCGCCGCTTTCGGTCTTATGTTCGCGACCCAGTCGTCAGTTCTGCTGATCATTCTGTTCGGCTTCTTGACCACCGCTACCAGCAATGTCTTCTCCAACGTCTATCACGTGTACCAGGCGGAGATTTTCCCCACCGCGGTGCGCGGCACCGCAGTCGGTTGGACCTACTCGTTGTCCCGATTATCCAGCGGCGCATCGCCCTTCGTTCTGATACCGGTCCTCGACGCCTACGGCCCCGCCGCGATGTTCGCAGTTGTCGCAGCCGCGTTGACCGTCGTCATCGTCTCGGTGCTCGCCCTGGGGCCGCGTACGTCGCGCCGCGCTCTCGATGAGATCAACCCGACATGATGCTTCCACCCGCTCTCGATCACCCCGACAAGCCGACGGCTCTGCGACGGTGCGCACCAAGACTGCGAATCACTGAAGAGGCTAACGAGATAACCCAACATCCCGGTCACGCTCGAGTCCCGCTAAGGAGAAGTGATGATTGATTTCGGGGTCCTACCGCCGGAAATCAATTCGGGCCGAATATATGCCGGTGCGGGTTCGGGGCCGATGGTGGCCGCGGCGGCGGCCTGGGATGGGCTGGCAGCCGAATTGGCATCGACCGCGGCCGGCTATTCCTCGGTGACCATCGAGTTGACCAGCTCTCCCTGGCTGGGCCCGGCATCGCGGTCCATGATGGCCGCGGTTACGCATTTCGTCGCTTGGTTAAGTGCCGCAGCAGAATTGGCCGAGCAGGCGGGCATGCAGGCCCGGGCCGCCGCATCGGCCTATGAGGCAGCCTTCGCGATGACGGTCCCTCCAGCGGTGATCGCCGAGAACCGCGCGCTGTTGATGGCGCTGATCGCGACGAACTTTTTCGGCCAGAACACCCCGGCAATCGCGGAGACCCAAGCCCACTATGGCGAAATGTGGGCCCAAGACGCCGCCGCGATGTACACCTATGCCGGCTCCGCGGCGACCGCTTCGCAATTGGCCCCGTTCACCGAGCCGACCCAGACCACCGACCAAGCCGGGCTGGCCCAACAGCAAGCTGCGGTCGCTCAGGCCGTAGCCACAGCGGCGGGGACTGGCGGCCCGTCGGCGACACAGTCAGACATCAACGACATGATCAATAGCTTGGCCAATCAGATAAAAGGACTTCTGTTCACTCCCCTTGACCTCATCTACTGGCCGATGGTCTATGTGGGACAGCTGATTTTCCAGCAGATGGGTGTGCTGTGGCCTGCGCATGTCGCCGTCGGGGCCGTAGCCGGCTTATCTGCAACGCCCGCCCTCGCGGCGCCGGCCAACCTCGGCGCCGGGCTGTTCTCGGCAAAATTGGCTTCGTCGAACAAGATCGGCTCGCTATCCGTACCGCCCAGCTGGGCCGCGACAGCACCCGAAACAGTAGAAGAGTCCATCGTCGAGGTGACAGGTGCCCAGGGCGTCAGCGGAGCGTCGAACGGACCGGAAGCGCTGCTGCGCCAGCTAGGCCCGGCTCGCGGCAGACGTGACCGTGGCTTGCCCTCCCGCGAATATGGATTTCGCCCCCGCTTTACCGCTCGTCCACCATCGGCCGGGTAACGACATGGTCCGCAACACAATTCGAACATCAAGGCCTTCGACTGCGATCGTCCGGAGTGCGATCCAATCGTTGTCAATACCGCAAATCCTCGAGGCGCATTGAGCCGGAAGGCTATTGAGTAAGGAGATCATATGTCCTTTGTTACTGCACAACCAGAAGCGTTAGCGGCAGCGGCTGGCGCATTGCGGGCTATCGGCTCTGCGCTTGCGGCTCAGAACGCGGCAGCGGCGGCACCGACGACGGGGGTGATTCCCGCTGCCGCAGACCAAGTGTCGATACTGACCGCGGCGCAGTTTGCCGCCCATGCACAGCAGTATCAGCAGGTCAGTGCGCAGGCGATGGCGATTCACGAGATGTTCGTCAACGCACTGAATCTCAGCTCGGGATCGTATGCGGCCACCGAGGCCGCCAACGCGATCGCAGCCGGTTAAGGGGCGCGCGATGCTCGACTTTGGGATGTTGCCACCCGAGGTCAATTCGGGGCTGATCTATGCGGGTGCGGGCTCGGCTTCGATGATCGGGGCGGCTTCCGGGTGGAATACTCTGGCCGCTGAGCTGAATTCGGCCGCCCTAGCCTACGACAGAGTGGTGAACACATTGTCCGGCGAGGAGTGGTTAGGGCAGGCCTCGGCATCGATGGCGCAGGCCGCCGCTCCTTATGTGGAATGGATGAGAAGCACTGCCGCAGCGGCTGAGCATGCGGCCAGTCAAGCCATGTCCGCTGCGACGGCCTTCGAAACGGCACACGCCGCGATGGTGCCGCCGCCCGTGATCGCGGCAAACCGTGTCAACCTAATGCAGCTGTTGTCTACCAACGTGCTGGGCCAAAACACCGGGGCGATAGCAGCTTTGGAAGCCCAGTACGGGGAGATGTGGGCAACCGACGCGGCCACGATGTACAACTATGCGGGCCGATCGGCGAACATCTCGGCGGTCAAACCGTTCACCTCGGCACCCCCTACGACCAACCCGGCTGGTATGGCCAATCAGACCGCCGCGGCGACCGGTAGCTCGGCTGGCGCGGCGCAAAGCACGTTGCACAGTGCGATGGGCAAGATCACCTCGGCGCTGGGGAAGCTGTCCACCGGTATGCAGGCTGCCGACCCGGCGGCCCCACCGGCGGATCCGGTGAAGAGCATACTGACCTCGGGTCCGCTGGGATGGCTGGGTGATATTTTCACCTTCTACGCGCCGTTTTCCACCACGTTCTACAACACCGAGGGCCTGCCCTTCTTCTCCGCCGGCATCGCCAACACCTTTATTTCGATCGCGAAATCCACAGGCGCACTTGGCGGTGCGGCGACCGCGGCCGCACCGCCGGCGGCCGCACCGGCGGTGATAGCCCCACCGGCAATCGCGCTGGGGTCGGGCGGTAGCGGGGCTTCGGTTGCGGGATCGTTGGGCAACGCGGCCTCCGTCGGTCGTTTGTCGGTTCCGCCGGTCTGGGGTGAGAATACGTTCGCGCAGCCACAGCATGGGACGGTCCTGCCGCCCGTCAGCAATATCAGGGAGGCCGCGGACGCACGGCCGGCAAACGTCCTCGGCGGCATGCCGCTCGGCGGGCCCGGGGCAGGTGACGGAGGGGCCGGCAGGGGGCCCCGATATGGGGTGCGCCCCACGGTCATTCCGCGGCCGCCGGCTGCCGGATAGCGGGGTCGCGTCGTGGCAACGCTGACTCAATAAGGGAGGCGGCCGCCGAGTGTGCGCGTCACCTGATCGGCGGCGCTGACCACGTTGTCGGCCCACGCGGCGGCGAGCTCAGGGGAGAACCGGAAGCTGGGCCCGCTGATCATCAACGCGCCCAGCACCCGACCGTGCGCATCGAACACCGGCGCCGCGACGCCGGTAGCGCCCTCGTCACGTTCACCGCTGGTGATGGCGAAGCCCATGCGGCGTGCTTCTTCGACGTTGGCGCGCAAGATGTCTGGATCAGTGACCGTCGCATCGGTGAACCGGACCAAATCGGACGCCAGCACTTCCTGCAGAGCATCGTCGTCCCAGGCCATCAGGACCCGTCCCGCCGACCCGACGTGCAATGGAACGATCTTGCCGACATGCATTTCGCGGCGGATGCCATGGCGTGTCTCGGCCATAGCGACGCAAACCCGGAAAGGGCCCTCGCGACGGAAGAAGCAGGCGGTCTCGCCGCTCGCGTCGCGCAGCGACTCCAGTGCCGGTGATACCGCGTCCAGCAGGCCCATGCTGCTGGCAACTGGAGCCGCCCAGTACGCGACCCGGGCCCCGATCCGGAAACGATCGCCCACCCGATCAAGAAACTCCTCAGCCACCAGATTGGCCACCAGCCGCTGCACCGTCGACGTCGGATAGCCGGTCCGGACGCGAATCTCGCCGAGGGTCAGTTCGGGCTCAGACAGCGTGAAGGCGTCCATGATGCCGCGGAGTTTCGCCAATACCAGCAACGGCTTGATGCCCGCGGACAACTGCCGCGGCACCAGGGTCCGTGGCGGAATATCCAAATCGTCAACCTCGCTCATTCCTTGATTGTCCCGGTAAGAGACTCACTGCAGTTGCCTGACACGCATTTTGCGCCGCCCGCCGCAGGCCAAGCTGCATCAACGACGCGACTCGTATAGTCGACCGGGGATCGGTGTCTGGACAGGAGGACAAGTGGCAGGTCGACCGCTGCAATGCTTCGAAGTTGTCGGTACCGAACACCTCACGCCGCACATGGTGCGGGTAGTGCTCGGGAGCAGAAGCTTTGACGCTTTCGTGCCCAGCAAGTTCACCGACTCCTACGTCAAGCTGGTGTTCGTCGCCGACGACGTGGACGTAGCCGGCCTACCCGAGCCGTTGACCCTCGACAGCTTCGCTGACTTGCCGCCGGAGAAAAAGCCGTCGGTGCGGACCCTCACCGTCCGCAACGTGGACGTCGAGAAGCGCCAAATCACGCTGGACATCGTCGTGCACGGCGAGCATGGCTTGGCAGGCCAGTGGGCGTCCACCGCCCAGCCCGGCCAGCCGATCTATCTGATGGGCCCCGGCGGCGCGTACACCCCCGACCCCGCGGCCGACTGGCATCTGCTGGCCGGCGACGAATCGGCGCTGCCGGCCATCGCCGCGGCGCTGGAAGCGTTGCCCGCCAACGCAATCGGCCAGGCCTTCATCGAGGTCGCCGGCCAGGAGGACGAGATCCCGCTGACCGCACCCGAAGGCGTCGAGGTGCACTGGGTCTACCGCGGCGGGCGTGCCGATCTGGTTCCCGAGGACCGTGCCGGCGATCACGCGCCGCTGATCGAGGCGGTGACCAGCGCTCCGTGGCTGCCCGGACAGGTGCACGTCTTCATCCACGGCGAGGCGCAGGCCGTCATGCACAATCTGCGCCCCTACATCCGCAAGGAGCGGGGCGTGGACGCCAAATGGGCGTCGTCGATCTCGGGGTATTGGCGCCGCGGCCGCACCGAAGAGACGTTCCGACAATGGAAGAAAGAACTGGCCCAGGCCGAATCCGGGTCCTCGTAGCGGCCTCGTCAGTCTCAGGTCCGGCTGGCATCCTCATTTCCATGGCATTCGGCGACTACCAGAACGAGATTTACTTCAAGGGCCTGGGCGGGGTAGCACCCGCCTTACCAATGGCCTTCGCGGAGTTGGAGGCTCGGGCCGCACAGGCCATGTCGCCTTCGGTGTGGTCCTACGTGACCGGTGGCGCCGGCGACGAACGGACACAACGGGCCAACCGGGAGGCGTTCGATCACTGGGGCCTGATCCCGCGCATGTTCGTCGGCGCCGCCGAGCGCGACATGTCGGTGGAGATGTTCGGCCTGACCCTGCCGTCGCCGGTGTTCATGGCACCGATCGGCGTGATCGGCATCTGCGCTCAAGACGGCCACGGCGACCTGGCCACCGCGCGCGCCGCCGCGGCCACGGGGGTGCCCATGGTCGTCTCCACCCTGACCGCCGACCCGATGGAAGACGTCGCCGCTCAGTTCGGCGAGACCCCGGGTTTCTTTCAGCTGTACACGCCCAAGAATCGTGACCTGGCCGCCAGCCTGGTGCAGCGAGCCGAAGCGGCCGGTTACCAGGGCATCATCGTCACCCTGGACACCTGGATTCCCGGGTGGCGCCCGCGCGACCTCAGCACGGCCAACTTTCCCCAGTTGCGGGGGCTGTGCCTGAGCAACTACACCAGCGATCCGGTCTTCCGCGCCGGCCTGCAGCGGCCGCCGGAGGAGGACCCGCAAGGCACTGTGCTGCAGTGGGTAACGACCTTCGGAAATCCGTTGACCTGGGACGACCTGCCGTGGCTGCGGTCGCTGACCGACCTGCCGCTGATCATCAAGGGCATTTGCCATCCCGACGACGCCCGGCGCGCCAGGGACGGCGGCGTGGACGGCATCTACTGCTCCACCCACGGCGGCCGGCAGGCCAACGGCGGCCTGCCCGCGCTGGCGTGCCTGCCCGGGGTCATCGAGGCGGCCGACGGGTTGCCCGTCCTGTTCGATTCGGGCATCCGCAGCGGCGCCGACGTCGTCAAGGCACTCGCGCTGGGCGCCACCGCGGTAGGCATCGGCAGGCCTTACGCCTACGGTCTGGCCCTCGGCGGCGCCGACGGCATCGTTCACGTGCTGCGCTCGATCCTCGCCGAAGCAGACCTGATCATGGCCGTCGACGGCTATCCCACGCTCAAAGATCTCACCCCGGACACGCTTCGGCGCGTCGACTGACCCCGCACACCCGACGTCTGCCAGCGTGGGGGAGTGCCGGACAGCGAACCGATTCTCGAAGAGTTCGACGAGTACCTGGCGTTGCAGTGCGGGCGTTCGGCGCACACCCGTCGCGCCTACCTCGGCGACCTGCGCTCGCTGCTCGTCTTCATCGCCGAGCGCGGCGCCGGTCTGGACGAATTGAGCCTGCCGCTGCTGCGCTCGTGGTTGTCCGCCGCCGCGGCGGCCGGTGTTGCCCGCACGACGCTGGCCCGGCGCACCTCGGCTGTCAAGGCCTTCACCGCCTGGGCAGTGCGGCGCGGCCTGCTGACCGCGGACCCGGCCGCGCGCCTGCAAGTGCCGAAGGCGCACCGCAGCCTGCCCGCGGTGCTGCGCCAGGATCAAGCCCTTGACGCCATGGCCGCCGCCAAATCCGGTGCCCAGCAAGGTGATCCGATGGCATTGCGAGACCGGTTGATCGTCGAGATGTTGTATGCCACCGGGATCCGGGTCAGCGAGCTGTGCGGCCTGGACATCGACGACGTCGACACCCGGCATCGGCTGCTGCGCGTGCTCGGCAAGGGCAACAAGCAGCGCAGCGTGCCGTTCGGCAGGCCCGCCGGCGAGGCGCTCGACTCGTGGCTGGCCGACGGGCGCCCAGCCCTGGTCAACGCCGAGTCTGGACCGGCGCTGCTGCTGGGGGCGCGGGGCCGCCGGCTCGACGTTCGCCAGGCGCGCACCGTCGTGCATCAGACCGTCGCCGCGGTGGACGGCGCACCGGACATGGGACCGCACGGCCTGCGGCACAGCGCGGCCACACACCTGCTTGAAGGCGGCGCCGACCTGCGCGTTGTTCAGGAGCTGCTCGGCCATTCGAGCCTGGCCACCACCCAGCTCTACACCCATGTCGCGGTGTCGCGGCTGCGCGCGGTACACGATCAGGCTCACCCCCGGGCCTGAGCGTCGCCGCGGTCCTGGCGGCCGGCGTCGCCGCGCTTCGCGCGCCACAAGTCCCAGCGGCCACACCAGACCCTGGCGGAAAGGCGCATCGCGTGTGCTCACCTCCCAGCGACAAGCCGTTTCCGCTGGTCATCGGCCCGCCACGGGACTGTCGCTCGGAGGCGGGCACTGAGCCTGTCCACCAGCGCAGCGACTCCTGTGGCTCCTGTTACTTTGCGGGCCGGTGACCTGCGGCCCTAGCGGCTTGAGCCGGATCGGCGTGGCCTTCAGCAGACCCAGCGGATCGACATAGTGGGCACCGGCCGCCGGCCCCCACATCGCGCCCCAATGCAGACATGCCGCGGCCGGGCAGCCGGCATGGCCGGCCACCAACTCACCGATCACGGTCGCCGACGTCACCGGCTGGCCGACCCGCACCGCCGCCCGGACCGGCTCATAACTGGTGTGCAATCCGCCCGGATGCGCCAGCGACACCACCGGCCGCCCGGCCAGCACCCCGGCGAACACCACGGTCCCGGCGCCCGCGGCGTACACCGGCTGACCGGCCGTACCGGCCAGGTCCACACCCCGGTGACCGCGATGCCAGTCTTGGGCCGGGGCGTCGAAGGCCCGGGTGACCGCCGGCGGCGGGCGCAGCGGCCAGTCCAGGCGATCTTCGGCGGCAACCGCCGGCACCGCGCTGACCAGGCCCGCACACAACAGCAGCACTTTCCACCGCATCCAGGCAGTTCAACGCGGTAGCGCCGGACCGGCCACCCGGCCTTGTGGACAAGCCGCCCGGCTGGGGAAGCGTGGCAAAACCACCTGCTGAGTCGGTGTAAACTGCTGGTCGCAGCTCGTTCGCGGGCTGACTTCGCGCGTCTGCATCGCGTCTCTGGTTCCACGAGGAGTACGCACCGCATGCCGGGCGGTCCCGTTTAACGACGGGTCCGGCATCGCAGCAGCCGCCAGGGCCCGGCCTCACCCGACGCCGGGCGACAACCGACACAAGTAAGGCACAAACATGGCCGTCGTAACCATGAAGCAGCTGCTCGACAGCGGCACCCACTTCGGGCACCAGACCCGTCGCTGGAATCCCAAGATGAAGCGGTTCATCTTCACCGACCGCAACGGCATCTACATCATCGACCTGCAGCAGACGCTGACCTTCATCGATCAGGCGTACGAGTTCGTCAAGGAAACCGTCGCCCACGGTGGCAGCGTGCTGTTCGTCGGCACCAAGAAGCAGGCGCAGGAATCGGTGGCGGCCGAGGCCACCCGGGTCGGCATGCCCTACGTGAACCAGCGCTGGCTGGGCGGCATGCTGACCAACTTCTCCACCGTGCACAAGCGGCTGCAGCGCCTCAAGGAACTCGAGGCGATGGAGCAGACCGGTGGCTTCGAAGGCCGCACCAAGAAGGAAATCTTGATGCTGACCCGCGAGAAGAACAAGCTGGAACGCAGCCTCGGCGGTATCCGCGACATGGCCAAGGTGCCGTCTGCGATCTGGGTCGTCGACACCAACAAGGAGCACATCGCCGTCGGCGAGGCCCGCAAACTCGGTATCCCGGTCATCGCGATCCTGGACACCAACTGCGACCCCGACGAGGTCGATTACCCGATCCCGGGTAACGACGACGCGATCCGTTCGGCCGCGTTGCTGACAAAGGTGATCGCCTCCGCGGTCGCCGAGGGTCTGCAGGCCCGCGCCGGAGTCGGCCGTGGCGACGGCAAGCCCGAGGCCGAGGCCGCCGAGCCGCTCGCCGAATGGGAGCAGGAGCTGCTGGCCTCCGCTACCGCCACCGCCCCCACCGACGCCGCTGCGGGCACCCCCGACTCAACCCCCACGGAAGGCTAATATGGCGAACTTCACCGCTGCCGACGTCAAGCGGCTTCGGGAACTCACCGGCGCCGGCATGCTCGACTGCAAGAACGCGCTGGCCGACAGCGACGGCGACTTCGACAAGGCCGTCGAGGCGCTGCGCATCAAGGGCGCCAAAGACGTCGGCAAGCGTGCCGAGCGCGCGACGGCCGAAGGTCTGGTGGCGGCCCAGGGCGGCGCGCTCATCGAGCTGAACAGCGAGACCGACTTCGTCGCCAAGAACGCGGAGTTCCAGGCGCTGGCCGACCAGATCGTGGCGGCGGCCGTGTCGTCGAAGGCCAAAGACGTCGACGGGCTCAAGGCCGCCAGCGTCGGTGATAAGACCGTCGAACAGGCCATCGCCGAACTGTCGGCCAAGATCGGCGAGAAGTTGGAGCTGCGCCGTGTCGCGAACTTCGACGGCACCGTCGAGACCTACCTGCACCGGCGGGCGGCCGACCTGCCTCCCGCGGTCGGCGTGCTGGTCGAATACGAAGGTTCGGACACCGAGGCCGCCCACGCCGTCGCGCTGCAGATCGCCGCGCTCAAGGCGCGCTACCTGTCCCGCGACGACGTGCCCGAAGACGTCGTGGCCAGCGAGCGCCGCATCGCCGAGGAAACCGCCAAGGCGGAGGGCAAGCCGGAGCAGGCGCTGCCCAAGATCGTCGAGGGCCGGCTGAACGGCTTCTTCAAGGACGCGGTGCTGCTCGAGCAGCCGTCGGTGTCGGACAGCAAGAAGACCGTCAAGGCCCTGCTCGACGACGCCGGCGTCACCGTGACGCGGTTCGTTCGCTTCGAGGTGGGTCAGGCCTAACCCGGGCCGAACCGGGGCCGTTGCGCAAGCGGGGAATCTCCCGCATGCGCGGGTGCGCGAGTTAGCGTCAGTGGCATGCGACACGTGCACGCTTTCGGCGACGACGCCCTCGGCGATCTGGACGCGGTCGGCCTGGCCGACGCCCTGAAATCGGGCCGGGTCGGCAGGGCCGAGGTGGTCGAGGCCGCGATCGCCCGCACCGAGGCCGTCGACCCGCTGCTGAACGGGTTGGCGTACGCGGCTTTTCAGCAAGCGCGAGCGGCCGTGTCCGACCCGCCGAGCGGCTACTTCGGCGGCGTCCCCACGTTCATCAAGGACAACACCGACGTCGCCGGGCAGCCCAGCATGCACGGCACCGACGCGTGGACGAGCTGGAACGCCGTCGCCGACAGCGTGTTCACCAAGCTGTTCCTGGCCACCGGGCTGATCTCGGTGGGCAAGACGCAGCTGTCGGAGTTCGGGTTCAGCGCGTCGGCCGAACACCCGCGGCTGGGCCCGGTCCGCAACCCGTGGGACACCGAATACAGTGCGGGCGCGTCCTCGTCGGGGTCGGGTGCGTTCGTCGCGGCCGGTGTGGTGCCTATCGCGCACGCCAATGACGGCGGCGGTTCGATCCGAATTCCGGCCTCGTGCAATGGCTTGGTGGGGCTCAAACCGTCCCGCGGGCGGTTGCCACTGGACTCGACGCTGCGCCGGATGCCGGTGGGTGTCGTGGTCAACGGCGTGGTGACCCGGTCGGTCCGTGACACCGCGGCGTTCTACCGTGAGGCGGAGCGGATCTGGCGCAACCCCAAGCTGGCCCCGGTCGGCGACGTCACCGCGCCTGGTCGGCAGCGGTTAAGGATCGCCGTGCTGACCCGCTCGGTACGGCGCGAGTGCAGCCCCCAGATACGGGAGTTGACGCTGAAGACCGCCGGCCTGCTCGAGGAGCTGGGGCATCGTGTCGAACACCTCGACGAGCCTCCGGTCGCGGCGAGCTTCGTCGACGACTTCGTCATGTACTGGGGATTTTTGGCGCTGGCCCAGGTACGCGGCGGGCGACATATGTTCGGCGAGACGTTCGATCCCAGCAAGCTGGACAGCCTGACGCTGGGCCTTCTTCGGCACACCAGCCGCAATATCCACCGCCTTCCGATGGCGATCGTGCGGCTGCGCCGGGCGCGCCGGCGCACCGCGGCGTTCTTCGGCACGTACGACGCGGTGCTGACGCCGACGCTTGCCGACGAGACGCCCCGCATCGGATTTCTGGCGCCGACCGATTACCAACAGGTGATGAGCCGGCTGATCGATTGGGTCTCGTTCACCCCGCTGCACAACGTCACCGGCGAACCCGCGATCTCGCTGCCGTTGGCCTCATCCGCCCACGGCATGCCGGTGGGCATGATGCTGTCGGCCGATATGGGTCAGGAAGCGCTGCTGCTCGAATTGGCCTATGAGCTTGAAGAGGCGCAGCCGTGGACCGGTATCCCGGCCGCGGGGTGATTTCGGCGACCCGCGTCGCCCGGCTGCGCCGCGCTTGCCGCTAGTCGGAGCCCAGTTTCTCGAGCATCCTTTTGAATTCGCGCTGCTGAGTTTCGGTGAGCTTGCTCAGGATGCGGGCATCGGCGCCACGGACCGCGCCTTCGGCGCGCTTGAGCAGGGCGCGGCCCTGGCCGGTCAGGTTGGCCGGGAGCGCGCGTCCCGATGACACCGACGACGGGCGTGCCACCGCCCCGACTTCTTCCAGCTTGCGCAGCACCGTGTTCATCGCCTGCGGGGTGACGTTGGTGTGGCGGGACAACTCCGCACTCGACATCCCCGGATAGAGCGAAAGAATGCGCAGGCAAACGAATTCGGGCAGGGTCAGGCCCAGCGGACCCAACACGGCGGAAACCTCTGGTCGCAGAACCGCTGCCACTCGATAGAGCAGGTAACCAAGCGGCGCATCGTCGGCCTGAATCACGTCAACGATATTGGCATACTTCTACCGGCTCGATGCGCAACTTGTCCGGGACCGCGATTGTCTGCCCGGCGAAGGGGTAACCGACCGGTTACCGGCAGCCCTTTTGCCACACGAGGAGGTTCGATGCCGAAAACGACTAAAGGCGGCGCGCCTAAAAAGAGTGAATTACCAAGCACTCTGCAACGTTCCAGCGCCAAAGCCCAACGTACATTCGCGAAAACGCATGACGCGGCTGCCGAAGAGTACGGCAGTGAGGAGCGTGCCCACCGGGTGGCGTACTCCGCTGTCAAGCACAGTTTCGAAAAGGTCGGCGACCACTGGGAGGCCAAAGACGAGAAAGGGCCATCCGATCAACGGGCTAAAAGCGGCGGCCCACGACCAACCGGAGAATCGGCCGAGGGGGTAGACGCAAATGCAAGCAAAAAGCATCTGCTTGACGTGGCCCGCCGGCTCGACATCGCCGGCCGCTCCGCGATGAACAAGTCTGAATTGGTCGACGCGATCAAGAAGCAGAACCGCCGGCTCCGGGGCCGCTGAGGGTGTTGGCACCGCGGCGAAATCGGGCCAGCAACCGGGCTTTCGGCGTGCGCAGCGCGAAAGACTCCCGCCCGCCGGAGCCGTTTTGGCGCCGGGTGATCGGGCACCCCGTCAGCCATGGTTGCGTCTACTACTCCTAGCCAACTTCGCCGGTGCCTCAGTGATGTGGACTTTCCGGCGAACAGACAGGACCTGCTCAGCGCCGCCGAGCGTAACGGCTGCGACGGCGAAACGATCCGTGCGTTGCGCGCCGTTCCGCCGGAGACCTACGCAAATGCCGCTCAGGTAACGGCCTCGGTCACCATCGCCGACGATCGTGACGTTGCCGACAGTGACACGGCCGCGGCGCGTCGCACGCACACCCAGCCCGGCCGGGCCGAAAGCGCGAAAGAAATCCCCGCACAGAACCCGATAGTCGACGAGTTGGGTGAAAACCGCGGTTCGTGACGGCGGCCAGAAACCGGTGTCCGTGAGGGCGGCAGCAGAACCCGCTGCCGTGTAACGCCTTTCGTTAGAGAATCCGTTAGAGAATCGGCCGTCCACCGGTCACCGCGACGCGTGCCCCGGAGATGTAGCTGGCGTCGTCGGAGGCCAGCAGCACATAGATCGCAGCGAGTTCGGCGGGCTGGCCGGCCCGCCCCAGCGGTACGTTGTCGCCGAAGGATTCCACGCTGTCCGGTGGCATGGTCGACGGGATCAAAGGCGTCCATATCGGTCCGGGCGCCACACTGTTGACTCGAATTCCTTTGTCGCCCAACAGCTGTGCCAGGCTGGCCGAGAAATTGGCAATGGCCGCCTTGGTCGCGGCATAGGGTGCCAAGGTGGGATTGGGCGTATCGGAATTGACCGACGAGCTACCGATGATCGACGAACCGGGGCCCATGTGCGGGACGGCGGCCTTTGCGAGGTAGAAATATGCACCGATGTTGAGTCGGAAGGTGTACTCCCACTCCTCGTCGCTGATCTCCTCGAGGCTTTTGCGCATCATCTGATAGGCGGAGTTGTTGACCAGAATGTCGACGCCGCCCAGTTCCTGCACGGCGCGGTCCACGACCGCTCGACAGTGCGCAGCATCGGACAGATCACCGGGGACCAGCACGCATTTGCGACCGGCATCGGTGACGTAGCGGGCAACATCGCGAGCGTCGTCATCCTCGTTGAGGTACGCGATCAACACGTCAGCGCCCTCGCGTGCGAACGCGATGGCGACGGCACGCCCGATCCCGCTGTCGCCGCCGGTGATGATGGCTTTTTTGCCCACCAGCTTTCCCGAGCCCTGGTAACTGTTCTCACCGCAGTCAGGAATCGGGTCCATCTGCGACTGCACGCCGGGAACGGATTGTTGTTGCGCCACAAAGCCCATGAGTTTTCCTTTACTGGTTCAAAAGTAGTTCTGGATCCACAATCGGCGATAAGTCCAGCAAACCAGCCGAATCAACCGCTTATGATTCACGCGGCCGTGGGCCGGCGGTCGCAACGTCCGGGTCGTCGTCGGTGGGCGGTTCCGGATCACGCCATTCCTCGCTGCGGCTGGATCGGTTGCCGCGAACCGTGCCTTCCAATTCTTCTTTGAGCGCGTCGTCCTCGCGTGAACTGTGCTTAGAGTTTCCGCGTTGCACCTGACTGCCCCCTTCGCGACTGTCTCGGCTTGCCCACCCCGGCGGCCGATTGCCAGGTGAAGGCCTCAGCGCACCGTTTACCCGCCGCGCCACGGCCTAATCGCGGCGGCCCCCGTGTGAGTGGTGGTGCAGGTGTTAACACCTGATACGAAAGGCGCTGTCCCTGAATGCAACTCTTTTACGGCAGTTAACTGGCGGTTATACGCGGAAGCGTGGGTGTAAATGTTTAAGGCGGAGGCCGCATGGCTATTTGCTGCGTATATGTGTCTGCCCTTCCGGGGGGCAATTGTTCTAAACGAAAGGAACGAACAATGAAGGTCACTAAGATCGCTGCGACAGCTGCCGCTGCCGGTGGTATAGCGGTGGCAGGTGTTTTGGGGGTGACGCCCGCTTCTGCCGCGCCCAACATCCAGGGCTTCGGTACCAGCGAACAGCTTGTGGACGGGGCGCTCATCACCAACTACACGGTGAGCAACCTGCAACCCAGCAATGTCACCATCCCCGGCTACACGCCTAAAGGGACGCTCTACCAGGCGGATATCACCGCCAGGTCGGACGGCGGGCTCGTCACCCCGATGGTCAATGACTTCATCGCCCGGGGGCCCAACGGCCAGAACTACCGGGTGATCGACAAGGTCGGCGCGCCCAACGGGTTGAACCCGGCACCGATCGCGCAGGGTAACGAGTCGACCGGCACGCTGTACTTCGACGTGACCGGCGCGCCCCCGAACGGCGTCGTTTACAACGACGGAAACCAAGACGTGCTGATCTGGACGTCAAACGTCGAGGGTGGCGCGGCGCCTGGCGCGCCGAACAGCCCGGCACCGGGCGCTCCGCCTGCTCCGGCGGCGCCGGCACCGGGTGCTCCGCCTGCTCCGGCGCACACCTAAACCGGCTCGTCAATCTCCCCGCGCCAGGTACGTGGCGCGGGGAGATTTGCGGTTAGGGGAATCGCGCGCGGCCGAATCGGGTATCCGACAAGCCATGAGTAACCTGGATCACAGACCGGCGCGGGTGCGCGCTCAAGCGCAGCGGCATGCCAAAGAAGCTCGCGCGGCAATGGAAGAACGACGCAGCGATCACAGCGGCGGGCTGAGCGGCTGGGTGGCCGAGCGCGCCGCCAACTGGGACCTGTCCGGCCAGGACGAAACCACCCTGCAGCGCCAGAAATATCTGTGGAATGTGCTGGTGGACTATTGGTTTCGCATGGAGATCGACGGGTGGGAAAACATTCCAGAGTCCCCACCGGCACTACTGATCGGGATTCACTCCGGAGCGCCATTCGTCTGGGACGCCTGGACCGTCGGTCTGCAATGGTGGCGGCGGTTCGGACAGGCCCGTGCCCTGCATGGCACGGCTCATGACGCGTTGATGGCAATTCCCTTGTTCGGGCGCTATTTCCGATCGATGGGCGTACTGCCCGCGGCCCCCGACGCGATCGCCACCGCATTGGCGGAAGGGCGCGACGTGGCGCTGTGGCCCGGTGGCGAGGTGGACTCGCTGCGCCCGTGGACCGAGCGCGATCAGGCGAACTTGGCCGGACGGACCGGCTTCGTCAAGATGGCGATTCGGGCTGGGGTACCGATCGTGCCTATCGCCACCGTCGGCGGCGCCGACGCGATGCCGGTGCTGATCCGCGGCGACCGGCTGTCGAAAGCCCTTCGGCTGGACCGCATCCTGCGGCTCAAGGTATTCCCGCTGGCGGTCTCGTTGCCGTGGGGCATCGCACCGGCGGCGCTGCCACAGCTGCCGCTACCGGCCAAGATCAGAACGCGGTTCATGCCCGCCGTTGAACTCGACAACGATCCCGCACGAGCGGAAGACGACCAATACGTCGACCGCAAGTACCACGAGGTGCAAGATGCCATCCAGGAAGGAATGGATGCGCTGGCGCGCAAGCGCGCGTTCCCGCTCTTTGGCTGACCGGGCATCAAAAGTATTGCGCTCAGGGTGATTAGGATTTAGACGCTTCCGGGTTCATCGGACCCGGCGCGGGCGCTGTGGCCGAGGTCCAGATCGGGGTCAGCGTCGACTCCTCGACGCGCCACTCCGGTTGCGGTGGCGTGGGCGCGCGGTAACCGACACCCCGGACGGTGTCGACCATGAACTGGTACCGGGTGCCGAGCTTGGCACGCAGCCGCCGGATGTGGACGTCGACGGTACGCCTCTTGCCGCTACTGTCATGGCCCCATGCCTCTTGCATCAGCCGGGTCCGGGTGAACGCCTGACCGGCATGTCGCACAAGGAAATTCAGCAATCTGAACTCGGTGACTGTCAGGCTCAGCTCATGTCCGTCCAGTGACGCCGTGAAACTTGCCGGGTGCAGCAGCAGCTCCCCGAATTTCAGCGTGCCTTCGACTACGCTACGTCGCCGGCCGATTGCCAGTCGCAGCCGCGCATACAACTCTTCGGCGCCGGTGCCGGGCAACATCACGTCGTCGAAATTGCAATCGACGCCGACCGCCGCGCAATCCGCCGGTGCGACCAGGGCCACCACGGCAGTGCCGGGATGGTCGGTCGTCAGACGGTGGCTGAGCGCCTGAGCTGCCGTCACGTTGCTGCGCGCGTCGATGATCGCTACGTCGGCTGAGTCGTCCTGCCTGTTGGCGTGGGCGCTCAGCGTGACGCGGCGCATCGGTTCGGCAAACGTGGCGAGATCCGGTAGGACAGATTCGAAATCGTCCTCATCGGTAAGCATCAGCACGTTCAACGACATCTCCAACCCTTGTGACGTCCCGGTTCCCCCCCGGTCCATAGGCACCTCGCCGGAGATGTCTTACAGCGCTACGTTCGAATACCCGCCCAGCTGAAAACTATGCACACTCCAAGCGGTGCACCAGTCGGCTCGACCGCGAGAAAGGCAATGGGCCCGGCCCGTTTTCACGGACCGGACCCATGCTTTAAGGCGTGCTACTGGTTCGACTTCTGGCGCTCTTCAGCGGCCTTGGCACCGCCGCGCGCGGACTCGGCTTCGGCTTCCTTCTTCGCTGCGTCGCGCTGCGCCTCGGCCTTGTCTTGCTGAGCCTGCCCCTCACGGGTCAGGTCATCGCGACCGGCCACCGCGCCCACGGCCTCCTTGGCCTTTCCTTTGGCGTCCTCGACGACGCCCTTCACAGCTTCGGCAGGTCCTGACTTGTTTTCTTCAGCCATGGAAGTGTTCCTCCTCGTTGGCGTACTTTGAGCGGGCCCACTCGACTGCGAGCGAATCCCTGCATACGGCGAGGCCCGGTCCTTATTGCTTAAGACCGCGTATTCCACCGCGTTGTGCCGGATTCCCATGCCGCTGCGCGCTCAAACGCGCCCCGAGAAACCGCTGAAGTGTCGGCCTATTCCGGGACGGCGAGGCTCGAAAATTGGCTCGGCGCGCCAACTATGCGCATAATGCACCCCGCCGACGCCGCATTGTGCTGCGATGAGGCAGGATGTGAAATGCCGTTCCGGACGAGGTCGTCCGGGATGGCACTCTCATGCGAGGAGTCTGATGACGGAGCCCAGGGAGCCCCAAGTCGCCGATTCGGCGGCTCGGAGGCCGGAGGCGGCAAACACCAGCAACGGCGTTTCGGCATCCGCGCCGGAAGACGGACTGCACTCGGACCAGTCGCTGGCTCGGGCCAAGTATTCGCGAGTGCTGCTCAAGCTCGGCGGCGAGATGTTCGGTGGCGGCCAGGTCGGGCTCGATCCCGATGTCGTGGCGCGAGTGGCGCGACAGATCGCCGAGGTGGTCCGCGGCGGCGTCCAGGTCGCCGTGGTGATCGGCGGCGGCAACTTCTTTCGGGGAGCGCAGCTTCAGCAGCGCGGCATGGAACGCACGCGTTCTGACTACATGGGCATGCTGGGCACCGTCATGAATAGCCTGGCGCTGCAAGACTTCCTGGAGAAGGAAGGCATTGTCACCCGGGTCCAGACCGCGATCACCATGGGACAGGTCGCCGAGCCCTACCTACCGTTACGAGCGGTACGCCACTTGGAAAAAGGGCGGGTGGTGATTTTCGGTGCCGGCATGGGGCTGCCCTACTTCTCCACCGACACCACCGCCGCGCAGCGTGCCCTGGAGATCGGCGCCGAGGTGGTTTTGATGGCCAAGGCCGTCGACGGTGTGTTCTCCGCGGATCCGCGGCACCATCCCGACGCCGAGTTGATCGCAGCGATCAGTCACCGCGAGGTCATCGACCGTGGGCTACGAGTGGCCGATGCCACGGCGTTCAGCCTGTGCATGGACAATGGCATGCCGATCCTGGTGTTCAACCTGCTGACCAATGGCAATATCGCCCGGGCGGTCGCTGGTGAGAAGATCGGGACGCTGGTCACCACCTGAGGAGGACGGCGCAAATGATTGACGAGGCTCTCTTCGACGCGGAAGAGAAAATGGAGAAGGCCGTCGCGGTTGCCCGCGACGACTTGTCGACCATCCGAACCGGGCGTGCCAACCCCGGCATGTTCTCCCGGATCGTGATCGACTACTACGGCACGGCCACCCCTATCACCCAACTGGCCAGCATCAACGTGCCCGAAGCGCGCCTTGTCGTGATCAAGCCCTACGAAGCCAGTCAGGTGGGCGCGATCGAGACGGCGATCCGCAACTCCGACCTGGGCGTCAACCCCACTAACGACGGCACCCTGATCCGCGTGGCGGTGCCGCAACTGACCGAGGAACGCCGCCGGGAATTGGTCAAGCAGGCCAAGGGCAAGGGCGAGGACGCCAAGGTCTCGGTCCGCAACATCCGCCGCAAGGCGATGGAGGAGCTGCACCGCATCCGTAAGGACGGCGAGGCCGGCGAGGATGAGGTCGGCCGGGCCGAAAAGGACCTGGACAAAACCACCCACCAGTACGTCACTCAGATCGAAGAGCTGGTCAAGCACAAAGAAGGCGAACTGCTGGAGGTCTAGCGACCACTCAGCAGCCAAGTTCATCAAGCCAGTGGCAACCTCAGATCCCGGCGCAGGCAAACCGCCCGACGATCCGGCGCGCGCCGCCAAGAAGACGATCGAGGAGCCGGCCAGGAAGACGTCGCGGGCCGGACGCGACCTGCGCGCCGCGATCGCGGTAGGGGCCGGAATCGGCGGCGTTCTAGTCGTGACGCTGGTCTTCGCGCCGCGCTTCTGGGTTCCCATCGTCGCCCTGGCCATCGTGGTGGCCACCCACGAAGTGGTTCGGCGGTTGCGCGAAGCCGGATACCTCATACCGGTAATCCCGCTGCTGGCCGGGGGTCAGCTCACCGTCTGGCTGACCTGGCCGTACCACGCCGCGGGTGCACTGGCCGGCTTCGGCGTCACCGTGGTGGTCTGCAATGTGTGGCGGCTGTTCATGCAGGACAACAGCAAACGGCCCGAGCCGTTCGCCGGCTCGCCGTCGGCGAACTATCTCCGGGACGCCTCGGCCACGGTGTTCCTGGCCGCGTGGGTGCCGCTGTTCGCGTCCTTCGGCGTGCTGCTGGTCTACCCGCACGACGGCGCCGGGCGGGTGTTCTGCCTGATGATCACCGTCGTCGCCTCCGACACCGGCGGATACGCCGTGGGGGCGCTGCTCGGCAAGCACCCGATGGTTCCGGCGATCAGCCCCAAGAAGTCCTGGGAGGGATTCGCAGGTTCCCTGGTGTTCGGAATCACAGCAGCGACGCTGACGGCGACCTTCTTGGCCGGTAAACCGTGGTGGATCGGCGCGTTGCTGGGTGTCCTGCTGGTGCTGACCAGCACGCTCGGCGATCTGGTGGAGTCGCAGGTCAAGCGCGACCTGGGCATCAAGGACATGGGCCGGCTGCTACCCGGCCATGGCGGACTGATGGATCGGCTTGACGGTGTACTGCCGTCGGCGGTCGCCGCCTGGACGGTGCTGACACTCGTTCCCTAGCCTGGCCCGAACGTGACCGATACTGGACAGGTCATGGTCCAACAATTGGTTTTCTCCGAGCCACGCCCCGGCAAGCCGCCGCGCCACCTTGCCGATCTCGACGAGGACGGCCGTGCGTCGGCCGTCGCAGAGCTGGGCTTGCCGGCGTTTCGCGCCAAGCAGCTGGCGCATCAGTACTACGGCCGGCTGATCGCCGATCCGCGACAGATGACCGATCTTCCGGCCGGATTGCGCGACACCATCGCCGAGACGATGTTCCCGATCCTGCTCAGTGTCGCCTCCGAGGTGACCTGCGATGCCGGCCAGACGCGAAAGACGTTGTGGCGGGCGCTCGATGGGGTCACCGTCGAATCGGTGCTGATGCGTTATCCGCAGCGCAACACGGTGTGCATCTCGTCGCAGGCCGGCTGCGGCATGGCGTGTCCGTTCTGCGCGACCGGCCAGGGCGGGTTGAGCCGCAACCTTTCCACCGCCGAGATCCTCGAGCAGGTGCGCGCCGCCGCCGCGGCGCTGCGCGACGACTTCGGGGACCGGCTGTCCAACGTGGTGTTCATGGGCATGGGGGAGCCGCTGGCCAACTACGCCCGCGTGGTCGCTGCGGTGCGGCGCATCATCGCCGCGCCGCCACACGGTTTCGGCATCTCGGCCCGCTCGGTGACGGTGTCCACAGTGGGCCTGGCCCCCGCCATCCGCAAACTCGCCGACGAACGGCTGGGTGTGACGTTGGCGCTGTCGTTGCACGCGCCCGACGATGAACTGCGCGACACGCTGGTGCCGGTCAACAACCGGTGGAAGATCACCGAGGCCCTCGACGCCGCGCGCTATTACGCCGACGTCACCGGCCGGCGGGTATCGGTGGAGTACGCGTTGATTCGTGACGTCAACGATCAGCCTTGGCGCGCAGACCTTTTGGGGCAGCGGCTGCATCGCGCGCTGGGACCCTTGGTGCACGTCAACCTGATTCCGCTCAACCCGACCCCCGGAAGTGAGTGGGACGCCAGCCCCAAGGCGGTCGAGCGGGAGTTCGTCAGGCGGGTCCGCGACAAAGGGGTTTCGTGCACGGTGCGCGACACCCGCGGCCGCGAGATCAGCGCCGCGTGCGGACAGCTGGCCGCCGAAGCTCGACCCGGCTGATGAACCGCAGGCACAGCTGTTCCGTCGAGTAAGGCATAACTCCAGCAAATGAGGTGTGCAATGACTATCCGCTTGTCGGCGCTGTGCAAAGTATGGGCCACGGTGCTGATCGCCATCACGGTGATACTTGGCGTCAGCGCGCCACGCGCGGTGGCCGCTGACGACCGGCTGCAATTCACCGGGACGACCCTGAGCGGTGCTCCGTTCAACGGCGCCAGTTTGCAG
This sequence comes from Mycobacterium sp. 1465703.0, assembly GCF_001672975.1. Classification (GTDB taxonomy): domain Bacteria; phylum Actinomycetota; class Actinomycetes; order Mycobacteriales; family Mycobacteriaceae; genus Mycobacterium. The sequence continues at coordinate 29,566 of NZ_LZKU01000283.1, forward strand.
GGCAAGCCCGCCGTGCTGTGGTTCTGGGCGCCGTTCTGCCCGTTCTGCAACGCAGAGGCCCCCGGTGTCAACCAGGTCGCGGCGGCCAATCCCGGTGTCACCTTCGTCGGTATCGCCGGGCACTCGGATGTCGGCGCGGAACAGACCTTCGTGTCCAAATACGGCCTGAATTTCACCAATCTCAACGACGCTGACGGGTCCCTCTGGGCGCGCTACAACGTTCCCTGGCAACCGGCCTACGTGTTCTACCGGGCCGACGGCAGCTCGACGTTCGTCAACAACCCGACCTCGGCGATGTCGCAGCAGGAGCTCGCCGACCGCGTGTCGGCCCTGAGGTCCTGATTGTCGTGGACCAGGGTCTGGTCGGCTTGGCGTTCGCCGCCGGATTGGTGGCCGCGCTGAACCCCTGTGGGTTTGCCATGCTGCCGGCCTACCTGCTGCTGGTGGTGCGCGGGCAGCAAGCCGGCCCGCAGGCGTCGGCGAGGCTGACCGCGGCCGCGCGGGCGTTGGTGGCCACCGCCGGGATGGCGCTCGGCTTCCTGACGGTGTTCGGCGTGTTCGGCGCGCTGACCGTATCGGCGGCCACCACCGTGCAGCGGTATCTGCCGTACGCCACCGTGGTCATCGGCGTGGTGCTGATAGCGCTCGGGGTTTGGCTGCTCTCCGGCCGAGAGCTGTCGGCCCTGACTCCGCGGCCGGTGGGCCCGCGTTGGGCTCCTACGGTGCGGCTGGGCTCCATGTACGGATATGGCATCAGCTACGCGATCGCTTCGTTGTCGTGCACCATCGGGCCGTTCCTGGCCGTCACCGCCGCCGGTCTGCGCGGTGGGTCGATCGTCTCGGGGCTGGCCATCTACCTCGCCTACAGTGCGGGGCTGACCTTGGTCGTCGGGGTGCTCGCGGTCGCCGCGGCGACGGCAAGTTCAGCGGTGGTGGACCGGCTGCGGCGCATCCTGCCGTTGGTGAACCGGATCGGTGGCGCGCTGCTGGTGCTGGTCGGGTTGTATGTCGCCTACTACGGCAGCTACGAGGTGCGCCTGTTCGGCCCGAACGGGAACCCGCGGGACGCGGTGATCACCGCGGCCGGGCGGCTGCAGGGCTCGGTGGCCGGCTGGGTGCACCAACACGGGATATGGCCGTGGGTGGCGGCCGTCGTCGCGTTAGCGATCGTCTTGATCGGCGGTGCCAGGCATCGCCGGGCGCAACGCTAGGGGTGACGGCTACCTGATCCAGCCGCGGCGGCGGCCCCACAGGTCGCGGATCAGGAAGACGAGGATCAGCGCCGCGAACCCGATCAAAAACCAGTTCTCGATGTGGCCGACGTGGTTGCCGCGCAGCATCGCCAGCAGGAATCCGAAGCCGATCAGGCCGGTAATGTGCCAGGTCCGGTGGTTGATCCTGCTCCAACCCCACGCTGCCGACGGCACCTCGACGGTGTCGACGCCGGTGAAGTGCTCCACCTCGGTACTGGCCACGGCGAAATCCCCTTCGGATCGGATTGGCTTGTCCAACCCAAATTCTGGCACACCCACCGCCAGGGCCTGCGGGGCGTGGCTGCCACGTGGCCGCGCCGATGGCCTGCGTGGGTGCCGGGCGGCACAATGAATGGGTGACCAACCCGACGACCGACGGGGCAACGCCAGACCGGCTGCGCGTGCTGGTGCTGGGCAGCACCGGCTCCATCGGCACTCAGGCGCTGGACGTCATCGCGGCGAACCCGGACCGGTTCGAGGTGGTCGGTCTGGCGGCGGGAGGCGCCAACCTGGACACGCTGTTGCGGCAGCGCGCCGAAACCGGTGTGACCAACATCGCGGTCGCCGACGAGCGCGCGGCCCAGCGGGCCGGTGACATCCCCTTTCACGGACCCGAAGCGGCCACCCGACTGGTCGAGGAGACCGAGGCCGACGTCGTGCTCAACGCGCTGGTGGGGGCGCTGGGTCTGCGGCCGACGCTGGCCGCGCTGCAGTCGGGTGCCCGGCTCGCGCTGGCCAACAAGGAATCATTGATCGCCGGCGGTCCGCTGGTTCTCAAAGCGGCGCGACCCGGGCAGATCGTGCCGGTCGACTCCGAACATTCCGCGCTGGCCCAGTGCCTGCGCGGTGGAGCCCCCGACGAAGTTGCCAGGCTGGTGCTGACCGCTTCCGGCGGCCCGTTCCGCGGCTGGACGAAAGCCCAACTCGAGGACGTCACCCCCGAGCAGGCCGGCGCCCACCCGACGTGGTCGATGGGCCCGATGAACACGCTGAACTCCGCCTCGCTGGTCAACAAGGGGCTGGAGCTCATCGAGACCCACCTGCTGTTCGGCATCCCCTACGACCGCATCGAGGTGGTCGTGCACCCGCAGTCGATTGTTCATTCGATGGTCACCTTCGTGGACGGCTCGACCCTCGCCCAGGCCAGCCCGCCGGACATGAAGCTGCCCATCTCGCTGGCCCTGGGCTGGCCGCAGCGGGTACCCGGGGCGGCCGCCAGCTGTGACTTCAGCACCGCGTCTAGCTGGGAATTCGAGCCGCTGGACGACGCCGTCTTCCCGGCGGTCCAGTTGGCCCGGCACGCCGGGCGCACCGGCGGCTGCATGACCGCGGTCTACAACGCGGCCAACGAGGAGGCGGCGGAAGCTTTCCTGGCAGGCCGGGTCAGGTTCCCCGCGATCGTCGAAACCATCGCCGACGTGCTGCACGCCGCCGACCAATGGGCCGTTTTACCCGCTAACGTGGATGAGGTACTAGACGCCCAGCGCTGGGCACGTGAGCGGGCGCGGTCCGCAATCGCGCGAGCACAGCCCGCCAGGGTGTCGGCAAAAACTTCCGGAGTGGTGTGAGAAAGGTCCTCTCAGCCTGATGATGTTCGTTATCGGCATTGTGCTGTTCGCACTGGCCATCCTGATCTCGGTGGCCCTGCACGAGTGCGGGCACATGTGGGTTGCGCGCGCGACCGGCATGAAGGTGCGCCGCTACTTCGTCGGTTTCGGCCCCACGCTCTGGTCGACCCGGCGCGGCGAAACCGAGTACGGCCTCAAAGCCGTCCCGCTGGGCGGCTTCTGCGACATCGCTGGTATGACCTCGGTGGAGGAGCTGGCCCCCGACGAGACCGACCGCGCCATGTTCAAGCAGGCGGTCTGGAAGCGGGTCGCGGTGCTGTTCGCCGGCCCCGCCGCGAACTTCATCATCTGCCTGGTGCTGCTCTACGGCATCGCACTGATCTGGGGCCTGCCGAACCTGCATCCGCCGACCCGGGCCGTCGTCGGCGAAACCGCTTGCGTGGCACCGGAAGTGGCTCCGGGCAAGATTGCCGACTGCACCGGGCCCGGGCCCGCGGCGCTCGCCGGCATCCGCGCCGGCGACATCATCGTCAAGGTGGGTGACACCCCGGTGTCGACCTTCGAGGACATGGCCGCCGCCATCCGCAAGGTGCACGGCAACGTGCCGATCGTCGCCGAGCGCAACGGCACCACCATCACCACCTACGTCGATGTCACCCCCACTCAGCGCTACCTGGCCAAGCAGGGCGAACAGCCGCAAGCCGCCACGGTCGGCGCCATCGGCGTCGGGGCAGTCAAGGTCGCGCCCACGCACTACGGGGTGTTTACCGCGATCCCGGCCACCGTGGCCTTCGCCGGTGACCTGACCGGCGAGGTGGGCAAGGCGCTGGTCGCCATCCCGACGAAGGTCGGTGCCCTGGTGCACGCCATCGGCGGCGGCCAGCGCGACCCGCAGACGCCGATGAGCGTGGTCGGGGCCAGCATCATCGGCGGCGACACGGTCGACCACGGGTTGTGGGTGGCGTTCTGGTTCTTCCTGGCCCAGCTGAACCTCATCCTGGGTGCGATCAACCTGGTGCCACTGTTGCCTTTCGACGGCGGTCACATCGCCATCGCGGTGTTCGAGAAGATCCGCAACGTGATCCGCTCGGCCCGGGGCATGGTGGCGGCCGCCCCGGTGAACTACCTCAAGCTCATGCCCGCGACATACGTGGTGCTGGTGTTCGTGGTCGGCTACATGCTGCTGACCGTGACCGCCGATCTGGTCAACCCGATCAGGCTCTTCCAGTGACGAAACCGAAGGATCAGCGCAAATGACCATTGGCCTGGGTATGCCGCAGACTCCGGCGCCCACGCTTGCGCCCCGGCGTGCCACGCGCCAACTGATGGTCCGCGACGTCGGGGTCGGCAGCGACCATCCGATCTCGGTGCAATCGATGTGCACCACCAAGACACATGACGTCAACTCGACGCTGCAGCAGATCGCCGAGTTGACCGCGGCCGGCTGCGACATCGTCCGGGTGGCCTGCCCGCGCCAGGAGGACGCCGACGCGCTGGCCGAGATCGCCCGGCACAGCCAGATCCCGGTGATCGCCGACATCCACTTCCAGCCCAAGTACATCTTCGCCGCGATCGACGCGGGGTGTGCCGCAGTGCGGGTAAACCCCGGCAACATCAAGGAATTCGACGGCCGTGTCGGCGAAGTCGCCAAGGCCGCCGGTGCGGCGGGCATCCCGATCCGGATCGGCGTCAACGCGGGCTCGCTGGACAAGCGGTTCATGGAGAAGCACGGCAAGGCCACCCCCGAGGCGCTGGTCGAGTCGGCGCTGTGGGAGGCCTCGCTGTTCGAGGAGCACGGTTTCGGCGACATCAAGATCAGCGTCAAGCACAACGACCCGGTGGTGATGGTCGCCGCCTACCAGCAGCTGGCCGAGCAATGCGATTACCCGCTGCACCTGGGCGTCACCGAGGCCGGTCCCGCCTTCCAGGGCACTATCAAGTCCGCGGTCGCCTTTGGTGCGCTGCTCTCGCGCGGCATCGGAGACACCATCCGGGTGTCGCTGTCGGCGCCGCCGGTCGAGGAAGTCAAGGTGGGCATCCAGATCCTGGAATCGCTGAACTTGCGGCCGCGCGGGCTGGAGATCGTGTCGTGCCCGTCCTGCGGTCGTGCGCAGGTTGACGTCTACACCCTGGCCAACGAGGTCAGCGCCGGCCTGGACGGTCTGGACGTGCCGCTGCGCGTCGCGGTGATGGGGTGCGTCGTCAACGGTCCGGGGGAGGCCCGAGAGGCCGACCTCGGCGTCGCGTCGGGAAATGGCAAGGGCCAGATCTTCGTTCGCGGCGAAGTGATCAAGACCGTGCCCGAGGCCCAGATCGTCGAGACGCTGATCGAAGAGGCAATGCGCATCGCTTCGGAGATGAACAGCGATCACGGTCCGGGCACAACATCGGGCAGTTCGCCTATTGTCACCGTAAGCTAATTAACGCCAGCGCCCCGGGTTGGTCTGAGAGTTCGCAGCACAGAGAGTTCGCCATATGTCGGCTCCGCCCCTGTTCCGCCTTGTCGGTGAGCGACGGGTGTCCGTGGTGCGCGACGCGGCCGCCGTCTGGCGGGTGCTCAACGACGATCCCGTCGCATCGTGCATGGTCGCGGCCCGCGTGGCCGACCATGGCATTGAACCCAATTCGATCGGCGGCGAACTGTGGACGCTGCACGGCGCCGATGAATCGCTGTGCTTCGCCGGCGCCAACCTGATCCCGCTGCGCGGCGCGCCGTCCGATCTGAACGCGTTCGCCGATGAGGCCATGCGCGGGACGCGGCGTTGCTCGTCGCTGGTGGGCAGGGCCGACCTGGTGATGCCGATGTGGGAGCGGCTCGAGGCGGCCTGGGGTCCGGCCCGCGACGTGCGTGACCGCCAACCGTTGCTGGCGTTGTCCCACCACCCCAGCTGCGACCTCGACCCCGGTGTGCGGCAGGTTCGGCCTGAGGAGCTGGACGCGTACCTGGTGGCCGCCGTCGACATGTTCATCGGCGAGGTGGGCGTCGATCCGCGGATCGGCGACGGCGGTCGCGGCTACCGGCGGCGGGTGGCCAGCCTGATCACGGCCGGGCGCGCCTGGGCGCGATTCGAGCAGGGCCAGGTCGTCTTCAAGGCCGAGGTGGGTTCGCAGTCCCCGGGCGTGGGCCAGATCCAGGGGGTGTGGGTGCACCCGGAGTGGCGTGGCCTGGGTCTGGGCACCGCAGGCACCGCGACGGTCGCCGCGGTGATCGTCGGCACCGGGCGCACCGCGAGCCTCTACGTCAACGACTTCAACACGGTGGCGCGCGCCGCCTACGCCCGAGTGGGCTTCGCCGAGATCGGCACCTTCGCGACGGTATTGCTCGACTAGCGCGCCAAGGCCTTCGACCGTCATCACCCGGCTGGCCGGGCACTCGGCGGCGAACGCCCGGCTAGTAGGGCACTCGCCGAGCAGTCTCACGCGACATCACGGCTCGGTCTCGGTGTGTCGGCGCGGCTGTTCAGACCGCAGTTCTTAACATTTGCACCGATGGCAACTAGAACAACATTGGCCTCATCCGCCTCAGGTTTGCTACTGCTCGCGGCGGTCGTCCTGTCCGGATGCACGCCGCGGCCCGACGGACCCGGCCCGGCCGCGGAAAAGTTCTTCCGCGCCATGGCCATCGGTGACACCGCGACCGCCGCACAGCTCAGCGACAGCCCCAACGAGGCCCGTGAAGCGCTCAACGCGGCCTGGTCCGGCCTGCAGGCGACCCACCTCGACGCGCAGATCCTCAATGCCAAGTACGCCGAGGACAGCGGCACCGTCGGTTACCGGTTCACCTGGCACCTGCCCAAGAACCGGACGTGGACCTACGACGGCCAGCTGAAGATGGCGCGGGACGAGGGGCACTGGGCGGTGCGGTGGACCACCAACGCCCTGCACGCCAAGCTCGGTGAGCACCAGACGTTCGCGCTGCGCGCGGATCGGCCGCACCGCGCATCGGTGAACGAGCTCGGCGGCAGCGACGTGCTGGTCCCGGGCTTCGTGTACCACTACACGCTGGACGCCACCCAGGCCGGGCCCGCCCTGTTCAATACCGCGCACGCGGCGGTCGACGTGCTGCATCCCTTCAACGAGACCCTCAATGACCCGCAGCTGCTCGCCGAACAAGCCAGCTCGGTACCCCACCCGGTGGACCTCGGCGTGACGCTGAACCCCGACGACAACGACAAGGTGTTTCCGGCGATCGGCCGGCTGCCCGGCATCGTGGTCACGCCGCAGCCCGAGATGCTGCCCACCGACCCGCATTTCGCCCCGGCCGTCATCTCGGCGGTGAAGAAGGCCGTCGTCGATCAGCTCGACGGCGAAGCCGGCTGGCGGGTGGTGAGCGTCAACCAGAACGGCGTCGAGGTCGAGGTGCTGCACGAGGTCCAAGGTTCTCCGGCGCCGTCGGTGTCGCTCACGTTGGACCGGGTGGTCCAGAACGCGGCCCAGCGCGCGGTCGACAACAAGGGCGGCAAGGCGATGATCGTCGTGATCAAGCCGTCTACCGGCGAGATCCTCGCGATCGCCCAGAACGGCGGGGCGGACGCGGACGGTCTGCCCGCCACCAACGGCCTGTTCCCCCCGGGGTCGACGTTCAAGATGATCACCGCCGGTGCGGCCGTCGACCGCGACATGGCCACCCCCAACTCGATGCTGGGCTGCCCGGGCCACCTCGACATCGGGCACCGCACCGTCCCCAACTACGGCGGCTTCGATCTCGGCGTGGTGTCCCTGTCGCGCGCGTTCGCCAGCTCGTGCAACACGACGTTCGCCGAGTTGAGCAGCCGGATGCCGCCCCGCGGTCTGACCCAGACGGCCGCCGAGTACGGAATCGGCATCGACTACACGGTGGACGGCATCACCACGGTGACAGGCTCGGTGCCGCCGACGGTGGACCTGGCCGAGCGCACGGAGGACGGCTTCGGCCAGGGCAAGGTGCTGGCCAGTCCGTTCGGCATGGCCCTGGTCGCCGCCACGGTCGCCGCCGGTAAGACACCCGTGCCGCAACTGATCGCTGGCCGGCAGACGGCGATCTCCTTGGCGGTCCCATTGGTCACCACCAGCCGCATCATCGGCCGCAGCGCATCGATCATCTTCGGGCTGATCGGCGCGGTGTCTCCCTGGACCGCCGTCTGCCGGCCAGCGATCAGTTGCGGCACGGGTGTCTTACCGGCGGCGACCGTGGCGGCGACCAGGGCCATGC
>NZ_LZKU01000284.1 GCF_001672975.1 Mycobacterium sp. 1465703.0
CGACGCCGGCGTCGATAAGGGCTTCGACCAACAGGAAGAAATAGGCCGGGCCGGAACCCGAGAGCGCGGTCACCGCATCCATCTGGCCTTCCGGAACGCTGAGCACCCCGCCAACGGAGTCGAACAGGGCCGAGACGCCCTCGAGCTGCGGCGCGGTGACGAACCTGCCCTTGGCCAAGGCGGTGACCCCCGCGCCGACCAGGGCGGCCGCGTTGGGCATCGCCCGCACCACCGGGGTGCCGGCCGGCAGCTTCGACTCGAAGTAGGTGATGGTGATCCCGGCCGCGACCGTGACGAACACCTGCTCGGCGGTATCGCTCTCGGCGGCGCCGGCCGCGCGGGCGATCTCCCCCATCACCGACTCGACGTCAGCCGGCTTCACGGCAACCACGACGAACGACGCGTTCTCCACCGCGTCTGCCACCGGGCTGATCAGCACCGAATAGGTGTCGGCCAGATACTTGGCGCGCTCGGGCACCCGCTCGACCACCACCAGGTCTTTGACCTGTCGGCCCGCCCGCAGCAGACCCGACAGCAGTGCCTCCCCGATGCTGCCACCACCGATGATCGCGATTCTTGCCATGCCGGAAAGCATCGCAGACCCCGCGTATCAGCGAGCGGCAGGGACCAATGCCAGTTGGCGGGCCTGCACCACCAGGCGGCCCAGGCTGTCGACGACGGTGTGGTCCTCATCGAACCAGTCATGCCCGATCTCGGTGCAGGTCGCGACGATGCGTAGCCAGCCGTCGGCCGGCAGGCCGCGCAGGAAGGCGGTGAGCTGGATGGTGGGCGCCCAGCCGGTACGGTCCACGGCGAAGGTCACCGGCGCCGACAGATCGCCGCACATCAGCGCAAACAAGGCGTCCGGGGCCACTCCGCGGGGGCGCGCCCACATCTGGATCACCGGCGGACGCCCGTCGGTGCGGGGTTGCATCGTCGACAGCACCGGCCGCACGTCGCAGCCCTCCCCCAGGTGGACCAGGCCGGCCAGCGGATGCCCGGGCCCGATCGGCTCGATGTCGTCGGGGGGCTCGGGCGCCATCAGCTCCAGCACCGGGTTGGCCGACAACAGCGGCTTCACCTGGCCATCAAAGTGCTCGGGCTCGCCCAGGTTCACCACGGCGTGCACCGCGGTGCGATCGCCCTGGGTGAGCTCGACGTCGACGACGCTGATCCGGCGGCCCCGCTTGCGGATCGATGTCACCAACCGCACCTGGCCCGGGTCGGGCGCCCACAGAAAGCTCGCCGACACGGCGACCGGCTGCTGGACCGATTCGCGCCCATCCGGCTGGTCGCCATAGGCGGTGCGGGCGGCGTTGGCGCACAGCGCCAGCATTGCGCCCCCGTGCACCTTGGGACCGATCGTCCAGCGCTTGTCGAGCTCGCCTTCGAAGACGCCTGAACCGACCTCCCGCAACGTCATTGCGGTGGTGAATAGGGCACTCATGTGTCTGGGATTTCTCCTGGCTTGATCAGCGCAGCAGATGCGTACGGGCAAACTGCAGCGATTCGGCGAGCATGGCTTCGCGTTCGTTGGCGGAACGCGCGCTGGACGTGGACACCTCCAGGATGACGTGCCCGGCGAAATTGCTGCCGGCCAGCATCTGACACACCTCGGCAGTGGGCTGCGTGCCACGCCCGGGCACCAAATGCTCGTCGGCGGGTAGACCGTTGCCGTCGCACAGGTGCAGATGCACCAGGCCCGCCCCCATCCGCTGGGCCATGTCCAGCGAGTCGGTGCCCGCGGTCGCGGTATGGGACAGGTCCAGCGTGTAGTGGGCGTGGTTGCCGTCCAGCGGGTCGTAGGAGGGCGCGAACGCCGAAATCGCCGGACCGGGGCCGCCGCCGCGTTTGCGCATCCGTTCCAGCGACTGGCCGGATCCGAACAACCGGTCCGCCCGGAACGGGAACATGTTCTCCACCGCGACCATCACCTCGCTCGAGGCCTCCAGCTTCGCCACCTGCTCGCTGAAGCCTTCGGCATAGCGCCGCTGCCAGCGAAACGGGGGGTGCACCACGACGGTCTGCGCGCCCAACTGTTCGGCGGCCTGCACGCTGCGATCCAGCTTGGGCACCGGGTTGGCGCCCCAGACCCGCTGCGAGATCAGCAGGCAAGGCGCATGGACGGACAACACCGGGACGCGGTATTGCCGCGACAGCTTCTTGACCGCATCGACGTCCTGGCTGACCGACTCGGCCCACACCATCAGTTCCACGCCGTCGTAACCCAGCCGGGCCGCGTACTCGAAGGCGGCCTCGGCCCGCAACGGGTACACCGAAGCCGTGGAAAGGCCGACTTTGATGGCTGGGCGCACTGTCTACGGCGCCGCTAGCCCGATTGCAACGACAGGGCCAACGGACCCAGGGTGATCAGCGCACCGACCGCGACCGCGATCAACGTGCTGGCGATGTCCTCGGTTTTACGAACCACTCGCACCCCGGCCACCAGGCCCAGGATGACCAGCACCGATAGCACCAGCGCTACCAGGCTGTTCCACCGCCACAGCTGGTCGAAGGCCACGAACAAACCGGCGCCGAACGCGACGGCCAGCATCGACTGCAGCACCACCACACCGCCGCGCCACACTGCGCCGAATCTGCCCTGCTCCAGGTCCGCATCCAGGTCTGCGTCCGAGTGCCGCTCCCGGACATCGTGGTGCTCCTCGTCGCCGAGCATCGCGGCGGCCGACGATCCGTCGGCGTCCTCGTCCTCGTCCAGCGCCGAATCCCCGTGCAGGAAAGAGCGCACGTACGCGGAGTCCTCCAGCGCCGGTTCGGCCTCGCGCACGTCGGAGTCCATCACGTCCACCGGGATATCGGCGTAATGGTCCATCGGGTCGGGACTCATGTCTTCGGCCCCGGAGGCTCCCGGCTGGCCGGTGCCTCGGCCGGACAGGCCGGCATCGGGCAACGGCCGAGGGTATTCGCTGCGTTCGGGTCCCGGCGCCCGTTTGGGTTGCGGCGGCGACTTGGGCCAGCGCGGCTCGGGCTCGGACCAGTAGGGCGCTTTCGGCTCGTCTTTCGCCACCCGTTCGGCCGCGGCGGCGGGTTGGGCGGGCGGAGCCGGTGCGGCGACGTCGATGGCGCCGGCGGCGTCGTGTTCGGGTTCGTCGTCGTCACTGACCACCGGGATCTCGCCGGTCAGCTCGGCGACGGTCACGGAGTCGCTGTCACCGCGGCGCCGGCGGCGCCGCCGGGTGACCGCCGGGGCGCCGATAGTCCCGTTTCTGGCCAGCAATTCGGCAACGGAGATCGGCCGAGTGCCGGGGCTCTCGGTCTCGGAGTGCGGTCCGGTCATGGTTTGTCGCCTCTCGATCGGTTCTGATTCCGATCAACTACCTGGCCTCCAGCATTGCGCACCGAAGGCTCCATGAGGGCCGTTCCGTCGGCTTCGCTGTCCAGTTTGCGCAAGATGAGACCTTCCCGTAACGCCCACGGGCAAATATCCACGGATTCGATCGACAGCGCTCGCATGCTTGCCTCGGCCACCAGAGCACCCGCAACAATCTGCGGTGCTCGCTCGGCGCTCACTCCTTCCAGTTCTGCCCGGTCAGCGGTCGTCATCCTAGAGATGAAAGATATGAGTTGCCTGAGGCCGTTTGCTGTCAGCGTCCTTTTTACCCGTGGTCCGGCGCCCGACGGCGCCGCTCCGGTGAGCCGCGCCAGCGAGCGAAACGTCTTCGATGTCGCCACCGTCAGGTCGGGGCTACCCGCATCGAGGATGTTGACGCGGGCCTCCGAGAGTTCGGCGTCCAGCCAATCCCGCAGCATCGCCACCCGGCGTCGGCCGGGCGGATCGTCGGGCAGCCACTCGCGGGTCAGCCGGCCGGCGCCTAGCGGCAGTGACAACGCCACCTCGGGCTCCTCGTCCAGCCCGCTGGAAATCTCCAGCGAACCGCCACCGATGTCGAGGTTGATGATGCGGCCCGCGCTCCACCCGTACCAGCGGCGCACCGCCAGGAAGGTCAGCCGCGACTCGTCGACTCCGGTCAACACCCGCAACTCGACGCCGGTCTCCTTGCGCACCCGGGCCAGCACATCGTCGGAGTTGCCGGCGTCCCGGACCGCCGATGTGGCGAAGGCCATCATCTCCGCGCAGCCGGAACTGTCGGCGATCTTGGCGAATTCGTCGATCGTGGAGATCAGCTTCTCGGCACCGCGTTTGGTGATCTTGCCGGCGCTGTCGGTGGCCTCGGCCAGCCGCAAAGTCGCTTTCGTCGAACTCATCGGTGTGGGATGACCGCCACGGTGAGCATCCACCACCAGCAGATGCACCGTGTTGCTACCCACGTCGAGAACGCCCAATCGCACGTAAACAACCTAACGAAGCCGCTGACGTGGTGCCTTGCGCGACCCGGTCAACCTGCCGTGATAGCGGCCATAGCTGGCTTGAGTGTCAACGGCTCGCAAGGGCCGAATTGTGGTCTAACGTGGACTCCGTGGCGAATTCGCACCTGGAACCGGGACAAGAGGTCGAACTGGATTTCGCCCGCGAATGGGTGGAGTTCTACGACCCGGACAACCCCGAGCACCTGATCGCGGCCGACTTGACCTGGCTGCTCTCCCGGTGGACATGTGTGTTCGGCACCCCGGCGTGCCGAGGCACGGTTGAGGGCCGCCCGGACGACGGGTGCTGCTCGCACGGCGCGTTCTTGTCCGACGACGACGACCGCGCCCGCCTGGACGACGCGGTGAAGAAGCTGACCGACGCCGACTGGCAGTTTCGCGAAAAAGGGTTGGGCCGCAAGGGTTATCTGGAACTCGACGAGCATGACGGCCAACCGCAGTACCGCACCCGAAAGCACAAAGATGCGTGCATTTTCTTGAACCGGCCAGGTTTTGCCGGCGGTGTCGGTTGCGCGCTGCACAGCAAGGCCCTCAAGCTCGGCGTGCCGCCGCTGACCATGAAGCCCGATGTCTGCTGGCAGTTGCCGATCCGTCGTAGCCAGGAGTGGGTGACCCGGCCCGACGGCACTGAGATCCTCAAGACCTGGGTCACCGAATACGACCGTCGCGGTTGGGGTTCCGGTGGCGCCGACCTGCATTGGTATTGCACCGGCGATCCGGCCGCTCATGTCGGCGCCAAGCAGGTGTGGGAAAGCTTGGCCGACGAACTCACCGAGTTGCTGGGCGCCAAGGCGTACTCGGAACTGGCCGCGATGTGCAAGCGCCGCAGCAAGTTAGGGCTCATTGCAGTGCACCCGGCGACTCGTATCGCCGAGTAGCCGCCCAGTTCCTGATACCCGGTGAGCCGCGGACTGCGGTCGGCGACGGAGCACGTGATGGACGACGAAAAGCGATCGGCCGCCGCCCCACGATGGCGTGGCGAGGCGGGGCGCCTCGAGGTCTGGTACGCCACCCTGTCCGACACTCGGACCGGCGCGGGGTTGTGGATCCATTGCGAGACGGTGGCTCCCGTACAGGGGGCTCCCTACGCGCACGGCTGGGTTACCCGGTTTCCGTCCGAGGGGTCACCGCACACCGCACGGTTCGGCCCGGAGCCCGCGCAGCCCGCGACCGGCGCCGACTGGTTCAGCACCGCCGGGGTTCGAGTGGCCGATGGGCAGCTGGCCGGCCGGGCCGGATCGCTGGCCTGGGACCTGTCCTGGACGGACACCGCTCGCCCGCTGTGGACCTTCCCCCGCCTGGCGTGGGAGCGCGAGCTGTTGCCCGGCGCACAGGTCGTGCTGGCACCCACCGCCGACTTCACCGGCTCATTGACCGTCGGAGACACCGCCTCGCCCATCGGAGCGTGGCGCGGCGGCGTCGCCCACATCTACGGTCACGGCAACGCCAGACGCTGGGGGTGGATCCACGCCGACCTCGGTGGCGGCGACGTCCTGGAGGTGGTCGCCGCCGTGTCACACAAGCCGGGCCTGCGCAGGC
>NZ_LZKU01000285.1 GCF_001672975.1 Mycobacterium sp. 1465703.0
CGACCGTGGCCGGCGCATGAAACTGCACTGGGGGCCGATCGAATTCCACACGCTTGCCGAGCCGGCGGCCGCGTCGGGCGTAATCAGGTGCAACGGCGTCGACGTGACGGCGGCGAATTCCTTGACGTCATCGCGCTTTCCGTTCAGCAGCGGCCCGAAATCGGTCTGTTGCGACTCCCATATCTTGAAGTCGGCCGGTATCTGCCACAGCTCGCCTGGGCCGGCCTTGAACACCTTGTTCAGGTCGACCGGCGGCGCTTGCTGTTCGGGCGAGTCTTCGTCTTCGGCGTCTTCGTCGCCGACCAGCCCGCGTTGCCGCAACGCCTGATACCAGAACCCGATGATGCGTTGAAGCGTGACGTCGTTGATCCGGTCGAGCAGGTCGATATGCGGCTCGTACTCGCCCATACCGTTCAGGTTGTCGAACCGAACGATGGGAATGCCGCCGAAAGCGTCGAGCCCTTCGACGGCGACCGGCGCGGTGTCGGCGAGCGTGAAGTTCCTTGAGTCGGGGTCGTAGTTGAGCGTCCACTTCTGCCCGGGCAAGAACAGGTGCGCGATGCGCGACTGCAAGATCGGGTCGTACTGGTGCACAACGGCCGCCGCGAGCCGCGTCGGGTTGTTCAGGTCGGGTATGCCGATGCACCGTCGCGGGTCGATCGCGTGGATAGTCGGGCTCGGCGCGTTCGTGCTTTCCAGCGTCGGGCCGCCTTCGACACCGGGCACAACCATCGCGTAGCCCTCGCCCATGCCCAGCGTGTAGGCGAACAAGTCCTTGCTGACGGCCGCGAACGCGGTTTCTTCCATGATGTCGGCCGCGAGGTTGTCGCCGTCGGTGTCGGCGTCGATCAGCGTCGAAATGTCTTGCAGTTCCATGCGATCCAACATCGCGGCAATGCACATCGGCGCGTAGTTCGACCGGGCCTTGCGGATGATGTCGCGGAAAACCTCGTGATATTCCGGCTTGAGCTGCGGCAACGGCGGGTCGCCCTCGTAGTACGACCACAGCATGTCGAGATACCGGTCGCGCGGCGTCCAGTAGCGCGCCATGTGCGAAATGCTGCGTTCGCCGCTGCGCGGGTCGATGATGTTCGACGGCCGTACGAGCTGGTCTTTCCACGGTGCCCGGGTCGGCTGCGTGAACATGGCGTTGATGCGGTCGAACCATTGGTACGGCAACAGGTCCGCGCGGGTGGCGGGGGTCGGACTGGTCAAATCTCGGCCCCTTTCACCTGATCTGCTTGAACACTCGTTTCTTCGGCTTCGGCAACTTCGGCAACACGTCCATGCGGGCTTGCCACGACAGAACGGCGGCCATCGCGCCGTCAAACTTGCGGTCTTTGTGCAACTTGCCCAGAATCCACAGCCGTTCGCCGGTCTGCGGGTCGACCAAGTTCGTGTACTGCTTGCCGGCGTTACCGATATGCCGCGTTAAGTCGCCCGTTTCGGGGTCGTCGTCGTGGCCGAGCACGCCCGACTGCATCGCACCGACGTACGTCTGAATCGTCCGAATCATGCGATGCCGCTGGTTCGTCCAGAATTCTTCAACGACGTCGGGGTGCTTGGCCGCCCACGCGCCCACCGTGTAATTCCAGTGCGGCGGGTCGGCGTACATCTTCACGACGCGGTACGTGCGGAACAGCTCGGCGCGCTTGGCGTTGACTTCAGACTCGTCAACTTCCCAGTCTTCGTCGGCGTCGTGCGGCCGCTCCCACAAGCCGGCCAGCACTTGCAGCCCGGTGCGCACGTCGGTGACCACCATCGCCGTCGAGTCGCGCATACGAGCGCCGTCGAACCCGATCGTCACCATTGCCCGCCGCGGAATGACCGCACCCGGCCGGCGCAAGTCTTTCCAGCGCCGCAAGTTGAACGCCTGCAAGCCCTGCTGTGTCCAGCGGTTGCACCAAACCCGTTCCAGATACGCGACGTCGGCCTTCGGCACGTCCCATTGCGACGCCAGGTCTTCAACGTCGGTGCGCGCCGCCAGCTCGTCGCCCGACGCCTCGCGAATCGCCTCGCACCGTTCTTCGAAGACGTCCATATCCCAGCCGTCGGACGCCTGACGGTGAAAATAAAACATGCGCGGCCGCTTAATCTCGCCCCGCGCAATGGCTTCGGCTTCAAAATGGTCGTCTTCGGCCTGCGACTGCTGGCCGGGCTCGCCGGCCGTCGTCACGCCCAGCGACCAAGGGTCTTGCGCTGTGCGCTTCCCTAGGTTCGCTTCCATCGTGACGATTGCCGCCTTCTCAGACGGCAGATACAGACGGTGCGTTTCGTCGTACAAGTTGCACGTCGTGCGCCCACCGTCGTTCGTGTCGGGCGCGTTCGCCAGCGGCAACGCCTTGCCGTCGGCTCGGCCACGGTCGTCGAGCCGAATGATGCGGTCAAGCGTCGCGTCGAACAGGTCGGCGTCGTCGCATTCTTCGCAGATGTACTTGAGCGCGCCGAACGCCAGCTCGGAAACCTGCAACTTGGCGTTCGCCAGCATCGGAACGAAGGGGTCAACGACCGGCCGGCCTTGCTTGAGCGAGCCGTCGCGGTTGAACCCGTTGAACCGAACCGGCGCTTCGGGGTGTATCTCAAGGAAACCGACGAACGCCATCAGCTCGGTTTTCGCCGCGCCCTTGCGCACCGAGAGCCGGCCCTTTTTGAACCGCCGGCGGCCGGCGCGCGGGTGCCCGCGCGGCCAGTGCTCATACAGCCGGTACAGGCAATAGCGCCAGTCTTCGGAAAGCTGAACCCGTTGCCCCTTGAGGTCGCCCGGCCCGTACACCGCGCGTTCTTCAAGGAAATCGCACACTTGGTCGCCCAGCGTGGGCAACGGCTTATCGTCGTCGGGCGGTACTACCAGCTCCACCGGGCACTAGCCCACGGAATGCAAGTTGCGTTCGCGCCGCGCCACCCGGGGATCGACCTTGCGCTTCGCCGCTGCCGACTTCGCCGGCGCCGAGCTCGTACCCGAACGCCGCGCATTGCCCCGCGCCTGCGCTTCGTCGACCCGCTCGATTTCCCATTGCAGCGAGCGCCGCGACATCGGCGTCAAACCGCACTGCGCGAGCAACTGCCGAATCTCGGCCGCCAAGTTCTTGCACACGTTCGCGCTGGTTTCCGGCGACCAAAACTCTTGCATCAGCTTCGCCGCCAGGTACATCGTGTCGACGTCCGATTCGGTCCATTCGGGAACCATCGGCGACGACCACGCGCGACGCCACCACGCTTCGATCTGCGGATACCAATCGGGCCCCGCCGGCAACGCCGGAATCGTCGGATTCTTGACCGGCTTGAGCACGGCCCGCGTCGACGTCTTGTTGCGTCGAGCACGAACCGACGGGTCTTTCGAATGTGCTGGCATGTCACACGCTCCCATATCGGGTCGCTGGCTCCCATAACGGGAATAACGTTGCGCCCGAGCAACTTTCGCGCACGGGCTCGAGCCCGAAACCGCTGGTAGACAACGGTTTTCGGAACGCCGAACAGCCGCCGGAGAAAAGTTGCGGGAAGCGTACAGACCTTTTTTCACAGGACATATCGGCGGGACTCAGTAGGTACGGGGGGAGGGTGGACCGTTGGGGGTCGCCGGCCCCCGGGGGCTGGTCGCCGGCGCTGAGCCACCCTCTCGCGACGGTCACCGCTCGCCGGCCGCCGGCGCTGGCGTGGGGAAGTCGCCAGCGACGGCGGTTACGCGGCTCGTGGTGGTTCGGGCAATCCGCGGTCGGCTGTGCGTGCCTTGGTGTCGTTGCATTCCCAACACGCGGCCTGATGGTTGTCGGGGTCGAACGCGAGGTCGGGTCGGCGGGCGGCCGGCGCGATCTTGTCGACGACGGTCGCGTATCCGGTGCAGATGCCGACGTATCTGATCTGGCAGGCGTAGCCGTCGCGTTTCAAAATGGTCGGCCGCACGTCTTCACGCCAACGGCGCGTGCTGGTGACGCGGCTCGATTCGGTGCGTTCGCCGGCCCATGCAACCGTGTGTTCTTCGCAGTACTTGCGGTTGCGTATCAGGTTCGTGCACTGGCCGTGGTCACCGGGGCAACGTCTAGGTGCGCGTGGCATCGGCTGGTGGCCGGCCGCGTTCGAACCATGACGAGCGTGTGGTTTGAACGGTGCGTGTGATGACGTGCACGGCGTCGGCGTAGTCGTTGGCGCCGAGGTCGCGGTATCGCGTGGCGAGCGTGTTGACGACGAGTAATGCGTCGTCGACGTTCGTGAATACGGTCGCGTTCTCGGCGTCACGCACGACGTTCACGGTGTCGGTTGTGCTGATCGCGTAGCCGGCGCCGGTGATGCGAACGGCGAATTCGTCGTAGGTGTCGACGAGCTGGTCGGCGTCGTACATCAGCGGGCGGCGGCGATGAGCTGGTACACGATGGGCAACTGCCTGATGCGCTGGTGCTCGGCTTCGTAGTCGAGCTGGTGGCCGTCGACGTTGAAGACGAACCATGCGAGCGCCGTGTCGTCGCTGTCGGGTACTGGGCTCGGTGCGCGTACGGCGATGATGCCGCCGCCGGCGCGCACTGTGCCGGCGGGGTCGTCGGGCAACAGGTCGTCGTTCACTTGCCCTTGTTCCGTTCCTTGGCGAGCGCGGCAACGTGCTTGGCGTGGGCGGCGGCTTGTTCGGCGCCTGGTGCGTGGCCGGGCCATGCGCCGGTTGCCCGCTTGTGGAGGTTGGCGCAGTGTCCTTTGACGACTTCGGGGTCGTGAATGAACTTGCCGAGCTCGGCCTCACAGCGCGCGAAATCGCCGGGCACGCCCCAGTTGATTTTCGCGGCGCCTTCGCCGTCTGCCCAGTATTTGTTGAGCCGTTCGATGGCTTGCTCGTTGCCGGGTGTCGGTGCGTGCGCCACGTGAACACCTCCCGATCGCGGGCAGCAAAGAACCGCCGGCCCGTTTCGGGCACAGCGGTGCTTGTGGGCGAGTGTATCCATGAACACTTATTTCGTCGATATTCGGGGTGCGTTGGCGTGGCGTGACGCCTAGCATTGTCGGGTATGTACGACATGTTCGTTAGGAATTGTCGGTGATGTATGACATACTCGACGTATGCGCGTACGAATTACCGGGTCAGCCCGCAAACACGGGATCAATTCGGGCCGAATCAGAGCGGCGCTCGCGAACGCTGTGCTCCACAGCGTCGACGGCGATTACGCGCTCTACATCGGCACCGATGACCGTGGCGTCGAGCTGGAAATCGGGCTGGTGCCCGACGACAGGTTCGACGACCAGTTCGCCGCTATCCACTGCCTGCCGACCGAATGGCGCAAGTGAACCGAAAGGGGTTGCACGACATGGGTAAGTTCCCGAAAAGCACGGCCGGCGCCGAGGTTGTCGACGCCGATCTTGACCACGACGACTTTCAATTTCAGGGCAAGCGGCTAACCGAGAAGCGCGCCGAGAAGTTGGCCGCCAAGGCATTTCGCCGTGCCGACAATCTCGTGCCGGGCGGCAAGTCGCTATCCGGCGATGGCACGCATTCGCCCGTCTTGCAGACGCGGGTACCCGCCGACGTGCGCGCGAAGTTCCAAGCAATCGCCGCCCGGCGTGGCGTGCGGCCGTCGAAGCTGTTGCGCGAGGCAATCGACGAGCTCATTCGCCGCGAAGCCGGCTAGATCGGTCGGTGCCGGCGGCTATCGTTTCCGGCTTCGTATCCGACGCCCCAGACGCCGCACAGCGTGCACGTGCACAGCGCAATCGCTTCATACCCGAGCGTGACGACGCTGTACGTGAAGTCGTGATCGCACGTGCCGGCGCTCATATCGGCAATCGGATGCCGTCGCGAATCTCGGCGTCGCGCACCAGCTCGGCCGCGAATCGGACGATGCGCGCGTAATCCATCGGGTGAGCGCGAATGGTGCCGTCGAAGCGTAGTGCGTAGACGCGGCCGCATGACGGGCACCAATCGGCGTCTTGCCACGGGGCACCGATAGCGCGCGAGCCCGGGCAGTGCCGGCGTCGAGGGGTCATTTCACCCGAGCTATCAGGTGGTACCACAGGAATGCGCGCCATCGGACGCGAAACCATTCCGGCGCGTGGTAGCGAATCCGCTCGGCGAGCGCGCCCAGCTCGTACGCGATGATGTGCCGCCATGACCAGAACGGCGCGCCGCACGTGCATTGCAGGCCGCGTCGGGTGTAGCGCCGACGGTGCATCATTTCGTGTGCCAGGTGAAGTCGCCAGCCTTGTTGGCGCCGGGGTAGCGTTCGCCGATGTTTTCGCCGTTGACGTACCACGTTTCGACGTGGTGCTCGCGTGAGTGTTCGTTCAGCTCGGCGACGGACGCGAACGGGCCGGCCGGGCACTCGTCGACGACGCATCGAATGCCATGTGCCGATCGGTAGTGCTTGTCGACGTCCCACAGCAAGACGCCGCACGTCGTGCACGCGAGAAGTTGCGTCAGCGGCCAGCCGGTTTCGACGGCTTCGAAACGGCCGTCGGCGTTCACGTCAGTCATCGTTGAATCCGATCAGCACGCGCCGGCGAAAGCCGGCGAACATCTGGTTCAGGTGTTCGGCCATCGCGGCGGCCGCTTCGGCGGTCTTCGCCAGGCCGCGCCGCAATTCGGCGAACGGGTTCGCGGGCCGGCGGTTGCGGCCGTCGTAGTCGTAGACGGTGATGTTCGGGCGCGCCATCAGTGCGGCGTATGCGTCTTGCATCATGGCTTCGTTTGGTGTGACTTCGAATGCCCAGTTCCAGACGCCGGCGGGTATGCGGCGCACGAGCCATTCGGGTCGGTCGTTGTTGGCTAGGTTCTGCAATGCGGTGCGTATCAACGGTTTTCCTTTCGTGGGGGGCGTATTTCGCCGATGTCGAGTCGTACGCGGTTGCGGTGTGAGATTCCGACCCAGTTGCCGCGATCGCCGATGATGGCGTCGACGTCGAACGTTCGGTCGCCGGCGTTCCATGCGTCGACTTTCGAGCTGATCTGCAATTCGGCGAGCAGTTCGGCGCACGCTTCGTCGGGCATCGTTTTGTGCCAGCTTTGCCCGATCAGGTCGCACGGGCCGCGCACGCCGGCTACG
The DNA here is from genome assembly GCF_001672975.1 of Mycobacterium sp. 1465703.0. GTDB lineage: Bacteria > Actinomycetota > Actinomycetes > Mycobacteriales > Mycobacteriaceae > Mycobacterium. The sequence continues at coordinate 7,017 of NZ_LZKU01000285.1, forward strand.
GCGTCGAGAATCGTGTAGCAGACTTCGCCCTTCGGTCTGAATTCGGCTTGGCGGGTGAGGATCGCGAATCGGTCGTCGGCCGCGCGGACGTCCCACCAGCGCCGGCCGTCGCGGGTGAGTTTCACGCGCGAGCCGACGGGCGGTAGTGGTGCTGGTGCTGGCGTGAACGATGCCGTTATGCGGAAGTATTCGTTCAGCTTCACGGGCACCGGGCATTCCAGCACGATGCCGTTGCCGTCGGGGGTGTGCTCGCCGCGCCACGCGCCGCACACGATGCACCGGTATTCGCCGGCGGCCGGCTGGTACGTCATGGCGTCGCTTCCCAGATTGACCGCTTCGGTTCGGCCGTGTGCGGTGTGATGGGAACACGGAAGTGTCGCCATTCGTCCCAGTCGCCTTCTGCGTAACTGATGCGGCGAAGCTGGATCGCGAATCCGCAACCAGCACATAGCGTGATGTCGCCTATTCGGGTGCCTTCGTACGTCACAGTCCAGCTCGTTTCTGTCGTCGTTGCAGTAGGTAGTCGCGTGCTGATGCGAGCGAGTATTCGGGTGCGCCGTCTGGGCCGACGCGCTGCTCGATCTTGCCGCGCCGGGCCCATCGGTATATGTCGGTTGGCGCCTTGTCGATCAGGTGCGCGAGGTCGGCGGCGCATAGCCAGTCGTCTTCGTCGACGGGCATCGGGCCCGGGCGCGGCCAGTAGTGGCCGAACTGGGCCCAGTGTTCGTCGAGCCGGTACAGCTCGCCGGCGGGGTCGTCGATGGTGCCTTGTGCGATGTCGTAGACGAGCCGGCGGTATGACAGTGCGATGCGCTTGGCCTTGTCTTCGGCGTCGTCGCCGGGCCACGGCCAGTCTTTGACGTTCCAGCGCCGGCGCGGCGCGCGGGCGGTCATTCGTCGACCCGTTCGTGCGCGCGGGCGTACAACAGGTCTCGCGCGGCGTCGAGCAGCCCGGTCGTTTGGTAGTACGGCTGTGATCCGTTGCGGGGGAAGACGAACACGCCGCCCACACGGTCGCCGTCGTCGTCGATGCGCTGTGTGCCGACGACGAGCACCGCGTCGACGGGTATGGCGCCGGCGGCGAGCTGGTCGGGGTGGCACTCGTGCATCAGGGCTTGAATCACTGAGTCGAGTGCCTGAAATGACTTCGGCGTCGTCGTCACGGGCACGTCCCGGCGTGAATCAGGTTGCAGTCGCGGCACCGCGCGTCGCCGTTGATGACGACGTTTTCGTCGATGTCGACGAGCGTGGACAGCGAGCCGGCCGGTATCGGGTTCGTGATGGGCTCGCGCGCCGGCGCCGGCTTGCGTTTGGGCCGCTGGTAGGTGGGCTCGTTGCCGAATGCCCACGTGTCGTCGGCGGCCTGGCGCTCGGCGGCGGTTTTGCGGTCGGTGGCGACGACGCGATCGGCCGGCCGTTTGTGCTCGCCGAGCGCGGCGTCGAGAATTTCGAGCGCAGCGGCGGCGTCTGCGTCTAGGTTCTTGTGTCGGTGCATCATGTCGTCGAGGTTCTGCAACATGTCGAGCCGCCAATAGGCTTCGGCGAGAAGCCATTTCAACAGTTCCATATCTAACCTTTCGTGAGTGATGAGCCCGGCGAGAAACTGATATTCGCGTTCGGTCCATGCCGAGTTGCAGTTCTTGCAATCGACGATGGTTGTGCCGTCGTCGCGGCCGACGGCGGCGCCGCAATTGGGGCACGGCATTTCGTAGCGGTGGCGCAGCCGGGTCAAGCCCAGTTCGGCGCGTGCTTGGTTGTGCAGGTCGACCAGATCGAACGCGACGTCGACGCCGATCAGTTGGACGATTTCGTGGCGCTCGTTATCGCGGTTCCAGACGTAGTGATTCGACAGTTCGTTGCCGGCGAGCGCGTCGAGATTCGGTTCGACCATGCGTATGCACGCGGCCAACAGGTCGCCGTCGTGCACGCGGGTGTCATCGAAGCTGCGCACGGCGACCGAACGGGCATCGACCGGTTTCTCGAGCTGTGCCGGCGGGGCGGGTAGCCGGCGGCCGGCGGGCGGGCGCGCGTTGATGGCGTCGGCGACGAGCTCGGCGGCGCGCCGCGCGGTTTCCACGATGTCGCGCATGAGCGCGTCTTTGCGCGCGGAAATCGGCACGGCCGGTTCGGGTGTCGAGCGAACCTTTTGGCCGTTGCGGCGGGCCCGCTCGCCGAGCGTGGCGCGTAGCTGGGCCCAGTCTTTCGGGAGCTGGCGCACGGCCTTGCTGATGTAGTCGCGGCACGCGGGGCACAGCGTGTTCTCGTGCTCGGTCGCAGCGCCGTCGCGGCGTATCTCGACACCTTCGTCGTTGGTTAAGACGGTCGCGTTGCGGCACGCGCCGGCGGCAAGGCATTCGTGTGCGCTCATCTAGTCGGGCCACCTTCCCACGTAAATTCGTCCTTCATCGAAATCGTCTGGCGCCCAGTGCGCTTCGTACAGTTCCCATGTCCACGTTTCGCGGCCGCGGGTCAGGGTCAGGAACTTGCGCGTCTTGAGCGGTGTCGCGATGACGAGCCCGCTGCGGTGCGGCACGACGTCGCAGCCAAGGACGACTTCGCCGGCGGGTTCGGGCTGGCGTTCCTTGACGGTGGTGACGGCGCCGCACTCGTGCGGGCAGTCGGCGCCGGCGCGCACCATGCGGTCGATTTCGTCGGCGTCGAGCAAGAGCAGCGGCTTCGGTTCGGCCGGCGGGCCGCCGTGGGCCGACAGTTCGATCGGCCCCCAGTCGCATTCGGCGCCGCCGCCGGCGCCGTGGCGCACTTCGACGCTCATCGTTTGCGCCAGCCGCATTGCAGCCGGTGCTTGCGCATGGCTTGCAGCCGCTCGACGAACAGGCCGCCACAGATGTCGCACGAAACGGCTTGTGTGAACGGCGTGCCGAATTGCTCGTGCGTGAACGCAAGCGCGCCGATCGCTTCGTCTTCGAAGCCGCGTTCGCCGCTGATTGCTCGCACTTCGTAGTCGGCGAAGTCGTAGTTCGGGCCGAGTTGTTGGAATCGCGTCGCGGCCAGCATTTCGACTTCGGCTTGCACGCTGGTCATCACTGGCCGCCCGTAATCACTCATCGGCCGGCCAGCTTGCGTCGGATGCCGGCGACGAACCGTCGGGCGGAGTTGTCGCGGTTGGCGGCGGCGAGCCGGCGCAGCGCGAGCGCGAGCGCGGTCATGGTGTCGATGTGTTCGGGCTTGGCCGCGTCGAGTGCGTCGGCGAAGTCGCACACGGTGCGCGCGTCGTCGAGCGGTCGCGCCTCACCGCCGGTCCACCCGAGCCATGCGAGCACGCCGTCAATCCACGCGGCGGTCTGTGCGACGTTCTCGCCGGCGAATTCCAGCGCGTCGGCGGGAATGGACACGGAATACCGGTTTCGTGGCGCAGCGGCCGTCTGGGCTCGATTCTCGCCGGGTTCTGTCTCGTCGCCGGGCGGGCGGTAGACGGGTCGGTGCTCGCCGCACGGGCAATTGGGCTCGGCGCACGGGTACGGCTCGAAATCGCTGTGCTCGTGGTCGACGAGCACCAGGCCGAGCGCGGTGTTGACCTTGGCGTGCGCCGGCAACGCGGAAAACGGCACGTTCTGGTCGACGACTTCGCAGCGGCACGGGCCAAGGTTGGGCGCGGTCATGCGGCGGGCCCGTCCCAGATCGCTTCGGCTGCCGCATTGCGGTGCGAACCCGTGTGCGGGGTCAGCAGATCGCAACCGTAGTGCTGGCCGGCGATGTTCAGCGCCGCCGAGCACATGCGCACGTGCTGCCCTTGCGGGAAGCCGCACACGGCGGCGACATGCGCGCTCGGCCGGTACTGGCACGGCTTGTCGGCGGTCGGGAACATGCCCCACTGCCGCAACCCGACGAACTCGTGGTCGGTTATCACTTCTCGGCCCCTTTCGGTGGTTCTAGTGCATTCGGGTGCTTGCGGTCGAAATCGCGGTACAGCTCGCGAATCGCTTCGGCCGTGTACGCGGGGCTGTTCGTGCCGAACGCGATAGCGCGTGTGGCGTGGAAAACGGCGAGCTGGTCGTTCATCACGTGCAGGTTGCGCACGGCGTCGTCGATGCGCCGTTGCCGGTCTTCGGGGCTTGGCGTGCTCATGATTCGGTGGTTCCTTTCGCAGCTCGTGCAGCGGTAGTGATGCGTTTCGGGCAAGGCATCTTTCGTTCGCGGCCGCCGTGTTCGGCGTCATGGCGGCACAGCTCGCCTTGCGGCGCCATGCATTTCGGGTTCGTGCAGTCGAAGTCGAGCGCGTTCGTGTCGATGTAGGCCAACAGCACCGGGTCGCGCGTGACCTTCGGCGGCGGCCCGCTGTACCACGGCGGCGGGTACGGGTCGCGGTCGTCGAGGTCAACGGGGTCACTCATGGTCGATCGCTTTGGATCGGGCGAGGCTGTCGACGAGTTGCGCCAGCTCGGCGCGGCGGTCTAGGTCGGCGTCGCGACGGTCTTCGCGTGCGCGGCGTTCGGCGTCTGATTCCCGTTCGGTGCGGTCGCGGCGTACGGCGCGGGCCGCGTCGGTCAAGTCTTTGGGCAGCGGCCGAAATCCCGATCCGTTCTCGGCGTACATCTTCGCGACGCCGGCCAGCACGTCGGGCGGTTGCAGCTCGTAGCGTGCGATCTGCTCGGCCCAGGAATCGACGATGGCCTGTGAGGCTTTCGGAAACCACGGGTCATAGGCGGCGCACTTGGCGAGCGCGAGCGCGGCGGTCTGGTGGTAGTCGGTCATGGTTCGAGCTCCGGTCGTCGGGTTTGGTTGGCGAACGCGAGGTAGCCGTTGACTTTGTCGTCGTGGCCGTTCGTGGCCGGCGCGGCGCGGGAGCGTTTGACGATGTCGCCCAGCACGGTCGGCAGGAATTCGGCTTTCGTGCAGTCGGCGCGGCGGTCCCATTCGCGAAGCGCCTCGCGGATGAGCGCGTCGGGGTGGCGTTCGCGCGCAAGTTTGGTGACTTGGACGGCGAGCCGGTCGATGGTCGTTCGGGGGTAGCCGGTGCCGAGCGTTGTGCGGACGACCGTGCGTGCGGCGTCGGTCGGTTTGGGCGGCGTGGGCCGGCTGGGATTGTCGACGAATTCGGGCGCGGAATTGAGCACTTCGTCGTCGACGACGCCTTGCGGTTCGGGCGGCGCGGGTTCGTCGTTTTCGCGCGCGGTCGTCGTCTGTTCCCCTGTTCCCCTGTTCCCCTGTTCCTCTGTTCCAGGCGCGAAGGTTCGCGAGGGTTCGCGAATGTTCGCGAATGACTCGCCGATGACGGACTCTTTGTAGTTCAAAGTGCCGTCTGGTCTGGGTAAACGTCCGGGGTTCGGTTTGTCGACTCGTTGGGCCGATTCCCAGAACGACACATAGAGCAATGCGGTGCCGTCGACTTCGTATCGCCATAGCAAACCGGCCTCGTGAAGCCGGCGAAGTGCTTCCGAAACCCTCGCGAGGGTTCGCGAGGGCTCGCGAACGAGGTCGCGTTGGAACAGGTCGCCGACTATCAATTCGATGTCGTCCTTGCCGACGCCGTTGTCGTCGACGTACGACTCAAGCCCCTTGAGTACAAATCGGTCTTCCCAGTCGACGGCCGCGATTCGGCGTGAGCGCCAGAACTCCGGTTTGGTGCTACGAATTCGCACGGCGGCCTCTCTCGTTGGCGGGCTGGCACTGCGGGCAGATCGGCCGCAATGCGGGGGATTTGAATAGGCCGCTACAGCGGTCACAGAACAGGGTGAGCAAGATCGGCAGCACCATTAGCGGGCCTCGCAGAGAACGAAAGCGCCGGTGATGTCGGCGAGCCCGTCGCGGGACGGGTGCGGGTCGTGCATGATTTCGCCGGTGATGGCGTCGCCGACGACGACATGGGCCACGCCTCGCGGTGATCGGCCGTCGATCAGAATGTGCGGGTAGGAACTGGTTTCGGCCCGGCATTCGGCGCGTACGGCGTCGGGGGTGTCGTAGTACAAGATCGTGACGTCGTGGTTCGCAATGAGCCATTGCTGCGTTTCTGCGAACCATCGGGCAACTTCGTCGCCGTCTTGGTTCGGGTAGTCGCGCACGAAGTGCGGCACGGCCGCGATCGGGCACCCGAGAATGCTGGCGATGCCGGCGCGCCAGCAATCGCCGACCGATCCAGTGTCAGGGTCGTGCAAAAACTCTTGATCGACGAACCTTGTTGTCACGCTCGACATGTCGCGCCTTCCGTTTCGGGGTCGGGTTCGAAGCCGGGGCAGTCGCAGCGCACGAAGTCGTTGCGGCCCGGGCCGTAGTAGTTGCGTGCGCGGCATCGGCCGAGAAACCGATCGCCGGGCCGGGTTTCGTCGTGCTCGGACTCGTAGTCGCCGCACAGCACGCATTCACGCGCCATCGCCGGCCCCCAGCTCGCCGCCGGCGCAGTCGATGCACTGCCACCTGTAGCGGTCCCACGCGAGCGATTCGACGGGCACGCTGCCGCCGCAACAGTCGCAGCGGGCCCGGCCCGTACGTTCGCGCTCGCGGGCCGCCAGCTCGGCCGTGCAGTCGCGGCGGTGCGCGTTGTGCACGGCGAAATAGCAGCCACACGACGGGCAGAACGGTTTGCGCCGGCGGTTGACGTCGGACGTGCTGGGAACGTCGGCCCAGCGTTGGCGCGGCTTGGTCGCGGCCGGCGTCATGCGCCGAGTGCCTTGCGGGCGGCCGCTGCGGCGGCTTCGTTGATGAGCGTTTCGGTGGCGAACTTTTCGATGGCGTCGGCCCGCACAAGCACGACGGCCGGGCAGCTGATGTCGTTGCAGATCAGCACGAGCCACAGTCGCCACGCATGGCGGTGCCGGCGGCCGCGCGAGTCGCGGTACACAACGTCGTCCATGCCACGGTGCCGGCGCAAGTAGTCGCCGCCGATAACAACGAGCTGGTTGTTGCAGCCGTCGCGGTGTGGCACGTCGATGTGTACGGGCGAGTGCTCGGTCATGCTGCCCGCCCTGCGATCCATTCGTCGGCTTCGCTGGCGCGTAGGTCGAACAGCTCGTCGAGGTCGGGTTCTCGGCGCATGATGAGCCGCGCGTAATAGGCTTTCCAGTTGTTGTTGAGCTTGTATTCGGGGTCGTTGGTCGCCAGCGCGATTTCCCAGCGGGTTCGCTCGAAAAGCGTTGCGATGCCGAGCTTGTGGCGGCCGGTGCGGGCGACCCATTCACGCGCTAGCCGCACGAGCGTGTCGTACACGACCGGGTTGTCGGCGTGGAATTCTTCGAACCGTTCGGGCATCGTCTGCGCGAACTTGAGCGCGAGCTGATGAGTCACGGCGTCGTCCTTGCGTAGTGAACGATCCTGCCGGGCAACGGTTTGCCGTCGGCGAGGTTGAAACAGTCGTGGCGGGGTTTGGCTTTGCAGACTTCGCACGACCGCGAGAGCGCGTCTTGTACGACGGCGCTATCGCGGTCGGCGAGGTCGGCATAGTCGGGCAAATCAGGCTTCGTTGAACGGCATTCGCAACAACAGGTCGGTTTCGCCGGCCCGTTGTAACCAGACGTCGCTACGGTTGCCGAACAGCTCGTCGATGGCGTCCATTGCATCGTCTTCGTTCGTGTACGACTCGCTGCTCTCGGCCATGATGCGGTTGTTGCCGGCGTTGATGGCGCGCCAGCGCCATCGCTGCGGCCGACTGTTGGGCCTGAGCGCCGCGAGCCAATTCGCGGCCGGCGCTTGGAACAGCGCGACGACGATGCGCGTGTCGGCCGTCGTCACGACGAGACCGCCAGCACGGTTTTGCCGGTCTGCGCGGTCACGGCGAGCGCGACGGCCGTCCATGCGTCGCGAACAATCTGGCGGGTCGGCTTGAGCTTGACCGCCAGGCCGAGCGCGCCATCTTTCACGCGGGTGCGGAAATAGGCTTGCACTTCGGTCGTTTCGTGGTGCCCTTCCCACGGCCGCAACTCAAGGGTGATGAGCTGCGGCAATTCGAGCTGGCGGCCCTTGCCGGCGCTCATCGTGTGTTCTTGCTTGTACGTGAGCGTCTGCCCGCCGTTGCCGCGCTCGATGGTGGATTCGAACGCGCCGCTGGTCGACGCGCGAACGCTGTCGATGATTTCCAGCAAGTCGGCCTGATCGGGGTCGACGATGGTGTGCAACAACGATTCGATCTTGTCGCCGAATTCGGTTTGGCCGAAATAGGTTCCCGAAATGTTGTGCCAGGCCGCCCAGTCTTCGTCGGTGACGAGCTTCAACGTCAGCTTGTCGTCGCGCCAGCCGGCGAGGTCGTCGCCGTCGTCACCGATGCAGCGGTGGTCGTTGTAGATCGCGGTGAGCCGGCCGGCGGTGGCGTTGCCCCACAAGGTGCCGGCGTCGCCGAGCGGCCGGCGGTCGAGCTCGGCGAGAAACGAGTCGAGGTCGGCGACGACGCGCTCGCCGATCGGCCGGAACGGGTTCTTCGTGACCTCGCTGGCGGGCACTTCGATCGTTTGGTGCTGCAAGCCGTGCTTCTCGGTGACCGACACGACGTGGCGCACGTACGGGCGCGGGTCGTCGAGCACGTCGGCGGGGTGCGGCGTGTTGACCACGCCGAATTGACCGATGGCCGGTGCCGGCAGTTCGAATACTTCGTTCGTGCTCATGCTGTTTGGATTCCTGTCTGGTTGTTGGGTTGCGGGTGCGGGTTACTGGTCTTTGCCGGCGCCGGCGGTCTTGTTGTCGGCCGGTGTGTCGTAGTCGAATTCGCGCTGATTCGGGTCGTTGCGATGCAGGCCGCCCTTGTCGTCGCCGAACCACATCGACGTACGCGGTTCTTCGGGAATCGACGCCGTGATGCTGTCCTGAATGCGGAATGCGTTCGGGATTTTCTCGACGGGCTTGATCGACAACTTGACCGTGACCGACGCCGCCTTGCCGGTGCGCTGGACGGCTTCGACGGCCTCACGCAACTTGCGCGACGCTTCGTCGTGCGCGAGCCCCTTTTTGTGCGTGACGAGCAGACTTGCGAATTCGGTTGCCTCCGCGGGTTTGTCGGGCATTACTTGGTTTCCTTTCCGTTGGCGCCGGCGGGCTTGTTCCCGGCGGCTTGTTCGGCCTTGATGTCGTGCTCGTTCAGCGCGTCGCGCACCTTGTCGTCGAGCTCGCCGGCGTCGCGCCACGCGACGAGCTGCGCGCGAATCTGCTCGGTTTCGTCGTCTGACATTTCGCCGGCGTGGTTGACGGTGCGGCCGAGAATCGCGCCGGCGACGATGAACCGGTCAGCGACGTCGTTGCAGTCGGCGGCCGCGAACAGTGCTGGGATGCTGTCAGCGCCGGCGCCCGCGTTGTCAACGGTTTCGGTGCCCGGGTCGTCGGCGTTCTGCGCGGCCGCTGCGCGGGCCCGCAACGAGTCGACGCCACGGCCACCCGGCCGCCGTTTCGGCTGTTGCACTTCGCCGGCTTCGTCGACGGTGATGGCGTCGCTAACCGCGTCTTCAAGCACCAGACCCGACAACTCGTCGGGGTAAGCGCGTTGAATCGCGAGGGCTTCGGCGCATTTCGCGATCTGGTTTCGCGGCATCTTCGACCACATGGAATTCGGCACCGTGTTGCCGTCGACCTTGACGGTTTGCACGTATTCGGCGAAATGGGTCACGGCCGGTATCGGCTCGCCGTCACGGAACACCACGTATTTCGCTGCTACCGGTGTCTTGTCTTCGGGCCAGACTTCGCGCCACTCGCCGTCGTCGCCGCACCAGAACGGGCCTTCGAAGCCGAGCCGGTTGCCCTTTTCTTCGGCCAGCTCGCGGGCCCGCTTACGGAATCCCTGAATGCCGGTCTGAATGGTGTAAACGGTTTCCCAGCGAGTCACCTTGCGCTGGTTCGACTCTGGGTCGTTCGGGTCGACCTTTTCGTACCGCGTGACCTGCGTGTTTCGGCCGATCATGTAAATTTCGCGCCGGAACGGGTCAAGCCCCGATTTCTGGCAGACGTGCGAGAACAGGATCAAATCACCTTCGGGCGCGTCCGAAAGCCCGAGTTGCGCGAGCATGGCGCGCTGCGCTGAGTTGAAACCGATTTGGCCGGGCACGAGGTCGGTTGTGGTCTCGTCGATCGTGGCGACTTCGTTGGTCATGGTGCGGATTTCCTTTCGCTGGTGCGGATTTAGCCCAGGTGGCCGGGCTCGTCGGGCAACACGTTTTCCGGCGTGACCGGGTAAATCTGCTGGTCGTTGATCGTGAACGGCACGAACTGGCCGCCGGTCGTGGTGCACGTGACGTACGAGCTGCCGTAGCAATTCGTGGTGATCGGCACTGTGTGCGCCGGCGTCCAGATAGACCGCTTGCGGTCCCAGCTACCGTCGGCGTGTACCGGGCCGTCGCAGATCGTGCGGCGCTGACTGAACAGGAAGCCCCAAGGCACGGTGTCGCAGTTGGGGCCCACGCTTGGGTCGGGCGCGGCGTGGGCCGGGCCGGCGGCCGCGAGTGCGCCGGCGACCAGCGCGCCGGAAATCGCCGCGATGATGGTGGTTTTCGTGCTCATGCTGACTTGTTCCTTTGTTCTGCCTGTTGGGTGGCGGGGTGTTTGCGTGCGAGGTTGAGCGCGACGCCGGCCTTGGCGTGCGGGCTTCGGGTGGCGACCCTGAGCGGGCCCATGACGGCGTATTGCGCGTTGCCCATCGCGTCGAGCAGTTGCGTTTTGAGCCCGCGTAGCCGCTTGTCGGCGGCCTTGGCGTCGTCGTTGGCGTTGTGCACGGCCATGCCAAGATCGGGGTCGACTTCGACGGTTTCGCCGTTGATGTCGGGGTGCAGCTCGCGCACCGCTTCGTACGTCGCAACGTGGTCGTCGAGCGCCGGCGGCGTCGGCTGCGACAGCGATGCCCAGAACTTGCGGCACTCGTCGAGCAGCCATTCGGCGACGCCGGCATCGAACTCGATCGGGTAAATGTGATCGTTGAAGAACGGGCCCAGTGCGAGCAGATGCGCCGGGTAGTCAGTCCAGCCGGTAAACAACATCTGCGCGGTGCATTGGGCCGCATAGTCTTCGGGGCAATCGCCGGTGAAGTCGTCGCCCCACTCGTCAAGCTGGCGAGCGGTTTTCAGCTCGACGACGCGGCGGGCCCGGCCGCGAACGCCGCGCCTGTCGAGCGTGCACACGGCCGGAAACCCGAACTCGTCTTCGTCCAGCACGAATTGCACTTCGCCGCGCGAGAGTTTCCAGCCGGGGTTATGCCGGCGCCAGCGGTTCGCGGCGGCGGGCTCGTAGTCGTGGCCGACGTCGAAGATGTCTTTCGGGTCTTCGGGCGCCAAGATGCCGCGCATACGGTGCCATAGCCGATACGGCGATTCGAAGCGACTGACGCCGACGATGGCCGCGACCTTGCTTGGCGTGATCCGGCGTAGCCATTCGGGCGAGCCCGGTTCGATGTAGCCCGGCTGGCCGGGCAGCACGACGCGCGCCATCAGCGGGCCCCGATCGCTGCGAGCTGGCGGCGCATGTCGAGGATTTCGCGGCCGCTGCCCGGCCGCCACACGCTACGGCCGGGAAAGTGCTTCATGATCGTGTCGGGCGAACGGCCAAGGGTGCGTGCGA
>NZ_LZKU01000286.1 GCF_001672975.1 Mycobacterium sp. 1465703.0
CGACCGCGAGATGTCGGTCAACGACCAGAGCACCTGCACACGAGTGGCGTCGGCCAGCATCCGGAACACCTCGACGACCAGATTGGCCTGATCGTCAGGCAGCCGCCCGTTGCCATTATCTGCATGCATACGCAAATACTAGCGAAGGCCCGTCCGGGTGCCAAGGGCCTAGTTCAGGTGCACGGGACGGTCGTCGACCGACGGCCGCCGTTGCGCTCGTTCCAGAACCGGTAAACCTCCACCGCGTCCTCGTTGGGCTCGTAGCGCATGGGCAGGCGCCGCTGGTTCCATTCCTTGGCGAATTCGTCGTAGAAGGTGGACAACTCGAAGTATTTGCGGTCATCCAGGTAGTACTGCTCGTAGCTTTCCCGAGTCGTCAGAAAGACGACTTCCTTGGGTGAGCAGTAGTACAGCGAACCTAGGCACATCGGGCAGGGATGAGCCAGCACATAGATGGTGGTGTCGACGAGGTGCTCGGTGCCCAGCTTCATGCAGGCCTCGCGGATGGCCAGGATCTCCGCGTGGGCGGTCGGGTCGTTGGTCTGGGCCACTTTGTTGGCGCTCTCGGCGAGAACCTCGCCATCCTGGACGATCACCGTCGCGAATGGGCGGCCGCCTTCTTTCACGTTTCGGCGAGCCAACTCGATCGTCCGCTGGGCGAAATCGGTCACGGGTCCTCCGGCGTAAAACGGGAGCAGATATCTCGGAGACTAGTCCCGCGGGCGGAGATACGACCCCGTGATGTTAACTAGATTGTCTATGTTTTTTTGGTCCGGTTAAGGGGGCACCATGGCGCGCGCTGATCGTGATCGCTGGGATCTGGCGACGAGTGTGGGGGCAACGGCGACGATGGTGGCCGCCCAGCGGGCGCTTTCTTCCGACGCGAAGTTGATCGACGACCCGTATGCCGCGCCACTGGTGCGCGCGGTTGGGATCGACGTCTACGTCCGGCTGGTCAACGGCGAAATCGGGGCCGGTGGGAACACGGAGTTCGATCCGCAGCGCATGGCGCGGGGGATGGCCTGCCGGACCCGGTTCTACGGCGAATTCTTTCTGGAGGCGACCCGCAGTGGCATCCGTCAGGCGGTGATTCTCGCGTCGGGCCTCGATTCCCGTGCCTATCGGTTGCCGTGGCCGGCCGGGGCAGTCGTCTACGAGGTCGATATGCCAGAGGTCATCGAATTCAAGACGCTGACGCTGCGCGGCCTAGGGGCCGAGCCGACCACCGAGCGGCGCACCGTCGCCATCGACCTGCGCGACGATTGGGCCGCGGCCCTGCAGGTGGCCGGATTCGATCCGCAGGCGCCCTCGGCGTGGAGTGCCGAAGGCCTGGTCGTCTACCTGCCCGACGAAGCCCAAGACGCGCTGTTCGACAACATCACCACACTGAGTGCCCCCGGCAGCCGTCTCGCATTTGAATTCGTGCCTGACACTGCGGTTTTCGCCGACCCGCGGTGGCGCGCGCACCACGACCGGATGAGCGAACTCGGGTTTGAGATCGACTTCAACGATCTCGTCTATCACGGCCGGCGCGGCCACATCGTCGACCGCCTGAGCCAGCGCGGCTGGCAGACCAGCTCCAAGACCATCGCGGAGTTGCATGCGGCCAACGGGTTTGTTTACGCCGACGACGACGTCGCCGCGGCCTTCGCCGACGTCACCTACACCAGCGCGGTGCTCGGGCAATGAGCCGTCATTTCAGTGCGCACAGCCGGGGCGATGCGCGTTGTGGTGCCCCCACTAGGACTCGAACCTAGGACCTGCGGATTAAAAGTCCGTAGCTCTACCAACTGAGCTATAGGGGCCGCGGAGATTCAGGATACTTGGACCGAAAACGAGGCTCGTTTGAGGATTGGGCACACCGTGACCTAAGCTGACGTGGCTCCCAGCGAAACCACGTTGTGAGTACCCCGGAGTGATTCGGTTCTGGCCCCCATCGTCTAGTGGCCTAGGACGCCGCCCTTTCACGGCGGTAGCACGGGTTCGAATCCCGTTGGGGGTACGCGCAACGGCGGTAACGTTGGAGCGAGCAGTACAGCAAGGCCCTGTGGCGCAGTTGGTTAGCGCGCCGCCCTGTCACGGCGGAGGTCGCGGGTTCGAGTCCCGTCAGGGTCGCCAGCGCGGCGATGCATTCGCTGCCTTCCGGCCAGGTAGCTCAGTCGGTACGAGCGTCCGCCTGAAAAGCGGAAGGTCGGCGGTTCGATCCCGCCCCTGGCCACCACGTTCTACCTGTAACGACACGGGTTATGCACTCGATGGTTGGTTTGATTCGTCCGGTTCTTGTCCGGTCTTGAGTGTCTGAATCTCAGCCGCATGTAGCTGATCGAGGTTGGTTGCGACTTGGTCCAGCTCGTCGGCGTAGAGGTCGCTATAGATGTTGGCGGTGACGGTCGGGGTCGAGTGGCCCATGGTCTTTTGCACGTAGCGAAGGTCGGCACCTGATTTCCGGGCCAGGCTGGCGTAGGTGTGGCGTAAGTCGTGAATCGTCAGCGGGGCGAGGTGCGTTTTCTTTAGGACTTTGTTCCAGTGCGTGTGTCGGCGCCAATTGTTGGATCGCAACAGTTTTCCGGTGGGCGATCACACCGCCGAGGCGCAGTATCACCCAATCCAGATGGGACTGTCGGACAACGCCTTCGGCGGCAACTTTCTGTGCTCCGTACACGTCGAACGGCGCGAGCCGGGTGTCTGAAGTTAATATCTCGCTTTCCATGTGTGGATTGCGCGGCCCGTACACGCTCACGCTTGACGCTTGCACGAACCGCGGTGGCGCAGTCAGACCTGAGGCTTCGCTTATCAGAAGTGCGGTTGCCTCGACGTTGACTCTGTGTGCGCTGGCCGGTTGTTTGTAGCAGAAGGGGGGTATCACGGCCGCCAGGTGGATGATCGCCGCCGGACGAACGGCCGCGAGTAGTGTCTGGACCTGGGAGCGCTGAGTGAGGTCACACCATCGCGTGCTGGCGTCGCCAAACCGTGTGGCGATTCGTCGATTTGCCGCCGTGTCCAGGTCGGTGGCGACGACCGGGATGCCGGCTTTGCGTAATCGGGCAACGGTCGCCGACCCGACCAAGCCGCATGCACCGGTCACAAGTACTCGCTCGGGCATCCGACTCTCCTGTCTTTATCCGGCAGAGCCCGCGCGAGGCCCATCCCGGCACACGGGCCAGTTCCGTGGCTGGTGTCGTGTTCACCGGCGGGAGCAGCACGCGAGCCGGGATGGGCCGTCTCTACCTGTCAGTTGGTATGTGCAGCAACGGCAACGGCGGGCTGAGCGGTCGTTCGGTTCGCTGGCGTGGCTGCATTCAAGGCCTTGATTCCGTAGAGGTAGCCCAGTTGCTTGGCGACAAACGGCATGCTCACGATCGGCGCGATCATCCAGGGCAGATTCTCATAGATCAGCACGATCGCGACGTCCCAGAATCCATGACGTGGGAAGTTGGGGAATCCGTGGCGAGCTTCGGCGACGAAGTAGATGAAGAAGACGGTCAACATCGCCGCCATCGTGGCGAAAGTCCACCACAGCGGCCGGATGCGCTTGTCGGGATCGTTGCCTGCCCTGCGCAGCTTCCACCACGAGTACAGCAGGACGGCGGCACCGATCACCACGGTCAACTCCATGGCCCACAAGGGTCCGTCGCTGTTGAGGTACCGGACGTCGTTGATGCCGTAGTACCAGATGACCCATCCCCATCGTTGGTGGTCGTTGATGTGCATCCAGCCCATGAGATCACCCACGAGCCAGATCAATTCCCACCACAGTTCGCTTGCCGCACCGGCGATGCAGAACCACAGCATCGAGAACTCGTTGGCCTTCTCCAACGTCGTTCGCGTTTCACCCGGGGTGTCGAACCACGCCGTGGCGAACATGACGAAAACCGGTGTCATGAACACGAAGCACGTGATGGTGCCGGTCAACGGCACCATGGGAATCCAACCGAAGCCCACACCGAGGATGACGGCGACGGCGGCCGTCGCCGTTATCGCTGCGCACCATTTGTAGATGCTGACGCGCTGTTTGGCCCACGGTTTGGTGAAGTCGTGGTGTAGGGCGTGGGTTGTCATCGCAGGTCCCTCCGGTCCGCTCGTATGAATCCAACCGGAACGGCCTGCTCGCCCAAACCGGCATCCGGTTTGCAGAATCTGCATTCTGAAATCTAGCATTGCTCTCGTGACTGAGGCAATGGCTGCTGAGTTAGTGTGCGTCTGGGTCCCGGGGTTCGGTCTGGCAGCCAAACCCGGTCAGCGGGCCGCGTCGCCAAGGCTGAATCTAGAATTGTCGCGAACGCCGACTGAAGGAGCCGCTGACCTATGACAAGGGGCTCAAGCGTCCGCCAGGCACGTCGAGAGATGTACCGACAGCTGATTATCGCCGCAGCAGAACTGGAATTCGCCAGGAGCGGCTTCGAGAAGACGAAGGTTGCCGACATCGCCCGCACGGCTGACGTGTCGGTGGACACGGTGTACAAGAATTTCGGCGGCAAGAATGACATTTGGGAGGCACTCAATCGGCAGCGTATGGATGGGTTCATCGCTGCCGGCGAACGTGCAACCTACGGCCTGACCTCACCGCTGGAGCGGTTGTTGTGCCTCGCTCGGGCCCAGGTCATGTTCTTTGCCGAGCATCCCAACTTCCTGGAGCTTCACATTCGGGAGGGGTGGAGCTGGGCTACCGCGGGGCTCGAACTGTGGCGCGGCGGTCAGCGCGACGCATGGCGCACGGGCCTCGGCATTGTGACGCGACTGGCAGAGGACGCCATCGCGGCAGGCGAGATCATCACGTTACGCCCGAACGTGGTGGCCGGGCTGGCGGTCTCTGCGCTGCAGGTCTGGTTGACCGATTGGGTCAACTCTGGATCCGACCGTCCTGCTCAGGAGGTGGCCGATGACCTCGTCGCGCACCTACAGCGGGCGCTGGCGACGGCCGGCGCGCTGCCGTCCGGGCGCGCCGAGGCGACGGCCTCGCCGCACGGTGCGAATTAGATCGTTAGCTTCGCCGACTAGCGGCGCCGCGCGAACAGCGTGGCGAGGAATGCACATGCTGCTCGGCAACCTCGGTGAAATTCGGGCCGCCGGGCCATGCGTCGAAGTGATCGCCACCGTAGTACCGCGCCGTCGCACGGGCTTTGGTCGCGGCGACGGCCGCGGCGCGCGGCGGTGCGCTGCGATCGTCGTCGCCGATTTGCACCAGTGTCGGGCACGTGATGCGCCGGGCGCCGCGGGTAGGACGGTAGCGCAAGAGTTCGAATCCGATTGCCGCGTCGATCCGGTTGCACCACGTAGGTCCGGCCAGCGACGTGTAACGGTCGAAGGCGCCGCTGAGATTGATGGCCCCGTCGCTACCCGGCGGCGCGACGATCGGGATGGTGACCGGGTCGCCACCGCGCAAGGTCGACAGTTGGCTATGCAGACCGGCCCATGCGCAGCGAGCCACCGACGCCGCGCTGCAGTGCCGTAGTGCCAGCGCTGCGGCCGCCAGCCGTCCACGAGCGGTGTCAACGCAATGACCGCCGCGAGATCACGACGTTGCGCAGCGACAGTGATGACATGCCCGCCCCCCAGGGAGATGCCCCAAAGGATGACCCGATTCGGCTCCACTCCTGGGAGTGCGCGGGCCACTTCCACCGCGGTGTGCAGGTCCTCGACCTCTGGCGGCGCATCGACACCGACTGCCGAGCTGCACCGGACGAGGCGCCGAATCCACGGTAATCGACGGCGAGCACGTCGGCCCCTGTCGCACAGAACTTTTCGGCGAAGGGCTGCAGCCCGGTGTCGATCGTTCCCCCGACGCCGTGTGCCATGACGACGATCGGCCTCCCGGCGGAACTGCGGAGTCTGTCGTTCTGCGAGACCAGTCGCCAGCCGGGGCACAGCTCGCCCGACGACGGGAATTCGACGTCGTCGATGCTGTATGTCGTCATCGATGCCGGGGCACTGTTGTCAGCTCACGCCGATGCTCGCCACGCGATCCACCGCAGACCCCATTTGCGAACAGAATGATGTTTCCGACTATACGATCGGTGGTTACGATTCTGGTCTCATCCGAGACGAAGAGGACCCAACAACCTGGGGCGGGCAGACTCCAGGCGGCAGAACTGGTGAGCTATTCTGGCGACATTAGTTCTGCAAATAAGAACAGTGGTTCTGCCGCGCCGAGGGATGACAGGTGTGGCTGGCGCCCCGGCCGACGACCCGATGGAAACCTCATGACCTCTACACAGCCCAGCTCCGCGACGGTGATGCTGCCGCCGGCCCATACCGACAGCGCCAGGTTCCCCAGCTACGTGCCCATAAGTGGGAGGCCCGATTTCGCGACTTTCGTGGCCGGGATGCGCACGCTGCAAGACCTGGTGAGCTCCGTCGCTCCCGATGAAGCCACCTGGCGTTCGGCCACAGCACACCTCGATGCGTTGACGACGCTGCTGCAACCGCACCGTGCCGGGGAAGGGGAACCACCAGCAGGTCGGGCAATTGATCTGCCAGGCATGGGCAACCCGCTCCTGCCGCCGTTTCGGATCACCGCCGCCGGACCCGAAGGCACCACTGTCGAAGGTCGGTTCAGCCGCTACTACCTGGGCGCCAACGGCATCGTGCTCGGAGGCGTCGTGCCACTGCTGTTCGACTGGCTGCTTGCAGTCACGACCACCGCCGCTGGGCGCCCATTGAGTCGCACCGCCTATCTCAACGTCGAGTACCGTGCACCGATATCGATTGACATGGATCTCATCGCCCACGGCGAGGTCACCAGTGTCGACGGGCGGAAAAGCCACACGGCGGCAAACATCGTCGCTGCCGACGGACACACCGTGCTAGCCGAAGCCAAGAGCCTGATGATCGCACTCAGCGCTCATCACCGATGAAAATTGCTGACAGCGTCACCGCTAAACCATTGCTGAACAACAAGATCGGGAACGTCCAGGCTTCCCGCCACGGGGCGGGGCAATCCATGGGAACAAAGAATTTTCGTCTCGGGCGCGCAGTTCAACAGTTAGCGAATTCAATATGTCTGACATGAGCAAGGCGTCATCCGTACGTGCCGACAAAGATGGCTGGAACATCACGG
Source organism: Mycobacterium sp. 1465703.0 (assembly GCF_001672975.1). Lineage (GTDB taxonomy): Bacteria > Actinomycetota > Actinomycetes > Mycobacteriales > Mycobacteriaceae > Mycobacterium. The sequence goes on from NZ_LZKU01000286.1 coordinate 7,058, forward strand.
AAAGCGTGGGAATCACCGCGCTCGGTGTGGCGGCCTGTCGCGCGATCGAGACCAACCGCGCCGACGCGTTGATTTGCGACGAATTCGCACTGGTGCTGGTGTCGGCGGCCGGTCCGCAATGGGCACAGATGGCCACCGGAAACTTGGGCTGGCAGCCAGACGATGTACTCAGCCGACGCGAGTTCCAATCTGCCGTTGACTATCAAGCTGTCCGCACCCATTTCTTCGACACGTATTTCACAGCTGCCGCCGAGGCGGGCATCACACAGACGGTCATCTTGGCGGCGGGCCTGGACTCCCGTGCTTTCCGACTGGACTGGCCCTCGGACAGCGTGGTCTTCGAAATCGACCGGCCTGAAGTGCTCAGCTACAAGGCCGCAACTCTTGCAGCGCACGCCGCGGTACCGAGGACTACCTATCGCCCGGTCGGCATTGACCTGCGTGAAGATTGGGCGGCTGCTCTGGTGGCCGCGGGCTTCGAACAGGATCACCCCACCGCCTGGCTGGCTGAGGGGCTGCTGCCTTATCTGCCCGCCCACGCGGAGGAGCGTCTATTCGACGTGATCACCGAACTGAGTGCGCCGGGCAGCTGGATCGCTGTCGAGGCATTCGAACTCGGCGGTGGCAGCCTCACGGCACAGCATGGGCGCGAAAGCCAGAAGCGGGTGCGCGAGCAGATGGGCGCCGGCGCAACCGGTGTCGCGGGGATGCTGTACAACGAAGCAGACCGCGCCAGCGCCGAAAGCTTGCTCGCCCAACACGGCTGGCAGGTGGATTCGATCAAAAGCCAGGACGAGATGGAGCGGTTAGGCCGTCCAACGCCGCCCGGACTGACGGGCGCGGCCGTAGTCAGCGATCTGATTATCGCTCGGCAACATCCATAGTCCTGCGCGAGCGGCTGGCTATCCGGCAATCCGAAAATGGCGAGCCTGTGTCACTCCAGCAGGTCTTCCTTGGGGTCAGGTGGTTGCCGCGCGTTCGCCCCGCGTCGGGCAGCAAGCCCGAGACGTGGAAGAGACCGGTACTGAGCTGGCCCTTAGGCAAGGATTTGGGAAGAAATTTGGGAACAAAAACTCTGCGAAACCACCGAAAATCAATGCAATGAGGCGCAACCAGTCGATACGTCACCCTTGCTGACCTGCGCGTTTGAGACTCAACGGACAAACGAAAATCCTGGCCCCTAGCTCATAACCCAGCGACTCTTCTTCGATCGGGGACAGCACCGTTACGTCGCGTAACGCGCCGACGCATATCCCCAGGACAGAGCCGGCCCGCGTAACAACACTCAGATCGACAATGCGCATTTCACAAAGCGTTTTTGCAGGAAAGGGCGGGGGTTCGAGTCCCTTAGCAACATCCTGCGGACTGTAAATCCGTTCTAGGGCCACAGGCGCTCGTACATCGTGCACGCGCGAAGGGAGAAAATAGTGCACTGACGTCGCTCAGACACCGGTGATACTTGAACCACGGGTTCGTCTGGGTCTGACCCGGACGGCGAAATGACTTGTTAGCCAGGAGGTCCGGTGGCTGATGGCGCGATGCTGGGCATCGGGGTGCCTGCTCCCCGGAGCCGCCAAGGTCGCCGCCAACGCGCGCGGCAACCCGGAGCTCCTGGTCGGGAGTGCAAACACCGTGTCCGGTTTATGTCCGTTCGCCGGACAGGCTGGGTACGTCAGCCCTGCTCAATGCGGTGCATACGACGCATAGGAGCAGATAAACCGCAGGTCAGCGGCTATTCTTCCCACCTGAAAAGCGGAAGGTCGGCGGTTCGATCCCGCCCCTGGCCACCAGTCTTGAGCTGCTCGGACGCAGTGACACCACTCTGTAAGCAGCTGGTGCTGTCCGGTTCCTACCCGTTCGCCTTGCTTTTGGCGACGTCGTGGAGCCGATCGAGGTTCGTGGCCACGTGCTCGAAAGTTCACGGCCGCGGTCGACCACGCGCTGATGGCCACACATCGACATCTGCCCGCCAGCGGCGGATCCAGCCGGCCTTAAGACCGTATCGGCGACCGAGATGAAGCGCCCCCGGCAGCCGCTTCATGACCGCCGGGAGCTAAGCGCCTCGGCGACCCCGGGTCCGCCGCGCGCCTAGACCTGTCTCTACCCCCCGCGCCATCGGCGAAACGATGCTCGGCAAGTGGCGCACCCCGTTGGCACCGGGACCACCGTTCGGTTGGCGGTAGCACATGATCAGTCCCGGCGCGGGTTTGAGATAACTTTCCCCTGTGCGTCGATTCGAGATCCGTTGCACCGCAGTATGATTGACCCGAGCCATTCCGATGCGGCTCGCGGGCCGCGCCCTGCAATCATTGCGCTCTAAGGGTGCAGCCGGGCAGTCCGGGCGCTCGCCGAAAATAAGCCGGGGCCGCGTTGTTGTTGGGCGGCGCGCAGGATCGAGCCCGCGGTAAGGAAGGCGGGTTTGTCGCGATCCGCAGCCTCAATGGGTAGGTTGGCGGCGCAGCGCAGCACCATTAGCGCCAGACCGCTGTGGGTCGTATACGAGATGATCAGCAGGTTAGCGCAGGCACGCGTGCCGCTAACGGTCATTACGTGCTGGCGTTTGCCTTCCCACCCCGGCCAGTTGAGATCGGGTGGTCGTTGCAGCGATGACCAGTTGACGTTGATGGAGGCGACTTCTCCAAGCAACGGAGTCAGGATCCCGACAAGCTCGGGCAATTCATTGGTGATGCGGTCGGCGCGCGGCCACCACGCGCCATCGATGTCGCGGCCGAGGTTGTGGGCCACCGACAGCCGAATGGGATTGGTGTGGCGTCGGCTCCCGAGCGGATAAATCATTTCGAGTGCCGCCCTCGGCGCTCGGCACACCCGCTGATCGCAGCGGCGTACACGCGCGCGCAAGCCGGGCTCGGAATGTGTTGTGGTTGGGCGATAGCTGAGGCGGCACAATTCATGTGGTTCCTCCACGGTCGGCATCCTCGACCCGCGGATGCGGGAAGCGAGGGAGGAATCACATTGCCCGTAGGTGTCATTCCGCGCCGACCGCGTAGTGGACCTCCGCTGACAACGAAACAGCTCACAGTTGACGCTACGCCACCGGCGGCCCGTAGGCGATGAAGTGACAAGCAGCAGCCGGTACGCGCGTCGCAGCGTGCCCGGCCCACGCCCTCACCGCACAGCCCGGAATTGCGGGTAGGGTGAGCGCAACGACGTGAGGATGGGCGCATGGGTATGCAAAATTGGTGCGATGCACCCGAGGTCCACCCGTCGCAGATCCGCGTCGGTGACATCATCGGCACGCTGCTTCCCACTCAAACGCGCCTGACTGTCAAGATGATCAGTGAGCCGCAGACAACTCCGCGGCGGTGGACATTTTTTGGCCGCGACGACAACGGCCTACAGCACACGAATACCTTCGCAGAGCACGACTTCGTCCGCAGGTACGCCAAAGCATCGTGACCACGTCCTAGATCTCGGACCCCGCATCAGGTTCGGCGGCAACTGTCACGATCCATGCCGAGTTCGGCGCGCTTGGGTGCTCGCAGCGCATCGAGTCTGTACAGTCAGGCTGTCCTGACATGCCATGAGACGTGTTGCTTCGGCCGGAGCGACGAATCATCTGGGGCGAGTACGAACGGTTTACGCACGTCCGCAGTCATCGTCGACGCCACAGTGCTCGACGATCGAACCCGAGCGGCTCCGAAGTTCCCGGCACTTCCTATACGCGCCGGCGACGCACATCGAACGCGCATCGTAATTTCGCGTAGGCCAAGGGGATTGCCGTGAGCCGATTTACCGAGACGATGTATGACAACGCCCGGTGCAGCCTCAAAGGCATGGTGACCGGGGAGCCGCACGCGCCGACGCGGCACACCTGGGCTCAGGTGCACGAGCGGGCTGGCCGGGTGGCCGGCGGGCTGGCCGCCGCCCGCATCGGGTGCGGCGACGCTGTCGCGGTGCTGGCCGGCGCACCGGTCGAGATCGCGCCGATCGCCCAAGGCATCTGGATGCGCGGCGCGAGCCTGACCATGTTGCACCAGCCCACTGCGCGCACCGACATGCAGCGTTGGGCCAGCGAGACCACCGGCGTCATCAACATGATCTCAGCGAAAGCCGTCGTCGTATCCGAACCGTTCCTGGCCGCCGCGCCGGTGCTCTCGGCGCTCGGGATGACGGTGCTGACCGCGGAGACGCTGCTCGCCAACACCCCGATCGGGCCGGTGGACACCCGCGATGACGACGTGGCGCTGATGCAGCTGACATCAGGCTCGACAGGATCGCCCAAGGCCGTCCAGATCACCCACGCCAACATCGTCGCCAACGCCGAAGCCATGATGGTCGGCTGTAACTTTGACCTCGACACGGACGTGATCGTGAGCTGGCTACCGTGCTTCCACGACATGGGCATGACCGGCTACCTGACGGTGCCGATGTACGTCGGTGCCGAGCTAGTGAAGATCACGCCGATGGACTTCCTGCGCGATACGTTGTTGTGGGCGAAGCTGATTGACAAATATAAGGGGACGATGACGGCCGCGCCGAACTTCGCCTACAACTTGTTCGCTAAGCGGTTGCGCACACAAGCCACACCCGGGGACTTCGATCTGTCCTCGCTGCGGTGGGCGCTCTCGGGTGCCGAGCAGGTGGACTCGGTCGACGTCGAGGACCTCTGCGAGGCGGGGGCGCCGTTTGGGCTGAAGCCCGAGGCGATTATCCCCGCCTATGGCATGGCCGAGACGACGGTGGCGGTGTCTTTCTCCGCGTGCGGCGGAGGGATGCTTGTCGACGAGGTGGACGCCGACCTGCTGGCCCTCTTGCAACGGGCCGTCCCCGCGAGGAAGGGCCATACCCGGCGGCTGGTCTCACTAGGCCGGCCGTTGGATGGCCTGGAGCTGCGCGTCATCGACGAGGAAGGGTGCGTGCTGCCGCCACGTGGCGTTGGCGTCATCGAGGTGCGCGGTGAACCGGTGACCAATGGCTATATCACCGTGGCCGGGTTCGTCGCGGCGCAAAACGAACGTGGTTGGTATGACACGGGTGACCTGGGCTATCTCACCGAGGCCGGCAATGTCGTGGTGTGCGGGCGGGTCAAGGACGTCATCATCATGGCGGGCCGCAACATCTACCCAACCGACATCGAGCGGGCCGCCTGCCGCGTGGCCGGGGTGCGGCCGGGCTGTTCGGTCGCGGTGCGACTCGACGCGGGGCACGCGCGGGAGACGTTCGCAGTGGCGGTGGAATCCAAAGAGTACGACGACCCGACGCAGGTGCGACGCATCGAGCACCAGGTGGCACACGAGGTGTTCGCCGAGGTCGATGTCCGGCCCCGCAACGTGGTGGTGCTTGCGCCCGGGATGATCCCGAAAACCCCGTCGGGCAAGCTGCGGCGCGCCCACGCGCTGGGCCTCGTCGGCTGAATCGGTCGCCCCGGCGCAAAGCGAGTGTTTCGGCGCTCTGACGGCGCGGTGCGTCAAGCGTGTGGCTACATCTAGCGCACAGCGTTGGACACCGGGGCGTAAGGCCAGGGGGTTATACAAGAAGTGTTGAAGCGCAACAGGTTTCGCACAGACTCTAGTTACCCCGCGACGATACCAAGCGAAGTCGGCCATCCACCGGCGTATTTCAGCAGGATCGCGCGTCGGGTTTGGCCGCGGACCTCCTTTGCCTATGGCTCGGGGTCCGACTCGGCGCTTATGTCAAACTCGTCGCGCGCGGCGGGTTTCACCTGATCGATGCCAGCTGGTCGATCGAATCCCTGGGCAGGTCCCCGTCGACGACAGCCGTCACCACCAGTTTTTCCAGTGTGATCGCGCCGTTGTGGTTGTCGAGGAAAGCGGTGTCGGCGGCATCGCGCCCGGTGGCAATGCGCACCAGGGTTTGCCTCGGCGCCAAGAGCGTGCCGTCGACGACCCGCCAGTGCCCCGCTACGAATGCCTCGGCTACCGCATGAAAGTCCATCGGGTACAAGCCGGGCGCATACACCGAGACAACACGGGCAGGCACCTTGACGGCCCGCAACAGCGCCACCGCAAGGTGCGCGAAGTCTCGACAGACGCCGGCACCGGAGAGCAAGGTGTCCACTGCTCCATCGATGGAATCACTCGAGCCCGGTACGTAGTTCAGCCGGCTGCCGACCCAAAGGGAGACCCTCTCCAACAGAGCCGTCGAATCGAGATAGCTCCCGAATTCGGTTGCGGCGAAGCCGAAGAACTTGTCGGACTCAGCGTAGCGGCTTGGACGAAGGTACACCGATAGGTCGTAGTCGGTCACTGGTGCCGGATCGGTTTGGCCCACGATCGTCGCGGCGTAGTCAACCTTGAGGTTTCCCATCGGCGCGTCCAACTTGTGGATGCGGTTACCGTGTGGGCCGCTGATCTCCAAGGGCTGCAGTGGCTTTCCATCCAACACGAATGACAACGACTCGGATATCTCGGTGTTGGGATGCGGTGCGACAGCGATCTGAAACTCCAAGGTCGTCGCTGCGGCGATCTCGACCTCGAGTTCAGCGGCGACCTCTCTTCTCATCTGTCGCCTCCTGTCGCCTCACGGTCAGGCCTCGGTCGCGGCCAGCGGCTCACTCAGTGGCGCTGTCACGGACACCCGCTCAAGCTCCACGACGGTGGCCTCTAGTGGCTGGATCGCTCTTGGGGCGGTCGGAGAAAGCAGGAAGTTGCACCGGTTCTGAATCGCCGGCGAGGGGGGACACGACCTCGGGCTGGTAGCAGTGTGAAAACAAGTCGGACGGTTTCATGTATGCGGAATCCTCAAATTTGGTTTGGCTTCGGCTCAAACTTGGTCTGTCGAGCGAAGAATGATCGAAACCAGTCAAAGGTGTTGTGTATGAACGCTCCAGAGGCAAACCGCATCGGACGGGCCTGGTGGAATCGATCGCGCGCCATCCGGCTCTGAGGCGCGGAAACCCTCTTAACGCGCTGTGGGCTGGCAGGAAATCACCCACCAGCCCACACGGTAGAGCTCTCGCACTAGACGGCAGTTACCCCAACTGCTTGCGGACCCTTGGCGCCCTGCTCGATATTGAACTCAACTCGCTGGTTGTCCTCGAGCGACCTGTAGCCGCTTCCCTGTATTTCTGTGTAGTGGACGAACACATCTGCTGCGCCGCCGTCCGGAGCGATAAAACCGAAGCCTTTTTCGCTGTTAAACCATTTCACAGTTCCCTGTGCCATACTTTCAACTTCTCTCATTCTGAACAGATGCCGATGGACATCCCCGCTTACACTAGCACGTTCAGAGGTAGGAATTTTCTTCGATTGGGACAGAACACTTTTCGTTCACAAATTACCCGGCTGGGGCCCGCCAAAGCTGGGGGGCGTTGCGTTGTGACGACCGGGTGGGATGAGGGCGCCCTGGGACGTCGAAGCGACGTTCACAGCGGAGGAGTTGGAGATTCTGCTTACATGCGTGTGGTGCGGTGCCTTTCGTGAGATACGAGGTGGTTCTCAATCGGTGCCGATACGGGTCTGTGAGCCGTGGCGCAGGGCGGAAATGACATCGCGTAAGAGCAGGCCGGCATTCGCGGCGATGATGGTGCTGATGATGATGGCGATGACTGGATCGAGCCAATAGTAGTGGCCGGTGATCAGGATGACACCTCCGACTACGGCGACGCCGGCGGCGGCCAGTGCATCGGCGAGGGTGTCGAGTAGGACAGATCGCATGTGCAGGTCTTCATGGGCGGCGCCGCGACCCAGGATGAAGGCGCTGGCCAACATGACGATCATCGCGACTCCCGCGGCGATGAGGGCGGGGAGGCCGTGCACCGTCGTATCGCTTTTGGTGAGTCGCTGGATGGCTGCGACGATCACGGCGGTGACGATGAGCAGGAGCAGTGTGGCGTTGATACCGGCGATGTAGGTGGGTGCCGCGGCTCTTCCGTAGCGGTCACGCAGGTGGATTGCCGCCAGTCCCAAAGCTATTGCGGAGGAGTCGGCCGCGGTGTCTCCTGCGGCGCCCAGCACGCCCAGTGATCGGGCGGCGATGCCCGCGATGATAAGCCCGGCGATCAGCGCCAGATTGAGTGCCAAAACCCAACTCAACCGCACAGATTGGCTCACGCAGTCCACGATATCGATGGCGCCATAGTGGCCCAAGCGATTCACTGTTTGGGTTGGTATCGGTGTTGACGAGTGCGACGGCTCCGCCTTCACTCAATCGGCTTCGAGTACTGCGCCAAGCCGTCCGGCGGCGCGCCGGGCGAGCGACCCGAATGCGAGACTGGCTGGCATGAGTCACCTCGACGAGGCCGTTCGTCGATCCTTGATGCGGCGCGGATTCATGCTCGAATACGCCACTCTGACCTGGAACGTAGTCGGCATCGTCGTCCTCACGGTGGCAGCGATCGGGGCCAAATCGGTGGCGTTGGCCGGGTTTGGTCTGGACTCGCTCGTCGAGATCGGCGCCTCGGTGGTCGTTGTCTGGGAGCTGTCCGGAACCGGAGAAGCCCGTCAGCGGTTCGCACTGCGGCTCATCGGGGTCGCCTTCGGAGCGCTGGCGATCTATCTGGCGGTGCAGTCGACGCTAGTCCTCGTTACCGGCTTTCACCCCCGGCACTCGCCCCTTGGCATCACATGGACTGCCATCACCGCGGCGGCGATGTTCGCGCTCGCGGCTGGCAAGGCCCGAACCGGTGCCGCCCTCAGCAATCCGGTGCTCACCACAGAAGGTCGGGTCACTCTCATCGATGGCCTGTTGGCCATCGCGGTGCTACTCGGGCTACTGCTCAACAGCCTTGCCGGGTGGTGGTGGGCTGATCCCGTCGCCGGCTATGTGCTCGTGTTGTACGCACTGCGTGAGGTCAAGGAAGTCTTTCGGCCGACAAAGTAATTCGGCGGCAATGACCGTTTGAACCGGCTTCAGGCGAAATTCCAACTGGTGGTCGCTGCTATTTGAGCATGCTTCCCGCATCGACGGTGACCGGGAGACCTGTGATGTAACGCGATTCATCGGAGGCCAGGAACAGCACCGCGTTGCTGATGTCCACCGGCTCGACCCAGCCGATCGGCAGCACGTGCATGAATTGTGCGGCGACCTTGAGGTCGTCAGGGCCGGGATTCTCCAGGTCTGGCCGGAACAGCTTCATCGTTCCCTCGTTCATGAACATCGGGGTGTTCACGTTCGTCGGGTGAACGGAATTCACCCGAATGAAATGTTGTCCGAGTTCCACGGCGAAGGCGCGCATCAAGCCCACCACACCGTGCTTGGCCGCGATGTAGTGACCGGTGTGCGGGTAGGCCTTGAGACCGCCGACCGAGCTGGTCAAGATGATCGATCCACCCTGTCCCTGAGAAATCAAATGCGGCACACCAGTTTTGACGGTCTTCCAGACGCCCGACAGGTTGACGTCGATCATGTCTCGCCAGTCGTCTTCCCGGGTTTTGTGCAGAGTCTGTCCGCCGTTGCCGATTCCGGCGTTCGCGCAAATGATGTCCAAGCGGCCGAGCTGTTCGACTCCGCTGTCCACCGCCGCTTTCAGGGCGTCGTAGTCGCGTACGTCGACTTCGGCGGTCACGATGCGCCGGTTCAGGCCCTTGATCAGGTCGGCGGTTTCGGCCAGGTCATCCGGCGTCGATGGCGGTATCTCGCTGTTGGTGCTGATCGGCGTGCAGATGTCGACGGCGATGATGTCGGCACCCTCCTGCGCCAGTCGTACCGCATGGCTGCGGCCCTGACCTCGCGCGGCGCCGGTGATCAACGCGACCTTGCCCTCGACTCTTCCGCCCATGGCTGCACCTCACTGATCCGAGAGGCCGGGATGACGACGGCTCGGCACCCACGTGGTCCGACCTCAGTTATTTTGTCGATCGATCAGGAAGGGTGGCACCATTTGGCTGCGGTGTCAACCGAACGGTCAGCGGTCTGGCGAAATGGATGCTCGACCGCAAAAGCGCAGTAGCCGCTGTCGTCGGAGAGCCGGTCAGTCCTAGCCGGTCGGCGTCGGCGCCGCCGCAGGTGTTTTCAGCAGGTTCATCTGGCGTTCAACGAACGCACGTAACTCGTCGTGGCCCTGGGTGACGCCGACGGCGCTCTCGTTGCACAGGCTGCGGGCCACCTGCGCGATCAGCATCGAGATCGCCACCGGCGGGTACTCCGTGAGGTCGACGTGGTTCGCGCGCAGCACCATCGTCACGGCCGCTGTCTCGATGTCACGCACCCGCTCGGCGTAGGCCTTGAGTTCGGCACCAATTGCCTTGCGGTGATTAGCAAGTGCCATGAACTCGGCATTCAGCGTCGTTACAGCGGAATCGCTGTTCATCACCCACAGCGCTTGCAGTGGGTCATCCTTGGTGAGCAGGGACCGCATGCGCGCGAGTGCGGCCTCGGCGCCGGCGCGCAACACCTCTATGAACAGATCATCCATGGTGGGGAAGTAGTAATAAACCAGAGCCTGCTTGACGCCGGCCTCGGCGGCCACCCGCCGCGACGTGGCCGCGGCATAGCCCTCATTGCGCATGATTCGGGCGGTGGCCTCGATCAGCTTGCCGCGTGCTCCCGCGTCGGCGCCCCTCTTGTTGGGGCGAGTCCTCGGCGCGCTGGCGGCACCAGCTTTGCTTGACCGGCCCGCGCGATCCGTGGTAGGCATACCGCATCCTAGCAATTGGTCGATCGATCAGTTTCTTGACAGCTTGAGCGCGAGTCGACCGCGATGTGGGGATGCCTGAAGAAGAGGAAGCCAACTCATGACTGAACTCGCCGACGTCGACTACTTCACCGACGCGGAGGTCGCGCAAGATCCCTATGCCTATTGGGACTATCTGCGCACGCAGGGTCCAGTGTTCCGCGAGCCGCATTACGGGGTGGTGGCCGTGACCGGTTATCAGGAAGTCCAGGCCGCGTTCAAAGACGTCGATTCGTTCTCCGCGGTCAACGCGATCGGCGGTCCGTTCCCGCCGTTGCCGTTCACTCCCGAGGGCGACGACATCAGCGACCAGATCGAGGCACATCGCCACGAGTTTCCGATTTTCGAGCACATGGTCGTCATGGACCCGCCCGAACACGAGAAGGCGCGCTCGCTGCTGGGGCGGCTGCTCACGCCGCGGCGGCTGCAGGAAAACAAGGACTACATCTGGCAATTGGCCGATCGGCAGTTCGACGAGTTCATCGCCAACGGTCAGTGTGAGTTCCTCGGCGAGTACGCGAAGCCGTTCGCGACGCTGGCGATCGCCGATCTGCTCGGGGTTCCCGACGAGGATCGGCCGGAGATCCGCCGCAACCTCGGCGCAGGTAACGCGCCGGGCGCCAGGGTGGGTGCACTGGATCACGAACCGGTGGGCAGCAACCCGTTGCAGTACCTCGACGATCTGTTCAGCGCGTACATCGCCGACCGGCGGGAACGGCCCCGCGAAGATGTCCTGACCGGCCTGGCCACCGCCACGTATCCGGACGGCTCGACCCCGCCCCTGTTGGAGGTAGTCAGACCGGCCACCTTCTTGTTCGCGGCCGGACAGGAGACCGTGACCAAGTTGCTGAGCGCTGCTGTCCAGGTTCTGGGTGACCAGCCCGAGCTTCAAGCGCGGCTGCGCGCCGACCGCAGCCTGGTCGGGTCGTTCATCGAAGAGTCGCTGCGCATGCAGAGCCCGACGAAGGTCGACTTCCGGCTGGCGCGTAAAACCACCAGTCTGGGCGGAGTGCACATCCCGGCCGGCACCGTCATCATGCTGTGCCTGGGAGCGGCCAACCGTGATCCACGAAAGTTCGATAATCCCAGCGAATTTCAGGTGGACCGCAAGAATGTTCGTGAGCACATCGCCTTCGGTCGCGGCATCCACACCTGCGCGGGCGCACCGCTTGCACGGGTGGAAGGCCAGGTCACCATCAACCGCCTGCTGGACCGAACCCGCGAGATCAGGATCAACGAAGCCAAGCACGGAACGCCTGTCAACCGCGAGTACGGCTACGAGTCCACCTTCTTGCTGCGCGGGCTCACGGAGCTGCACATCGAGTTCAGCCCGGTCGATTAACAGAATTTAGTCCTGCGCCGAAAGGCCCTTCACCTGTTGGTAGTAGACGATGTTGCCGCCGCCGGCCCAATCCCCTTCGGGCATCTTGTGGATCAGCGTCCATACATGAATCGCCCCTGAGCCCTGTGGGCCGACTCCGGCCGCGGCGCACACCGCACTGTGCACGTCGGCGGCCAGAGACTCGCCGATCGGCGTTCATCAATGGCCGGCACTTCTCCGCCGACATCGCCGCGAACTTGACCCGCCGCGGGCCGATCAACCGCCAGAATGGTCGAATGCGTCAGGCGTGGGTGTTCAGGATGGTGCTCGCTGCGGGACTGGCCGTGGTAAGCAATGGCGTCTTGGTCACTTCGCGGGCGTCGGCCGTCCCCGACGTCCCACCGGTCAGCGACGCCGCGCGAGCGGCCGGTTTCGTCGACATCCGCACCGTCGTGCCCGACGCGGTGCTCGATCTGCGCTACGCAACGACGAACAATTTCACTCATACCCAGCTGTATCCCTCCGACGCCAGATGCCTTGTGCACGAATCGATGGCCCCCGGGCTCGCCGCCGCGGCCGGCGCGTTACGCCCGCAGGGTCATCTGCTGGTGTTTTGGGACTGCTATCGGCCACACGACGTTCAGGTCAAGATGTTCAACCTGGTACCCAACCCCGCTTGGGTGGCGCGCCCGGGCCAGTTCGCGCGTAGTCACGAATCGGGGCGGTCAGTCGATGTGACCTTCAGCACGACCCAGCAGCCGTGCTCGTCCGGGTTGCACGCGAGCGGCCTTTGTCTGGCCGACATGGGTACCGACTTCGACGACTTCACTTCTCGGGCAACGGCTTTCAACACTCAGGGCCTCAGCCCTGACGCCGTGGCGAATCGAGCCGCACTGCGGGATGCGATGAACTATGGCGGTTTGAAGGTCTATTCGGGCGAGTGGTGGCATTTCGACGGCCCGGGAGCCGGTGTTGATCGTCCCATCCTCGATGTTCCTGTCGACTAGCCATCTCAAAATCTGAGACAGAGATTTCAGAATATGATAAGGCCGGCGTAGGCTGCGAACGGGGCGCGGCAACCGAGGGGCATGGTGAACGAGGAACATCGAGCGATTTACACGCATGGGCACCACGAGTCGGTGTTGCGCTCACATCAGCGGCGCACCGCGGAGGACTCCGCGGCGTATCTGTTGCCGTACCTGAAACCGGGGATGTCGGTGCTCGACGTCGGGTGTGGTCCCGGCACCATCACCGCCGATCTGGCCGCCCGGGTGGCGCCCGGACCGGTCACCGCCGTCGACCAGGCCGCCGACGTGCTCGATGTTGCCCGCACCGAAGTCGAGCAACGCGATCTGTCCAACGTCTCCTTCGCTACCGCCGACGTGCACCACCTCGAGTTTGCCGACGACACTTTCGATGTCGTCCACGCGCATCAGGTGTTACAACATGTCGCCGATCCGGTTGCGGCCCTGCGGGAGATGCGGCGGGTGTGTGCGCCGGACGGCATCGTAGCGGCCCGCGACGCCGACTACGCGGGTTTCATCTGGCACCCGCAGCCCCCGGCGCTCGACTTGTGGCGAGACCTCTACCAACGCGTCACGCGCGCCAACCGCGGCGAACCGGATGCGGGCCGGCGACTGCTGTCGTGGGCGCAGCAGGCGGGATTCGGCGACATCACCCCGACCGGCAGCCTGTGGTGTTATGCCACCGCCGCCACGCGCGACTGGTGGGGCGGAATGTGGGCCGACCGAATTCTGCACTCAACCGTGACGCGTGACCTGGTGAGCCTCGAGCTGGCGACCACGGCGCAGCTCGAGGAGATCTCGGCCGGCTGGCGAGAATGGGCCGCCGCCCCGGATGGCTGGATCGCCGTACCGCACGGCGAGATCATCTGCCGCGCATAGCCTTCAGTCCAGGAAGAGATCCGGAATCGGTTTGTCGCCACCGCCGTACCGGGACAGGTCCGCGACTCCGGCGGAATGCAGCACCTCAGCGTCGATGTAGCAGTTGCCGGTTGCTTCGCGGCTGGGGCTCGAGATGATTTCGACGGCGGCGTCGGCCATGATCTCGGGGCTGCGCGACGACTGGGCCAACTTCTCCCCGTCGGCCATGTTCGCCACCGCGGCAGTGGCGATATACGTTTGCGGCCAAAGGCAATTCACTCCAATCCCGGCGTCGGCGAATTCCGCCGCCCAGCCCAGTGACAGCAGCGTCATCCCGTACTTTGACAGCGTGTAGGCCGGGTGCGCGCCCAGCCAGTGCGGGTTCATGTTCACCGGTGGCGAGATGGTGAGCACGTGCGGGTTGGCCGATTTCTCCAGGTGCGGCACGCACGCCTTGGTCAGCAGGAAGGTGCCACGGAGGTTTATCTCCTGCATCAGGTCGTACTTCTTGGCCGACAGCACGGCGGTCGGTTCGGTCGCGATGGCACTGGCGTTGTTGACACAGACGTCGATGCCGCCGAACCGCTGCACCGCCGCATCGACCACCCGCTGCACGTCCTCTTCGCGGCGCACGTCGCCGACGACCGCCAGCGCCTTGCCGCCGGCAGCCTCCACCTCGGCGGCCGCGGAGTGCACCGTGCCCGGTAGGCGGGGGTGTGGGGTGTCCGTCTTGGCCAGCAGCACCACGTTGGCGCCCTGCCGGGCCGCGCCGATGCCGATCGCGAGCCCGATTCCGCGGCTGCCACCGGAAATGACGACGGTGCGGTCGACGAGTGAACCGTGCGGCATGAAAGACTCCTTTTACCTGGTCACACCTGTGGTATTGGCATTCTCTTTTTTTGCAAGTACGTTATTCACCGATGGATAATACGGCCCACACTCCGTCCGGTATCCCGCTGCGGCCCGTATACGGGCCGGCGGAGAGAACCGCCGAGCCTCCGCAGCCGGGAGAGTTCCCCTTCACCCGGGGTAACTTCGCGTCCGGCTATCGCGGCAAGCTCTGGACATTCCGCCAGTACTCGGGATTCGGCACCGCCGAAGAATCCAATCGCCGCTACCGCTATCTGCTGGAGCAGGGCGGGACCGGGCTGTCGGTGGCGCTCGACCTGCCTACCCAGTGCGGATACGACTCCGACGATCCCGAGTTCGGCGAGGAGGTCGGCCGGGTCGGCGTGGCGGTGGACACCCTGGCCGACTTCGAGATCCTGTTCGACGGCATCCCGTTGGACAAGCTCAGCACGAGCATGACGATCAACGGGACGGCGGCCATCCTGCTGGCGTTCTACGTCGCCGCCGCCGAGAAAAAAGGGATACCGCGAGAGAAACTCACCGGGACCATCCAGAACGACATCCTCAAGGAGTACGCCTCGCGCGGGACCTGGATCTGGCCACCGGAGCCGTCGCTGCGGCTGATCGCCGACACCATCGAGTTCTGCGCGGCCGAGGTTCCCAGGTTCAACGCGATTTCAGTGGCAGGGGCCCACTTCCGCGACGCCGGCGCCAACGCGGTGCAGGAGATGGCGTTCACCCTGGCCGACGGGGTGACCTACTGCGACACCGTGGTGGAACGCGGCCGGATGACGATCGACCAATTCGCGCCGCAGATCTCGTTCTTCTTCTACACCCACGGTGACTTCTTCGAGGAGATCGCCAAATACCGTGCCGGACGGCGGCGTTGGGCGACGATCGTGCGGGAGCGTTACGGGGCGACCAAGGACAAGGCGGCGATGTTCCGCTTCGGCTGCGTCTGTGGCGGCGCATCGCTGTATGCGCCGCAGGCCCACAACAACATCGTCCGGGTTGCCTACGAGGCCATGGCCGCCGTACTGGGCGGTGTGCAGTCGATGTTCACCGCGGCCTGGGACGAGCCGTTCGCTCTGCCCACCGAGGAAACCACCACACTGGCGCTACGCACCCAGCAGATCCTCGCCCACGAAACCGGCGTGGCCAGCGTCGCTGACCCGCTGGGCGGTTCGTACTTCGTCGAGGCGCTGACCGACGCGACCGAGGAGCGCATCATCGAGATCATGTCCGACCTCGAGCGACACGGCGGAATGGTCCAAGCCATCGAGGACGGCTACCTACAGGGCCTGATCGCCGACGAGGCCTTCAAGATCCACCAGGACATCGAATCCGGCGCTCGCCCCGTCGTCGGGGTCAACCGGTTTGTGACCGAGGAGCCCGAACACGATGTCGTCACCTATGAGCTCGACGCCGAAGGACGCGACCTCCAGCTCAAGCGGTTGTCCAAGGTGAAGGCCGAAAGAGACTCGGCCGCAGTGCAGTCCAGCCTTGCGGCGCTCTCGCGCGCTGCCGAGGGAACCGACAATCTGATGCACAAGTTGATCGACTGCGCCAACGCATACTGCACGGTCGGAGAGATGGTCTCCGCGCTCAAAGCGGTGTGGGGCGAATTCCGGCAACCGGTGGTGTTCTAAATGGCCGTACGCGTTCTCGTTGCCAAGCCAGGGTTGGACGGGCATGACCGTGGCGCAAAAATCGTCGCCCGCACCCTGCGTGACGCCGGATTCGAAGTCATCTACACCGGCATTCGCCAGCGCATCGAAGACATCGCCTCGATCGCTGTCCAGGAAGACGTGGCGGTAGTGGGCCTGAGCATCCTGTCGGGTGCGCATCTGGCGCTCACCGCGCGGACCGTGGAAGCACTACGCTCCGCGGATGCCGCCGACATCGCCGTCGTCGTCGGGGGCACCATCCCGCACGCCGACGTCCCCAAGCTGCTGTCCGCCGGCGCTGCTGCGGTATTCCCCACCGGCACACCGCTGGAGAACCTGGTGCGCGACATCCGCGCCCTGACCGGCACGGCGGACACTGACTCGAACGAACCCGCCACGGAGGAACCATGCGCGTCGGAGTAATGATCGGCGCCGAGCGCGGCGACATGGCGCGCAAGGTGGACAAGCTGGCCGCCGATATCGAATGGGCCGAATCCGCGGGGTTGGACACCGCGTGGATGCCGCAGGTGCCCAACGACTTCGACTGCCTGACGATGGTGTCGCTGATGGCCGCGCACAGCTCGCGCATCGAGCTGGGCACTGCCGTGGTGCCGTTGCAGGCTCAGCACCCGATCGCCCTTGCCCGGCAAGCGCTCTCGACGCATGCAGTGGCCGGTGGACGGTTGGCGCTGGGGCTCGGACCGTCGCACCATTGGATTATCCGGGACATGCTCGGCTTGCCGTACGAGAAGCCGGCTGCTTACACCCGTGATTATCTGGAAGTGCTCAACGCCGCCGTTGCCGGGCCGGGATCGGTTGACGTCGAGAATGATTCGTTCACGGTGCACAACCCGTTGGCGATCGGGGCCGACACCCCGATGCCGGTGCTGGTTGCGGCGCTGGGGCCGGTGATGTTGCAGATTGCCGGTGAACTCGCCGACGGCACCGTGTTATGGATGGCTGACGAGCGCGCGATCGGTGATCACATCGCGCCGAAGATCACCAAGGCCGCCGCTGATGCCGGGCGTCCGGCACCGCGGATCGTCGCGGGTATTCCGGTATGCCTGTGTGCGCCCGCACAAGTCGACGAAGCCAAGGAGAGGGCCAACCGCATCCTGGGTGAGGCCGAGGTGTCGCCCAATTATCAGCGCCTGCTCGACCGCGGCGATGCCCGCGATGTCGGTGACCTATGTGCGGCCGGCGACTCGGATCAGATTCTCTCGCGATTCCGCTCTTTCGCCGACGCCGGGGTGACCGATCTGTCGGTGCGACTGCTGCCCATCGGCGACAACCGTGACGAGCTGGTCGCGTCCAAACGCCGCACCCGTGAAATGATCGCCTCACTCGCAGCGGAATTGCGTTGACTGGAAACAACACCGGGCCGCTAGCAGGGATCCGCATCCTTGAGGTCGGCACCATGCTGGCCGGCCCGTATGCCACCATGCTGCTCGCCGATCTGGGTGCCGACGTCACCAAAATCGAACCCGCCGGCGGCGAGATCTCGCGCAGCGTCGGCGCCACCTACTTCGCCAGCCTCAACCGCAACAAATCCAGCGTCACGCTTGACCTGAATTCCGAGGTGGGACAGCAACGTTTGGGTCAACTGGTCGCCGAGTCGCACGCACTGCTGGTGAACCTGAAGCCGTCGGCGATCCGCCGTTTGGGACTTACCTACGACGAGTTGCGCCGCCACAACGAGCGGATCGTCTGCGTGGCGATCACCGGCTTCGGGCTGTATGGCGGCGACGATCCGGCCTTCGATTATGTGGTCCAGGCGGGCGTCGGCACAGCTGCGCTGACGGGTGACCCGGACGGTCCGCCGACGCTGCCCGGTTACTCCTCAGCCGACAACTCCACCGGAATGACCGCGGCACTAGGCCTTTTGGCCAAGATCGTCTCCGGCACCGGCGGACAGGTCGACGTGTCGCTGCGTGACGTCATGCTGTCGCAGCTGAACTATCACGCGTCGGCCTATCTCAACAGCGGCGTCGAGCCGCAGCGCCGCCCGCACGGGGCGCACTCGTATTACGTGCCAGCTCAACTATTCCCGACCGCCGACGGATATCTCGCGCTGTTCATCACCCACGACGGATTCTGGAAGTCGTTCGCCGCCGAAGCGGGCATCGGAGGCTTTGAGACGATGGCCGAGCGGGTCGCTCGCCGTGACGAAGTGCTGGCGGTCGTCACCGCGATGCTGGCCACCGACAGTGCCGCCGGGTGGGAACAACGACTGCGCCCGCTCGGAGTTCCGGCAGCCGCCGTCAGGACACTGCCCGAGGCGCTCGAGGCCACTCCGGAAGTGGTTGTGACAGCGGGGGAATTCCGTTTGGTGGGAAGCCCGATCCACATCTCCGGTTATCAGCCCGAGTACCGCTCGCCGCCAGAGCTTCCGGAGTAGGCGCCTGCGTCGCCGAATGTGAAGCTAGCCGCACACTCGCGGTCGAGCGTGAAGCTAGCCGCACATTCGGACCCGCGGCCGTGCGACCGCCGGCCAACACACTTGTACCAGAGGTAGCTGCCTATATAGGGTGCAACGATGGATCCACAGCGGGTTGCTGATGAACTCGAAATCGCCGCGCTACTCAATAGATACGCTCGGGCCGTCGACGCCAAAGACTGGGAGCTGTACCGGTCGGTCTTCACCGACGATGCGCACATCGACTACTCGTCCGCGGGTGCCGCGGCGGGCCCGCGCGACGAAGTGGCCACATGGTTGGAACAGGGCTTCGGCGCGATCCCGATGTCCATGCACTACATCACCAACGTGGAAGTCCTGACGCTGGACGGCGATTCAGCGACGGTGCGGGCGATGTTCTACAACCCGATGCAACTGCCCGGCATGGCGGACCCGAGCTACTGCGGCGGCTACTACCACCACGAGCTGACGCGCACCGCCGACGGCTGGCGCAGCCGCAGCCTGCGCGAGGAGAACGTGTGGTTCGTCAATCCGCCGACGGGCTGAGCCGACGGGTTGACCTGCCGCGCTACCTCTGCCCGGCCAGCTGCTTTTCCTGGTAGCGACGCGCCCACTCGGCGCGCGACCGGATTGACACGTCCACGTCACTTCCCTTGGCGCGCAACGCCTTGACGTTTGCCTGCTCGCGAGGGGTCCGGGCAAACGGATCCCAGCCGAAGAACTGGCAGGCGTTGGCCCAGGTGATCTTGTTGATGTCGGAGTCATCGGCACCGGCGGCGTTCAACTCGGCGAGCACCTGCTCGGGTGCGTCGGGCCAGAAGCAGTCGGAGTGCGGGTAGTCGCACTCCCAGGCGATGATGTCGATGCCGATCTCGTGGCGCAGCTTCAACGAGGTCTTGTCGGTCACGTAGCAGGCCAGCGAATGCTCACGAAAAACGTCGCTGGGCAGTTTGTCGCCGAAGTCGCGGCGCAGCCATTTCTGGTTGGTGTAGTGACGGTCGCTGCGGTCCAGGTAGAACGGGATCCAGCCGATACCGCCTTCGGAGAAGGCGAATTTCAGGTCCGGATAGTTGCGCATGGCCGGACCCCACAGCAGATCTTGGGCGCACATCGCCGAGACCTGGGTGGCCAAGATGATCAGGTTGTCGATCGGCGCGTTGGGCGCCATGCTGATCGCCCCGAAGCCGGTACCGATGTGCAGACACATCACCACGTTCTCCTCAGACAACGTGCGGAACACCGGACCCCAGTAGTCCTCGTCGTGGTAGCTCGGAAGTCCTTCCAGGTGAGGCAGTTCCGGCATGGTGACCGCCCGGCAACCCTTCGCGGCGACGCGACGGATCTCGGCGCACATGCCCTCAGGAGTCCAGGTCGGCAGGATCGCGATCGGGATGAACCGATCCGGGTAGGAGCCGGCCCATTCGTCGATGTGCCAGTCGTTGTAGGCCGACACCATCACCAGGGTGACGTCCTCGCGCGTCATGTTGAGGTGCCGGGCCGAAAACCCGGTGAACGTCGGGAAGCACATCGACGCGAGGATGCCGTTGCGGTTCATGTCGCGGACGCGCTCGTGGATGTCGTAGACGCCCGGGCGCATTTCGGCGAAACCGGCGGGATCGCGGCCCCACTCCTCGGCCGGCCACGACACCACGGCGTTGAGTCCGCTGACGCCCTGCGGCCTGCCCTGGTACATCCACTGGTCGACGCCCTTGTCGTCGGTGACGACGATGGGTGCTTCGTCCCGGTACTTGGCGGGCACATGCCGCAGGAACATGTCCGGCGGCTCGACCACGTGGTCGTCAATGCTCACCAGGATCAGGTCATCGACATTCATCAAACGGTCCTCTCCGGCGTAGCGACTCGAGTGAGAACTCGGTCAGCCGCTGCGCTCCGTGGTGGTCTCGAGCAGTCGTGGAATCGGCGCCGGGTCGAGTTGCAGGGCGTCGGACATGTGCAGCTGCGGGCCGTTGGCGATCATGTTGTCCAGAATGGCCTGCAGGTCGTCGCCCTCGATCTCATAGATGGCGACGTAGGGCCCGTCGCCGTCAACGGGTCGCAGCCGGCGTGCGGAGACGATTCCGTCCAGGGCCAAGAGTTCGCCGAGGTGCACCTCGTCGTACCAGGCGTTGTACTCCTGCTCCCGCTCGGGCGAGCTGGGTCGGCTCTCCACGAGGATGATGCCCTTGGCCATCGTCGCCACCTCTCTGGCTGCTACTCGTAGCGCACCGTGACCGAGTCCGTATCCGGAACGCCCTGGCACGTCAGAATGTAGCCTTCCGCGACCTCGTCCTCTTCGAGAGCGTCGTTGACCCGCATCGTGGCATGGCCCTCTTCGAGCTTGGCCATGCACGTACCGCAGTTGCCTGCCTCGCAACTGAACGGCGGCTCCAGTCCGGCCCGCCGCGCGCTCTCCAGCAACGTCTCGCCGGGAACGATGGGCACCGAGACCTTCTTGCGGTTGAGATGGATCGTCACTGTGCCGGCGCCGGAGCCGTTTGTTGCCGGATCTGTCACCCCTGGGGTCCCCTCAATGATCCGGGTGACTGTCACGCAGACCGCCCCCTCTCCCGTACTTGCATTCTTCAGTATAGAGAATACTATTCTCACGAAGCGATAGCATCTTCTCAAGACTGTATGGAGTCGGGTCAGCCCGGTCTGTCAGGGAAGGACGGGACGTGACCGAGCCGGCGGCGCTCGTGTTCGAGGAACGGCGACTCAGCGCGCCCGAACTCGACGCGTTGGCCGACGGATGGGCCGCCACCCTGGCGAAAGACGGTGTGACCGCGGGTCAGCGGGTCGCGCTCATGGCGTCCAATCGGCCGGAGTTTCTGGCCGTGGTGTTCGCGATCTGGCGGCTGGCGGCCACGGCGGTCCTGATCAGTCCCGCGTGGAAGCGCTACGAGGTCGACCACGCGCTGGCGCTGACCCACCCTGACCACGCCATCGGCGACCACCCGGTGCTGGCCGGCCTGATGCCGATGCTGCACCTGGACGAGCCGGTCCCGCCCGCCGAGCCGACTGCCGGTTCGCCGCCGGCCGCGACCGACGCGGCCCTGGTGTTCAGTTCCGGCACCACCGGCCTGCCGAAGGCCGTCCGTCACACCCACGCTTCCCTGGATGAGGCGGTGCGGCACTGGCGCCAAGCGTTGCAGCTGACGAACCGTGATCGGATTCAAGTGGCCACGCCACCGTCACACATCCTCGGACTGCTGAATCTGTTGACCGCCGTCAAGACCGGCGCCAGTGTGCGGCTGCATCCGCGGTTCGACATCGACCGGGTGCTGCGGCACATCGAAAGTGACCGCATCACAGTGGAAATGGCGGTCGCGCCCATCGCGCTGGCCATCGCCTCACATCCCGACCTAGAGTCCTATGATCTGTCGTCGCTGCGCTACATCATGTGGGGAGCCACACCGGTCAATACTCACGTCGCTGAGACGGTGACCCGACGCACCGGGGTGCGATGGCTTCCGGCCTACGGGACGACGGAATTGCCTGTCATAGCGTGTAATCCGATCGAGAACGCTCGCCTGGACACCGTCGGACGATCGGTACCCGGTGTGGACGTGCGGATCGTCTCACTGGACACCGGTGAGCCGGCCGGCCCCGGCGAAGTCGGTGAGATTCAGGCCCGATCAACGTCGCTCATGGCCGGCTACCTGCCGGCCGAAGCGTCCGGCGAGGCGATCCGCGATGGCTGGTACCGGACCGGGGACGTCGGCTGGCTCGACACCGGCGGTTGGCTGCGGATCACCGACCGACTTAAGGAGATGATCAAAGTGCGCGGCTTCCAAGTCGCGCCCGCCGAAATCGAGACGGTGTTGCATGGTCATCCGGCCGTCAAGGACTGCGCGGTGTTCGGTATCCCCGACGGACTCAACGGCGAAGCGGTCGTCGCCGCGGTTGCGGCAGCCGAACCCTTTGACACCGAGGCGGTTGCCACCGAACTGACCGCCCGGGTGGACGAGAAACTTGCGTCGTATAAACATCTGAGCCGGGTGGTGTTCGTCCCCGACATTCCTCGCCTGCCTTCCGGCAAGGTGCTGCGCCGAGTGCTGAAGGAGCGCTATGGATGTACGTCTGACAGCTGAACAACAGCAATTACGTGATGCCGCCGCCAAGCTGGCCGACGATCTAGGGCCGGCAGCGGTCCAAGATCTCGATGACCAAACTCGGATCACGCGTTTGGACAAGCAGATCCAGAACACCGGCTGGCGGTCATTGCGTTCCGACGGGGCCTCGGGTGTGGAAGTGGCCCTCGTGGCCGAGGAATTCGGCCGCAGGCTGGTCGACACACCGTTTCTCGGTCCGGTATTGGCCGACGATCTGGGCCGCCACATCGACGCCGACGTTTCGGCGGCGACGGTGGCCGTCGACGACCGAGTGATCGACGCCCGTGGCGCTCGGCGCGCCCTATTGCTCTCAGGTGACACCGTCCTCGGCGTCGACGTGCAGGCTTGCTCACAGAGTGTCGATCTGACCCGCGCGGACGCGATCACGGTGGGATCCCCGGACACGCTGGGGAAGGTGTCAGCCGAGGTTGCCGAGCAGTGGCGGGCGCTCGCACTGGTCACCACGACGGCGGACTTGGTCGGCATCTCCCGAGGCGCACACGCGGTTGCCTGCGACTACGCCAAAATTCGGGAACAGTACGGCAAGCAGATCGGGTCCTATCAGGCCATCGCCCACCTGCTAGCGGAAAGCCTTGCGCTGATTGAAGGTTCGGTGAGCGTGTTGCGGCACGCCGCGTGGGCCGTCGATGAGCTGGACCCCGCCGAGGCCATTCGGGCCGCCCAGATCGCAAAGGTCTACTGCGCCCGGGCCACCCGTACCGTGTGCGAGACGGCCATCCAGGTGCACGGCGGTATCGGCAACACGTGGGAATGCGTGGCGCATGTCTATTTGCGCCGGGCCCTGACATCGACCGAGCTGTGGCCGGTCGCGTTGAAGGAGATCAATTTTGGACTTTCGTGACTCCCCTGACGAAGCCGCCTTCCGAGAGCGGCTGCGCACTTGGCTCTCGGCACATGCCAAAGAGTTCTCCGGCTCAGGCGATGAGTATTGGGTTCGCATGGCCGACTGGCATCGCGCCCTGTACGACAACGGCTTCTTCGGCCTGTCCTGGCCACGCGATTGGGGCGGGCAGGACCTGGCGCCCGTCTACGACGTCATCGTCGACGAGGAACTGGTGCGGGCCGGCGCGCCGCCACGCCCCAGCGTCGGCTATCTTGTCTACGGCATCGGAGAGCACGCCAGCGACGAGCTGCGAAAGCGGTTCCTGCCCGGCATCATCAACGGAACCGAGCGCTGGTGCCAGGGCTTCAGCGAGCCCGGCGCCGGCTCGGATCTGGCTTCGCTGACCACGACCGCTCGCCTCGAAGGCGACACCTATGTGGTGAACGGTCACAAGATCTGGACCAGCTACTCCGACGTTGCCGACTGGTGTCTGTTGTTGGCCCGCACCGACCCCGACGCCAAGCGCCACCGCGGCCTGTCGGCGTTTGTCCTGGAGATGAAACAGCCCGGGGTGCAACAACGTCCGCTGCAGATGATCAACGGGGTGACGAACGAATTCGGTCAGGTGTTCTTCGATGACGCGAAGGTGCCGGCGGACCGGATGGTCGGTGCCCCCGGCGACGGCTGGGCGGTGGCGATGACCGTCGTCGGGCACGAACGCGAGCCCTCAACGCTCGGCTACGCAGCCCGCTACGGCAAGCTCGTTCGAGAGTTGTTGTCGCGCAACGACGGTGAAGTCCCCGAAGAGCTGGCGTGGGCTGCAGTTCAGTCGGATATGCTGACCCATCACGTGCGGCGGCGGCTGTCCGAACAGCTCGACGGGGTATCGCACGGCTCGGAAGGCTCGCTGGACAAACTGCTGATGACCTGGGTAGAGCAATCCGTCGGGCATGCCGCTCTGGCTGTGACGGGAACGCGCGATCCCGACCTGCTCAGCGCCTACCTGTACAGCCGGGCGCAGAGCGTGATGGGCGGCACCTCACAAATACAGAAGAACATCATCGCTTCACGAATCTTGGGATTGTAGGAGTGATCGCGAACGCGGGCGAAGCCCGGGTGAAGCGGGTCACGACCATCGAAGGAGTCTGACGTGTACGACATGCCTACCGAAATCGACGTCCAGGCCGACGGTGCCCTGCGCATCATCACGCTCAACCGGCCGGATTCGCTCAACTCGGTCAACGACAACCTGCACGTCGGGCTCGCCCGGTTGTGGCAGCGATTGACCGATGACCCCACGGCTAGGGCCGCGGTGATCACCGGCGCCGGCCGGGCGTTTTCGGCCGGCGGCGATTTCACCTACTTGGAAGAGCTGGCGAACGATGCCGAGTTGCGCGCCAAAACCATCCGGGACGGGCGCGAGATCGTGCTGGGCATGGCGCGATGCCGAATTCCGGTGGTGGCGGCGGTCAACGGCCCCGCTGTCGGGTTGGGCTGCAGTCTGGTGGCGCTCAGCGACATCGTCTACATCGCCGAGAACGCCTATCTGGCCGACCCGCACGTGCAGGTGGGGCTGGTGGCCGCCGACGGTGGGCCGCTGACCTGGCCGCTCCACATCAGCCTGCTGCTGGCCAAGGAGTTCGCTCTCACCGGCACCCGCATCAGTGCACACCGGGCGGTCGAACTGGGATTGGCCAATCACATTGCGGACGATCCGGTTTCAGAGGCGATCGCCACCGCCAAGAAGATTCTGGAGTTGCCGCAACAGGCGGTCGAGAGCACCAAGCGGGTGCTCAACATTCATCTGGAGCGGGCGGTGCTCGCAAGTCTGGACTATGCGCTGTCGGCCGAGAGCCAGTCATTCCTGACCGAGGACTTCCGCGCCAACGTCGCGAAATTCAACGCCGCCAAGAAAAACTGAGGTGGTCGTCGCGCGACGGCCTCAGTCGTGCCGGCGCAGGAAGTCACGCATTACCGAATCGAACTTGTCCGGTTCTTCGATGAAGGGCATGTGAGCGCTGGACTCGAACAGCTCGAATCGTGATCCCGCTATGCGCTGGTGCATTTCCCACATGTGCTCGGGTACGCATTCGTCGTACCTACCCGCAAGCACCAGTGTCGGCACGGCGATTTCGTCGAGCCGGTCGACCACGTCCCAGTTCCGGATGGTCCCGACGATGTGAAAGTCGCTGGGGCCGAACATGGTCTCGAAGACCTCGGCGCCCATGTTACGAAACGCATCCTCGAGTTCTCGCGGCCAAGGACGGACCCGGCACAGGTAAGTCTCATTCCAGGTCCGGATTGCGGCCTGGTATTCGGGGGAGGACGTCGTGCCGGCGGCTTCATGACGGTCGATGGCGGCTTGGGTAAGCGGACCCAATGCGGACTTCAACCGCGCCACCATCTTCGCGAACTCCGGGATGGACGCGATGCTGTTCGAAATCGTCAGGCTCGCCACGCCGGAAGGCGCCGCGTCGAGCATGTACTGCTGGGCCAACATTCCGCCCCAGGAGTTGCCGAACAGATGGAAGCGGTCCAGGCCGAGGGCACGCACCACGGCGTCCACCTCGGCTACCGAGCGATCCATCGTCCAAAGCCCGGGATTGGGCGGACATTTGGAGTTACCGCAACCAAGCTGATCCCAGAAGATGACCTCGCGTTGGGTGTCAAGCCGGCCCAGCGACCGCAAGTAGTTGTGCGGTAAGCCCGGCCCGCCGTGGATGACCAGCAGCGGAAGGCCCGGCCCGCCGCCGGTCCGGGTGAACCAAATTTGTCCGCCGGGGACGTCGATCATCCCCTCCGCCGCAGTCGTCGCGTTCGCCATCAGCAGCAGTGTAGGCAGTTTCGGCCCGGGCAGAGGGACCGCGGCCGACGGCTCCTCCTTGCAACTCGCACTCTCCTACTGTGAGAATAGTGTTCTCAATGAATGTGCGGGTCGCTCTCAACGATCTGCTTATTGAACTGGAGAAGCACCGTGTCTGAAGCCGTCATCGTGTCCGCCCTGCGCACCCCCATCGGTACCGCCCGCAAAGGCACGCTGCGCGACACCAGTGCGTTCGATCTGGCACACCACGTGGTCAGCGAAGCGGCCAAGGATCTGGATCCGGCGCAGGTCGACGACGTGATCCTGGGTGAAGGCCTCTACGGCGGTGGTGTGCTGGCCCGCCACGCGGCCGTCACCGCAGGCCTGACCCAGGTGCCCGGCTTGGCGAACAATCGGCACTGCGCGGCGGGTCAGGCGGCCGTGCAGTCCGCGGCGGCGAGCGTGCGCGCGGGCATGGATCAACTCATCATCGCCGGCGGCGTGAACTCGGCGTCGACGTCGCCGCGGTCGCGGATGCAGGTGGACGGCGAGTGGGTCGACTGGTTCCCTCCGACCCACCCGGACCGGCCGGACGCGCCGAACATGGATATGTCGATCACCGTGGGATGGAACGCCGCGGTCAAAGCGGGGGTGAGTCGCGAGGAGATGGACGCGTGGGCGCTGCGGTCACACCGCAACGCGATCGCCGCCATTGACGAAGGCCGCTTCAAAGAAGAGATCGTTTCCATGGATACACCGCATGGATTGTTCTCGGTTGACGAGCACCCGCGCCGCGACACCAGCATGGAGAAGCTCGGCGCACTCAAGCCGCTACACCCAGAAATCGAAGGCTTCTCGATCACCGCCGGCAATGCCTGCGGCGCCAACGACGGCGCCGCGGTGCTGACGATCGCCAGCGATTCGCTCGGGCTGCCCGCACTGGCCACCATCCGGTCCTGGGCATCCGTCGGCGTCGACCCGGCGATCACCGGCTTGGCGCCGGTCGAAGCGATACCGAAAGCTCTTGGAAGAGCTGGGCTTTCGATCGCCGACGTGGACCTTTACGAGATCAACGAGGCCTTCGCCGCCATGTGCGTGGCCACCATCAAACTGCTCGAGCTGGACCCCGACAAGGTCAACGTCAGTGGCAGTGGCTGCTCGCTGGGGCACCCGGTCGCGGCGACCGGAGCCCGGATGCTGGTCACCCTGGTTCACGAATTGCGCCGCCGCGGCGGCGGCATCGGCGTCGCGGCCATGTGTGCGGGGGGCGGAATGGGTTCGGCGACAGTGATCGAGGTCGCGGCTCCATAATGCGTACATGATCATCGCTGATCTGATTGCCCGTGCGCGCAACGGATCTCCCCGCGCGGCCGGCCGGCTCCTCAGCCTCGTCGAGGGCGAGCAGCGCGACGAGGTGTTGGCGAATCTCGGACCCGCGCCACAGGCCATGGGGCCGGTCGTCGGCATCACCGGACCGCCGGGCGCCGGGAAGTCGACGACGGTTGCCGCGCTGGTCGCCGCCTACCGAACGCGCGGCTACCGGGTGGCGGTGCTGGCGGTAGACCCGTCTTCGCCGTTCAGCGGGGGTGCGCTGCTGGGCGATCGGATTCGAATGGCCGCGCATATCAACGACTCCGATGTACTCATTCGGTCGGTCGCGACCCGCGGGCACCTCGGCGGCCTGGCCGCAGCGGTTCCGGCCGCCATCCGGTTGCTCGGTGCGATCGGTTACGACGTGGTGCTGCTGGAGACGGTGGGGGTGGGGCAGTCCGAGATCGAGATCGCCGCCGTTGCCGATCCGACGGTGGTCATCCTCAATCCCGGGGCGGGCGACGCGGTTCAGGCTGCCAAGGCGGGCGTGTTGGAGGTCGCCGACATCGTCGCGGTCAACAAGGCGGACCGGGACGGTGCCGAGCAGACGGTTCGGGATCTTCGGGCCGAAACCAGCGCCCCCATCGTTTCGTTGATCGCGGCCCGGGGCGAAGGTATCGAGGACCTGATGGCCGCCATCGAGGACCACCGCCGCAGCGACAGTCGTGCCCGCCGGCTGGCTCGCGCCCGAGCGCAGATTCTGTCGCTGGCGCAATCGCGGCTGCGGACCCAGCCCGATCTCGACCGGCTCGCCGAAGCGGTCGTCGACGGCGACCAGGACCCGTATACGGCCGCCGATCAGCTGATCGCACCGCCTTCACCGGAAACGGACTGACGGTTCCTCAGACGCGCAGCGCGACCGTCATCCTCGGAATCACGCTTTCCCCATCAGTACCGGCAGCCGGGCATAAGGCGAGTTTGAAATGCGCTAGCACCGGCGCTACCACGGATGAAACTCACCTATTGGTTGGTCCCGCAGCGGTTTGACGCGGGTGCGAGCTCCACCCTGGCTACTTCAGGTCGACCGACTTTCCGGTGGCCGCCGCGTGGCCGGCCCGGTAACCGAAAACCATTGCCGGGCCCAGGGTTCCGCCGGCACCACCGTAGGCCCGTCCGGTTACCCCGCCCATCGCATTGCCCGCGGCGAACAGGCCCGGTATCGGCTCGCCGCCGACATGCAGAACGCGGGCGTCGTGATCGGTGCGCGGGCCGCCCTTGGTGCCCATCGCACCGATGCTTACCGGCACCGCATAGAACGGCGCGGTGTCGATCGGGCCCAGGGTCTTGCCGGCCGGCGTGGTCGCGCTGTCGTCACCCCAGTAGCCGTCGTAGGCGCTGGAGCCGCGCCCGAAGTCGGGATCAGCGCCGGCGGCCACGTGACGGTTCCAGCTCTCGACGGTGCGGGTCAGTCCGTCAGCGTCGATACCGGTCTTGGCGGCCAACTCGGCAAGGTCAGCCGACTCGCAGAACCAGTCCGGGACGGGCTGTCCGGGTTCGATACCGAGAAATCCATAGCGCTGCAGGTGAACTGAATCGAATACCATCCAACCGCGATCGTTCACGTAGCCGCCGCGTGGGTCCAGGTAATGGAAGGCGCCGGCCATCGAGTTGTAGTCGCACGCCTCGTTGACGAAACGTCGCCCGGCCGAGTTGACGATGATGCTGCGCGGCCGCGTTCTTTCCAGTCGCACGCTGCGGCTGCGCGGCTTGCCCTCGATGGTGTCGCCGGGGATCTGCACGATCGGCACCCACCACGCTTCGCCCATGTTGGCCAGGTCGGCTCCGTGCGCCATCGCCATGCGCAAACCGTCGCCGGTGTTATTGGGTGGAGAGACCGCGCCATGCATGGGGCCGCGCAGAAATGCTTGTGCCAGAGCGGGATCCCACTCGAAGCCACCGGTGCCCAGGATGACCCCGTGCCGGGCTCGAACGCTGACGGCCCGATCCGGCAGAGCCACCCGCACACCGGTGATTTCTCCGTCCTCGGCGATGAGTCCTTCGGCGCGCGCGTTGGTGTGTGGGGTTACCCCGGCATCCAGCAGGCCCTTGAGCAGACCCGCGATCAGCGCGGTGCCCGCGACGCACAGGTGGCTGGTCCGCTCGTCGATTGCCGCGTGCAGGCGTGCTCTGGTCTCGGCGTCGAATCCGACGTTGGACCAGTCAGCCGGGAAAGATGTGATCCGGGTTGCCCATTCGCCCAATTGAGCCAGATCGAACGGTGCCGCACTCAGCGATCTGCCCCCGGCCGGCTGCCCGCCGGGCAATTCGGGACGGTAGTCGGGGAAGCCGGTTGCAATCTCGAATTGCAGACCGCTGTGTGCCTCGATGAAATCGAGCATCGCCGGACCGGTACGCACGAACGTTTCGACCAACTCGTCGTCCATCGACCCAAGCGACTGGGCACGCAGGTACCGCAGCGCATCGGCAGGCGTCAATTCGCCGTCGGGAGAGCGGTTATGGGCGGGGATCCACACGATGCCGCCGGACACGGCGGTGGTCCCGCCGACAGTCGGGGCCTTTTCGTAGACCTCCACCGAGGCGCCCGCTACGGCTGCGGTCAGTGCGGCGGTGAGGCCGGCGCCGCCGCTGCCAAGCACGACGACATCGACTTCGTGGTCCCATGGCATGGACTGCTATCCCTTCAGCTCAGTAGCTCCGACAACTGCTTGGCGGCCTTGACGACCGCGTCTTTCCCCCGCATCACGACGTCTTCTCGGTGCGAGATGAGGTTGATACACGTTGGTGGAGACGGCACCGGGCGGCGAACCCCCACCGCCAGGCCGTAGGTATTTGGTTCGATCTCGCCGTAGGTAGTCACCCAACCACGTTCGCGCGCACGGGAAACCAGCTCTCGTTCCCCTGGGCGCGGAGGCATGCACGCAAGCAGGGCGATCCCGGCGGCGCCGCGGTCGAGCGGGTATCGGCTGCCTTCGTGAAAGGAGAGTTGGTAGGCGACATGGCTGGGCACGATCACCGCGATCGCCACCTGCTGGTCGCCTTCGGCGATCAACAAGGACACCGTGGTGCCGAGTTCGTCGGCGAGCGCCCGCAGCGTCGGCAGGCTCAGTTGGCGCACGTTGCGGTCGAAGGACGCGCCGAGCACCGCTAGGCCGGCGGCCGGACGATAGCGGCCGTCTTCGCCCTTGGCGACCAGCCGAAACTCGGCCAACGTCGTCAGCAATCGGTAGGCGATGGTGCGATGCACGCCGACCTGATCGGCGAGCTGTTGCACGGTCAGTCCGCTGGGGGAGTCGGCCACCATCTGCAGCGCCGTCAGACCCCTGGCCAGGGTCTGCGAACCGGTACCGGTCCCCTTCACAGCCTTGACAGACCTTCCCGCGAGAGCGAAGCTCTATATATAACGCACATCAGTGTGCGATATTAGCACATCAAGTAAGCCGAAAACGAGAACGAGATTTCCCGATCTGGAGGCCGGACAGCACCGTGGCGGAGTTCGAGAGCATATGGAGCGATCTCCAAGGCGTCGCGTTTGAGCAGGGCTACCTCGACGCCGGAGGAGTACGTACCCGGTATCTGCGCGCCGGGGACCCCGGAAAGCCGGTGCTGGTCTTGCTGCACGGATCCGGCGGCCACGCCGAGGCCTATGTCCGCAACCTGGCGGCACACGCGGATCACTTCTGGACCTGGTCGATCGACATGCTGGGCCATGGCTACACCGACAAGCCGGGCCACCCGCTGGAAGTCCGCCACTACGTCGAGCACCTGATGGCGGTGCTGCGCACCATCGGCGTCGACCGCGCGTGCATCAGTGGCGAATCGCTCGGGGGCTGGGTGGCCGCGCGCGCCGCCGTCGACCATCCCGACGTGGTCGACCGCCTGGTCCTCAACACCGCGGGCGGCTCCCAGGCCGATCCCGTTGTGATGCAACGGATCATCACTTTGTCCATGGCCGCCGCAGAAAACCCGACCTGGGAGACGGTTCAGGCACGAATCAAATGGCTGATGGCCGACAAGTCCCAGGACTACGACGACCTGGTCGCCAGCCGCCAGCGCGTCTATCGCCAACCAGGATTCGTCAGCGCCATGCGCGACATCATGGCGTTGCAGGATCCCGAGATTCGGGCGCGCAACATTCTCGGGCCGGCCGAATACGGCGCAATCATCGCACCGACGCTGGTGCTGTGGACGAGCGACGACCCGACCGCCGATGTCACCGAAGGCCGCCGCATGGCGTCGATGATTCCCAACGCGCGTTTCGAAGTGATGCCCGGCTGTGGCCACTGGCCGCAGTACGAAGACGCCAAGACATTCAATCGCCTCCATCTCGACTTCCTGTTGGGCCGGTAATGGTCGCATCGGGGCACGAGGTATC
This sequence comes from Mycobacterium sp. 1465703.0, assembly GCF_001672975.1. GTDB lineage: Bacteria > Actinomycetota > Actinomycetes > Mycobacteriales > Mycobacteriaceae > Mycobacterium. The sequence continues at coordinate 39,251 of NZ_LZKU01000286.1, forward strand.
TGACGTCGAGACCGATGTTCTCGTGGTGGGCGCGGGCCCGGTCGGCCTGACCCTGGCCAATATCCTTGGCCTGCAGGGCATTCGCACGGTGGTGGTCGACGAGCGGGATACCCTCATCGACTACCCGCGCGGGGTGGGTCTGGATGACGAGGCGTTGCGCACCTTTCAGTCGATCGGGCTCGTCGACCGGGTGCTGCCACACACCGTGCCCAACCAGATCTTGCGCTTCGTCGACGCCAAGCGTCGAGTGCTCGCCGAAATGGCCCCGCCGGACGCGCGTTTCGGTTGGCCGAAGCGAAATGGCTTCGTGCAACCGCTCGTCGATGCCGAATTGCTCGCCGGCCTCGATCGATTCGAACACGTCCAGGTTCGGTGGGGACGTCCGATGGTCTCGTGTCAGGAGAGCGCCGACCGGGTGACCGTCGAGTTGGGCGGCGGGGCCGGCAACGACGGCGACACCTCACAACTGACCGCACGCTATGTGGTCGGGTGCGACGGCGGCCGCAGCATGACCCGACGGGCGATGGGTGTGTCGTTCGACGGGACGACGTCGTCGACGCGTTGGCTGGTGGTCGACATCGCCAACGATCCGCTCGGGCACCCGAACAGCGAAGTCGGCGCGGACCCCGAACGCCCGTACGCCTCGATTTCGATCGCCCACGGAATTCGCCGCTTCGAGTTCATGATTCATGCCGACGAGACCGATGAGCAGGCGGAAGATCCCGCGTTCTTGACCCAGATGCTGGCCCGGATGGTTCCCCACCCCGACCGGGTCGACGTGATTCGGCGCCGGGTGTACACCCACCACTCGCGGATCGCCGGGGCGTTCCGCCAAGGCCGGCTGCTGTTGGCCGGGGACGCCGCTCATCTGATGCCGGTATGGCAGGGGCAGGGGTACAACAGCGGGATTCGGGACGCGGCGAACTTGGGCTGGAAGCTTGCGGCGGTGGTGAGCGGCCGCGCCGACGACAAGCTGCTGGACACCTATGACGTCGAACGTCGCAAGCACGCCCGCGCAATGATCGACCTGTCCACCATGGTGGGCCGGGTGATCTCGCCGACCAACCGCCGGGTGGCCGGCGCGCGAGACCTCCTGGTTCGCTCGGCGTCAATCGTGCCGTCGCTCAAGCGATATGTGCTGGAGATGCGGTTCAAGCCGATGCCCCGCTACGAGCACGGTGCCGTCGTGCACGCCGCGCCGGGCCGCTCCGATTCGCCGGTCGGAGTGCAAAGAATCGGGCGCCCAGCGCTTTCCAGTTGGCGAACGCTACGTCGCCGAGAATTTTGCGTGGGTTGTTGTTCCAGCACAGCACGGCGAACCATGCGCCGAGTACGTCGTCGAGCAACACGTTCTGCCGGTTTCGGGTGTCCACGTGCGGCTGGATGAACAGCGTTCCGACCGGCGAATCGGAGCGGCCCGGCGCGGCGTGCACGACGGCACCGTGCTCGTAGCGGGGCATCGGCTTGAGCC
>NZ_LZKU01000287.1 GCF_001672975.1 Mycobacterium sp. 1465703.0
CCTCGCCCGGTTCGACGGACCCGCCCGCGCGATCCGGTGTGCCATGGCGATCCGCGACGTGCTGCGCAGCCTTGGCCTCGAGGTAAGGGCGGGCGTACACACCGGCGAGGTCGAGCTGCGCGACGACGACATCAGCGGCATCGCCGTCCATATCGCCGCGCGGGTGGCAGCAGCGGCCGAGCCGGGCGAGGTGCTCGTCTCACGTATCGTCGTCGACCTGGTCGCCGGGTCGGGCCTCAGCTTTTCCGCTCGCGGCGAGCACGCGCTCAAGGGTGTAGCGGGCGAGTGGGGGCTGTTCGCCATCGACGGCTGACGGCGCGGGCCTGGGCCAGGGCGCCAACAGTGCATCGATTGCGCCTGGACGCAGAATTGATACGCTTCGCCCAAGCTTGCCCGCCACATTGGACAGCGCAAATCTCAAACGTCAGCCTTCATGCCTGCGTGGATGCGCGAATCGCCGACCCGCCGACCGCCCTGGAGGCGTTCATGCTCAGGAGTGGCTCATGACCGATCCGCTATGGACGCTCTACGCCGAGCAGATGGACCAGGTCGACGGCTGGTTCTTCGAGGCCGATGTCGAACTCTTCAGCACCCTGCTCGCCTGCCAGACGGCCGAGGGGATAAGGGGCGACATGTTGGAGATCGGCACCTATCAGGGCAAGTCGGCCATTCTGATGGGCTACGGCGTCCGCGACGACGAAGAACTGGTGATCTGCGATTTGTTCGGCGCAGTGACGGATCACGCCGACATCGCGCCGATCTCCAGCCAGCAATATTCGGGGCTGGATCAGCAGCAGTTCCTGGCGAACTGGGATCGGTTCCACACTCGCCGGCCAACGCTTGAGGTCTGCGAATCATCAGAGCTGGACCTCGGCGATCGGCTGCTCCGCTTCACTCACATCGACGGTTGTCACAGCTACCGGTGCGTCGCACAGGACATCAATCTCGCCGTGACGCACACCGCCGAGCGAGGCGTGATCGCGATGGATGATTATCGAGGCGTCGAAACTCCCGGCGTGGCCGCAGCCCTCTGGCAGGCCGTCGGCAATGGCACGTTGTTCCCCTTCGCGGCAACGTATATGAAGATCTACGCCTGCACGTCAGCCGCTGATCAGAGTTACTGGTTGGAGCGGGTCCGCGATCGCCGCGACATCTGCGCCTTCCCCGATTTCACGTTGCCGTCGTATCAGAGCGTCTCGGCCAAGCAACTTCATCACTCGACCGCTCAGCCGGGCGTTGCGGAATAGCCGCGATTAGTCCGCGGCCCGCGTCCGCCGATCAGTCACCGGCCCCAGGCGGACCGCCTCCTCCAAGAGATCGGCGGCGATGGCAGCGCTTTCGGCGGGGGTTGTCATCTGGGCGGCGACCTCACGGGTTCGGGTGACGCAGTGTGGGGTGAGGATGGACCGCAGATCCGCGATCAGCGAATTCAGGGTGGTCTCGAAGAAGGCCCGCCCGATCCCGACTCCCAGGTGGTTGACCGCAGCCGCCCACATCGGCTGATCGACCGACACGGCAAGGGCCAGTGTGGGGACTCCGGCCCGGATACCTGCGAACGTTGTGCCGGGACCGCCGTGGTGGACGACGGCGCGACAGGCAGGAAAGACCTCCGAGTGATTCACCGCGCTCACCACCTTGATGTGGTCAGAATCCGGGATTTGCGCCAGATCACTCACGCCGCTGCAAATCAACCCCCGCTCGCCCAACTGCGCGCAAGCCGCGCTGAGCATTGCGATCACCTCGTCGGGGGACGCCACCCGCGCGCTACTACCAAAGCCGAAATAGATTGGCGGAGTACCCGCGGCAATCCACGACGAAATCTCCTCGTCGACGACTGTGGGTAACTCCAGCGTCAGGCCGCCAACAAAGGGGCGCCGGGTATCGCTTTTCGCCCACTGGGCCGCGAGTCCGGGGAAGAAGAGCTCGTCGTAGGCCTGGATCTCCAGCGGTGGTCGCCGCGCCGGACTTGCTTGCTCTGGCAGGCCAAGTGTTCGGCGTTGGGCGTCTCCGGCCTCCTTGGTTATGTGCGTACCGGCCTCGCCCGGCTCAATCGGGTAAATGTGCAGCGCGGCCACCGGAATGTCGTGGTATTCCGCAACATTGGCGGCCAGTCCCTGTTCGCTTGCATCTGTCAACAGCAGATCGGCCCCATCTGCCAGCGAGGCGAGCGCAGTTCCCAGCTTCGGCCAGAGTTGGTTGAGATCGTTGAAGATCTCCCACGCCATGCTGACAGGGTTCGGCGTGTTCCCGTATTTGCGGGCGATGGCCGCGTTCTGCGCTGTCTGGTCCGGTCCGTGTTCGACCGCAGCTAGCCCCGCCGACTCGACGAAGTCAAGATAGTTCGGCGGGACCGCCATGCGGACATCGTGACCTCGATTCTGCAGCTCCCGACCGATGGCGGCGCATGGCTCGACGTCACCCCGAGTTCCCAAGGTTGCCAGCGCAAATCTCATCGGCGCACCTTAACTTGTGGCGACGTGGGTGCGCAGTCCGGTCCGATGTCGGCAAAGCGAACATTTGTCGTTTCGGGCCCGCGCGCCAGGAGAATGGGCCGACATCGGCGACACAGGTGAGGAGCGAACACGAGCGAGGCCGTCAGCCTCCTGTCTGAAAATGATCCTCGCCGGAACCGGTGAGCGGATGAGCGCATCTTCGCTACCCTTAAGTCGATTTATCTATCGCCTGGCAAGTTGAGGCCAAGAAATGGCTGAAGGACCCAAGGCCCGCGCACGGGGGACGGGACCGAGCGACATTGTCGCGGAGTTAGCTGCTGCTGGATTCGACAATGCTCGCCAAATCGCTCGAGGCGCCGCCGGGGTAGTCTATTGCTGTCGCGAGACTGCGCTAGGGCGCAATGTCGCCATCAAGGTGTTGCCGGCATTTATCGACGACGAGAGTCGCGAGCGATTTCTGCGTGAGGGCTACGCCATGGGCGGGCTCTCCGGGCATCCGAACATCGTCAACATTTTGCGAGTGGGCGTCACCGCCGGCGGCCGGCCTTACATTGTGATGTCGTACTGCGCCGCGGGTTCGCTGGCCCTACGCATGCAGCGAGAGGGGCCGATTGCCTGGCCCGAAGCCGCGCGGATCGGTGTGAAGTTATGCGGGGCGCTGGAAACCGCGCACCTGACCGGTACTTTGCATCGCGACATCAAGCCTGCGAACGTGCTCGTCAACGACTACGGCGAACCGCAACTGACGGATTTCGGGACGGCGCACGTCGCTGGGGGATATGAGACCGCGGCCGGATTGTTCTCCGGCACAGTCGATTATCTCGCGCCCGAGGTGATGACAGGCAGTCCGGCGACGGTCGACACCGACGTCTACTCGCTAGGCGCCACGGTCTATGCGCTTATCGCGGGCAATGCCGCATACGAGCGTCGCAGTGGCGAAGATCTGCTTGCGCAGTACAGCCGGATCAGTGCGACGCGGGTTCCGGACCTGCGTCCCAATAGGATTCCGGACGCGGTGTGTTCGGCCATCGAGCAAGCGATGGCGTTCGACCCGGCTGAGCGGCCGGCGTCAGCCGCGGAGTTCGGCCGCGGGTTGCAGGAGAGCCTGCGCCGCAACGGTTTAAAGCCCGATTCCATGGCGATTACTGCGGTCAGTGGCGGTTCGGGGCGCACGGTCAGCCCCTCGGCGGGCGTATTCGAGGCGCGCACCATTCCGCCGGGCGGACGCAGCGGAAAGACCTCGTTTTCCAGACCGCCAAGGATTGCCACACCGCGTGCACGGATCGCCGACTCGGAAAGTGCCACCTCACTGCTCAACCCGTTGAACGAGCGCAACCAAGCCGGGCCACCGGTTACGCAGTCGCTGCCTGCCGGCCGACAGCAGTCCGGTCGAGCACCCGCTGCCTCCCGCGTTCCGTTCACTGCGGACGCGCCGAAACCGGCTGCCGCCAACACCTCTGACCCGACCCAAGTAATTGCGGAGCAGACCAGTCTCACCGACGCGATCGCGCCGGCCAGTTCTGCTGACCGCCGCGAGGTGCGAGGATTGGCGACCGGGGCAGTGGCGTGGTTGAAGCCGACCAAGAGCAAACGCAGCCGGGTCACGGCCGCGTTGATCGCCGTTGGCATCGTGGTGGCGGTGCTGGTGTTGGGTAGCGGCGTCTACGTGCTTCTTACCCAGGGCCACAGGCCAGATCAGGCCGCCTCGAGTCAGCCAGGCAACCAGGCACCGGCCAAGTGGCAGCCGATAACGAATGCCCGCATCGCGCGCCAGGCGGCGGCCACCACGCAAGCCGACGGAACGATCTGGATCTTCGGGGGAATGGGAAGCAACCACGCTCTGGTCGCCAACCACGAAGGCTATGACCCCGTCATCGACAGCTGGAAAAGTGGAGACGATCTGCCGGTCCCGGTCCAGCACGCAATGGCCGTGACCTGGGAGGGAAACCCGATCGTGCTCGGTGGCTGGCGCGGCGCGGGTGCCCAAACCGTTGCCAGCGACCAGGTTTGGCGGGTGGTCAACAGCCACTGGGTGGAGCTGCCCCATCTGTTGCAGCCGCGGGCGGCAGCGGCGGCAGCGGTTGTGGGAGACCGCATCATCGTCACGGGCGGCGTGGATGCGAACGGCGCGTTGTTGAACACCAGCGAGATTTTCGATGGCAATTCCTGGACACTTGGCGCGCCGATACCCACTCCGCGAAAGATGCTGGCCGCCGCCTCGGACGGAAAGCTGGTGTACACCGTCGGCGGAACCGATGGCAACGCCGACCTGGCCGCCGTCGAGGCGTATGACCCGGCCGCGAAAACCTGGACACGGTTGGCCGACCTGCCGCAGCCGCGCAGTGACTCCGGCGTGGCAATCGCCGATCGGCGGCTGGTCGCGGTCGGTGGGCAGTCAGCAGGACAAGTGCTCAAGAGCGTGGCAATGCTCGACCTGACGACGAAAACGTGGGATGGCTTGCCGGACATGGCAACTGCACGCCACGGCATGGCGGTTGATGCGGTGGGGAAGTCCGTGTACGCGATAGGCGGGTCCAGTGAGGTGGGCGACGGCCAGGCCACCTCCTCGGCGGAAGCGCTGCAGCTACCGGCGCGCCAGATCCAGCCGGCCGCGCAATGGCGTTCACTGCCGGACGCACCGACGGCAAGATTGATGACGGCCTGGGCGGTGCTGGACGACAAGATCTGGATCATGGGCGGGCTGCGTGATGGAGTCGCATTGCAGACGGTCGAAAGTTATGACCCGCGTTCCGGCGCCTGGCAAGCGCAAGCCCCGTTGCCCGTCCCCTTGCACCACGCCGCGGCCGCCACCTACCGCGGCGAAGTGGTAGTGCTCGGTGGCACCAGCAGCGACCTCGCCCAGGCGTCCACCAAGGTGTTCGCGTTGCGCGGTGGGAAGTGGGTGGAGTTGCCGAACCTGGCCCATGCTCGGGCTGCGCCGGCGGCCGCGGTGGTGGGGGACAAACTCGTCGTCGTCGGTGGACAGAACGCCAAGCAACTCGTCCCCCAGACCGAAGTGTTCGACGGCAACTCGTGGCACGATGCGGCCAACATGCCCACCCCGCGCGAACACCTGGCGGCGGTATCCGACGGCACGTATGTCTACACGGTCGGCGGCAGGTTCTTGTCGTCAGACAAGAACTCGGCGGCGTTCGAACGGTTCGACCCGCGATCCGGGGAATGGACCAAGGGCGTCGACATGCCAACTCCGCGTGGCAGTTACGGCGCCACCTTCATCGATGGTCGAATCGTGGCTGTCGGCGGTGAGGCGCCGACGCAGGTGCTGGGCGTGGCCGAGATGTACGACATCGCTGCGGGGACGTGGACCACCCTTGCACCGCTGCCAACGCCGCGTCATGCCCAGGCGGTCGCGGCCGTCGGCAACACCGTGTACTGCATTGGCGGCGCGAATCGGCCCACCCATGAAGGCCCGGTCGCGACCGTCGAGGCCTTGGATTTCAAATAGCGACGACGGGTCAGTGCCGCCTGAGCCGGCTGCGCCAGCCCACGAATCCGGCGTACACGATGGTCAACAGCGCCAGCATGCCGACATCGAACAGCCAGGTTTGTGCGGTGTGTTTGAAGTGGCTGTCTTTCGGAGCCAGCGGGCCCGGCTCGATGGTCCACAAGTCGACCGTCGAGGCCTGCGCCGCGTATCCCCATCGCGAGGGCACCGCCCACGACAGCTGGTCGAGTCCGACCCGATCGGTGACCGGGACCATCCCGCCGCAGAGCACCAACTGCAGCATGAGCGACACCACCAGCAGCGGCATGATCTGCTCGTTGGAGCGGGCAAGTGAAGACAGCACCAAGCCGACCATCGCCGCGGCCACGCACATCGCGGCGGTGGCGACGTAGAGCTCGAGCGTTGCACTGCCGAGGAGCAGGGCCGGCTGTGTCGGCGCTCCCTTCCCCAGGATGGTGATGGTGGTGGCGATCGCCGACTGAACGACGGCGAACACGAAGAACACAGCCATCTTCGCGAGCAGGTAGGCCTTGGTCGACAGGCCGACGGCCTGTTCGCGGCGGAAGATGGGGCGTTCGCCGATGAGGTCGCGGATCGTCAGCGCGGTGCCCATGAAGACGGCAGCCATGGTGAGCAACATCAATACCGAACCGGGTTCGTCCGAGCCGTCGCCTTTCGGGTCCGCGACATGGAATCCCGTCGAACCGGGGACGGTCAGCGCCAGCGCGCCCATCACGAACGGCAACAGCGCCAGGAATATGAAGTAGGCGCGGTCGGCGACGATCAGCCGCACCTGGCGGCGCGCGATCGTCAAGAACTGACGCCAGGTGCTGGAGCGCGACGGGGCGCCCAGATCGGCCGGCTTCTCCGCCTCGGTAACGGCCGGTGGCGGTTTTGCCTGGGCCAGAAAGCGGCGATTGGCTTCGTCGGGATCCGCGCCCACCATCCCAAATATCTTGGCCCAGTTGCTGGTTCCCATACTGGCTTCGATTTCGTCCGGCGGTCCACAGTAGGCGGTCTTGCCGCCGGGCGCCATCAGCAAAACCTGGTCGCAGAGATCGAGGTAGGACAACGAGTGCGTCACCACCAGCACGACGCGGCCGGCGTCGGCCAGTTGTCGCAGCATCGTCATCACCTGCAGATCCAGCGCCGGGTCCAAGCCTGACGTCGGCTCGTCGAGGATCAGCAGCGAAGGGCCGGTGAGTAACTCGAGGGCCACCGAGGCGCGTTTACGCTGCCCGCCGGACAGCTTGTCCACCCGCGTATCGGCGTGCTTGGTCAACCCGAGTTCCTCGATAACCTGGGCCACGACCTGCGCGCGGTCGGACTTGCTGGTGTCGGGCGGCAACCGCAATTCGGCCGCATAGTTCAGTGCCTGGGACACCGTGAGCTGGCGGTGCACGACATCGTCTTGGGGCACCATGCCGATCCGGCTGCGCAGCGAGGCGAACTGGGCGTGGATGTCGTGTCCCTCGAAGGTGATCGAGCCCGAACTCGGGCAGGTAGCTCCGGCAATCAGCCGGGACAACGTGCTCTTCCCCGCTCCCGATCCGCCGATCAGAGCGGTCAGCGTGCCGGGTCGTGCGGTCAACGAGACTTTTTGGATCAGCCGCTTGTTACCGACGTCGAAGTCCACCTCGCGCACCTCTAGCCCGCCCGTGCGGGTAGCCGCTTCGGCGCGGCGCAGCAGGATTTCACCGTTGAAGACCAGGTCGACGTTGCCGATCGTGACCACGTCACCCGCGGTCAGGGGTGCCGACAAGATTCGGGTGCCGTTGACGAAAGTCCCGTTGATGCTTTGCGCGTCGTGGATCTCCATGCCGGTCGGGCTCGGGACCAAGTATGCGTGGTAGCGCGAGGCCAGGACGTCTGCGATGACGATGTCGCTGTCGTCGGCGCGGCCGATGACGGACGCGCCCGCGGGTGGCGCTGGAAGCTTCGATCGAGAGCGCTGCACGGCACGCCGCAGGTTGGTGCTGTCGAACTCCGAGGCTTCGAGCGTTTTGGCGCCGATCTCGGTGAGTGGTTGGCGTGACACCGCGGACCGGGGGACCGGTTGCGGTTCCGAGTTGGTGTCGCGGGTCGGCACGGATTGGCTCGGATAGTTCACCGCGCGGCGCGGGCCGTTGTCCTGATACGGCGGTGGCGGCGCGGCCTGCGGACGGCGGGGCGGGCCGGGGTGCGGTCGCGCGATGCGCGGAGAGGAGACACCGGCCCGCCATGCCGGTTCTGGACGAGCGGGCCTCGGGTTGCCCGGCGGCGCGATCACCGGGACCGCCTCCACCGTGGGTGGTAGTTGGCCGACAGTGCCGTCGTGGCGTCCGATCCCGAACTTCAGACGTGGCCCGTCCGGCCGGGCGAGGTTGACGCTCTGGCCATCGTGGATGTCGGCGCCCCGCACCCGTTGACCATTGACGAAAATGCCTGAGGGGGAACCGTTGTCGATCACTATCCACTTGCCCTGGTCGAAGCGCAGCAGCAGATGTGCGCGGGCGACCAGCGGATGGGCAACGCGCATATCGGCGCGCAGATCACTTCCGACGACCACGTCATGGCCTGGTGCGAAACTGCGCTGTGACCAGTCCGATTGAACCGTCAGCACGGGTGGTGCGGGCCTACTCATTGCATAAGTATTGGACGCACAGCAAACAAGTGCTGACTATTTCGCGTTAATTGGAGTATTCGCAATCTCGACCATGAGTGGCGCCATCTGGTCGGCCGCCCTGGATCTTTACAGATGGGCCGCGGAGATGCGGCCTTTTCCGCTCATCGGGGACGGCAGATATCTAATCTTCCGGCATGGAACGCATCTGGCAGTGGATATGGGATCGCTACGGGCCGAGGTACTCGTGGGCGCTTTGGGCGATCGTCTTCCAATTCTTGCTGCCGATCTACCTTGTCCCGTCGTTTTTCGTTGTGGCGTTCGAGAAGTCTGACCGCTACCTCGAGGCAGCAGCCGTCACCGCTACCGGCGTGGTGGTGCTTGTGTATCTGACGCTTCTTCCCGGCCTCGGGGGGATTCGCATCGCGGAGCAATGCGCGGCGGGCCATGAGGTCGACCGAGCGGAGGCATTGCAAGCCACGTACACCTGGTCTCGGCGGACGGTCGTCCGAGCAGTGGTGAGCAATGCCGTCTGCCTGGCGGTGATTTTGGTCCTTGTCGGCGTAGTCGGAGGCGCGACATGGTCACGGCTGGTCCAGTACGCAATTCTGGGCGCCGCCGTCGGAACTGGCGTCCAGTTGATCGGTGTGCACAGCTTCGCGGAAGCCGCGCTGCGACCTGCCAGGATCGCCATCGCCGGTGACATGGCAATTGGCGATTCGCTGCCGCGCTCTCGCCCGACATTTGCCGTGTGGTCAGACGTGTTGGTGGTCGCGGTCGCGTTTGTGTTCACCAGTGCGGGCGCGATGGTGGCGGCTGTGCTCGATCGGACCAGCGAGGTTCCCGTGGCCTGCGTCCTGATCGGATGTGCGTTCACGCTTGTCTTCGGGGTTCCGATGACCGTTGGCGCCTCGTTCTCACCGTCCCTGCGGCCCATACGTGACCTCGACGAAGGAACCAAACGCGTTGCGGCCGGCGACTACGGCCAACGGGTGCCGGTCGTTCAGGACGACGACCTGGGTGCACTGGCCGCGTCATTCAATCGCATGCAGGCGGGTTTGGCTGAGCGACAACGCCTTCAGGGAGCGTTCGGCACCTATGTTGACCCTGGCCTGGCGACGCGGCTGCTACAGCGGGGCGATGATGTGTTCACCGGTGAGCGTCGTGAGGTGACGGTAATGTTCGTCGACATTCGTGACTTCACTCCGTTCGCTGAGGCGAACACCGCCGAGGACGCGGTCGCCCGGCTCAATGCTCTGTTTGAAATCGTTGTGCCCGCCGTCGTCGACGCCGGTGGCCATGTCAACAAGTTCCTGGGCGACGGAGCGCTCGCCGTGTTCGGCGCACCGAACGATCTCGCACATCACGCGGACGCGGCGGTATCCGTCGCTGTTCAGATTCAGCGTCTCGTCGATGAACGATTCGGCGGCTCGCTCCGGATCGGGATCGGCATCAACACCGGTGTGGTGATCGCCGGCACCATAGGTGGTGGCGGCAAGCTCGAATTCACGCTGATCGGTGACACCGTCAATGTCGCAGCCCGCGTCGAGCAACTCACCAAGGCCACCGGCGACGCGATCCTTCTCACTCTCTCATGCGTCGATGCACTGGCGTCTCGACCGCCCACACTCATTGACCGGGGATCACACGTGTTGAAGGGCAAGTCGGCCAAGGTGGAGGTCTTCACTCTCGGCCCGGAGGCTGCCGCCGCACGCTGAGTTTGCGCGGCGTCCAAGTCTGTTCTATGAGCTGTGCTGCTATGGCCAGTCACGGCGCGGCGGGCTAGTGGTGGTGCGGCGGTTGCTCGTCGCGGAGCCGGCGCTCGTCCCACGCCTCGCGTGCCTGCTCCTCGTCGCCGAACCTTTCCAAGTCCTCGGGCGTGACGTGCACCCGCTGCGGTTTTGGGTTGGCCTTCGGGCGCGGGGGTTCACTGGGCATGAGGCGATTGTCTCTCTTTTGGACGAATTCCAGGTCTTGGCTCCTGGCGATGTTCTCGACGATGATCTGACACGCTGTGTCATAGAAGGCGCTGATCAGGGTCGAGAAGGAGAGCTCGAAGGGATAGATCATGTGCACGGCCAATGGTTCGACCGCCCAGTCGGGCAGGATCGGCACGATGGTGCCCGCCCGCAGTTCCTCGGTGCAGATGATCTGGGTAGGCATGGCTCCGATGCCGAGGCCCTGCAGGATGTACTCCTTGCAGACCTGAAAGTTGTTGGCCCGGGCTCGTACTCGCGGTGACAGCTCGTACCGTTTGCCGAGTTTGGTCACCGTCAGCTTCTGCGGACCGCAGAAGCCGAAGTCGATGAACGGCAGGCTGTTCAACTGTATGGGTTCGGAGAGCGTCTCGGGCAGCCGAGAAACGAAATCGGTTGAAGCGCATAGGAATAGCTTGAGATCGAAAACCTTTCGCGCGATGAGCGTCGAATCCTGCAGCGGTCCGGGGCCAAACACGACGTCATAACCGTCTTTGACCGGGTCGATCATGTTGTCGACCAATCGAATATCCAAACGCGAGTGAGGGTAGCGCTGAAGGAAGGTGGCACCGACCCTGGACGCGTAATCGATGCCGAGGCTTACCGGTATCGCGACCCGCAGTTCGCCCTGCGGTTCCTGTTTACTGGCCTCCACCAATGCGCGCACACCATTGGCCTCGGTCAAGATGTTCATCGCGTGGTCGTAGATCTGCTCGCCGATATCGGTGACGGTCAGCTGGTGGGTGTTCTTTCGCAGCAGCTTGATGCCCAGGTCGGATTCCAGCTTGGTCAACTTCCGGCTGACGGTTGACTTGGGCATGCCCAGCGACGTCGCCGCCTTCGAGATGCTGCGGCAGTCCACCACCTTGCCGAATACCAGCAGGGCATCGAGGTCAAAGGGCAGATTCTGTTCCATGGGCGGTGTTCCAAGTATGCAACAGGGTGTTGCGTTCGTACACCTTCTTGGGGGTATCAGCAACTGCTACCGTCGGCCGCACCACGTAGGAGGGAAACGGGGATGAATCAGCCCATCGCCGTCGCCAAGCCCCCGAATGGGCACTGGACCGACGCATATCCCGAACTTGGCCGGGGTCCGGTGTCACTTGAAGATTGCGTGTCCGAATCGTTCTACGAGAAGGAACGCGAACATGTCTTCAAGAAGACCTGGCTCTACGTCGGACGCGTTGAGCGAGTACCGAAGTCGGGTTGCTACTTCACCCGGGAGCTGAGGTTTCTCAATACGTCGATCATCATCGTTCGGGGCAAGGACGACGTGATCCGGGCCTTCCACAACATCTGTCCGCACCGCGGCAACAAAATGTTGTGGGAAGACGATCCGTTCCAGGAGGTGTCGGGCCGCGCGCCGTTGCTCTACTGCCGCTTCCACGGCTGGCGGTACAAGCTGGACGGCTCGCTCCACGCGCCCACCCGTCAGGACCTGCTGCTGGATTTCGACGCCGACAGTTGCCGGGTGCCGGCGGTGCAGTGCGAAGTGTGGGAAGGCTTTATCTTCATCAACCTCAACCCGGCCAACACCGAGTCGCTGCGTTCGTTCCTCGGCGAACTGGCGCATGGCATCGAGGGCTATCCGTTCGACGGCCCTCATCAGGTCTACAAGTTCTCCGCCGAGTTGCAGTGCAACTGGAAGATTTTCGTCGACAGCTTCGCCGAGAGTTATCACGGACCGTATTTG
>NZ_LZKU01000288.1 GCF_001672975.1 Mycobacterium sp. 1465703.0
ATCCACCGGGCGTACGCGCGCATTTCCCATGAGGCAACGAATCACCCTTTCGCGCGCATTTCAGACGAGTCAACGCGGTCGGACCCCGACGGTAGGCTCGAACACATGTTCGATAGATCGCAGCGGGCGCGGGTGATCGCTCACTTTGACGAGCTGTTCGAGCGGAATTACCCGTCGCGGACTCCGGTGTCGGCGGGCTTGCTGGAGCGGATCGGTGCGTCGGCACGGGCGGAGAACCGGGCGGCGGCCGCCCAGCTCACGGCCGTTGGTGAGTTGTTCGGCTATCGGCTCTCGCGTTGTGCGGAGACCGAGGATTGGGCGGTCGACACGGAGGCGGCGGTCAGTGCGGAGGTGGCTGCCGAGTTGCGGATCAGTCAGGGGCTGGCCGCTAGCCGGGTGCGTTATGCCCGGGCGATGCGGGAGCGGTTACCGGAGGTGGGCGCGGTGTTCGCGGCCGGGGATATCGACTACGCGATGTTCCAGACGATCGTGTTCCGCACCGATTTGGTCGTCGACCCGCAGGTGTTGGCCGCGGTCGACGCCGAGCTTGCGGTCAAGGTGGCGCGCTGGCCGTCGATGTCCCGGGGACGTCTCGCCGCACAGGTGGACAAGGTCGTGGCCAGGGCCGATGCCGACGCGGTGCGACGGCGCAAGGAGTTCGTGGCCGACCGGAAGTTGTCGATCGTCGATGTCGAGGGCGGTCTGTCGCACATCGAAGGCAGCCTGTTCGGCCCGGACGCGCATGCCCTGAAGCGGCGGCTGGACGCGTTGGCGGCCACGGTGTGTGAGCACGACCCGCGCACCCGTGAACAGCGCCGCGCCGATGCGTTGGGTGCCTTGGCTGGGGGTGCGGAGCGGTTGGGGTGCCGGTGCGGGCGCCGCGATTGTGCGGCGGGCAAGCGGCCCGCGGCCGGGCCGGTGGTGATCCACGTGATCGCCGAGGCGGCCTCGCTCGAAGGTCGCGGCGGCGTGCCGGCCGCCGAGGTGGGCGCCGAGGGCTTGATCGCGCCGGACTTGATGGCCGAGTTGGCCGCGTCGGCCAGGCTGGCACCGCTGACCCACCCCGGTGATGCGCCGCCCGAGCGCGGTTATCTGCCGTCGAAGGCGCTGGCCGATTTCGTGCGATGCCGGGACTTGACCTGCCGCTGGCCCGGCTGCGACCGTCCGGCGACCGAATGCGACCTGGACCATACGATCCCCTATGTCGAAGGCGGGCCCACCCACGCTTCGAACCTCAAATGTTATTGCCGCACACACCATTTGGTGAAAACTTTCTGGGGCTGGCGGGAAAAGCAGTTGCCCGACGCGACGCTGATCTTGACCTCGCCTGCCGGGCACACCTACGTCACCACCCCGGGCAGCGCCCTGCTGTTCCCGAGCTTGTGCGCGCCCACGGGCGAACTCACCGCGACGGAGGCCGGAACCGAGGCCCGAGCCGACCACTGCGCCGACCGCACGGCGATGATGCCTCGACGACGACGCCGCACCCGCGGCCAAGACCGCGCCATCCGCATCGCCACCGAACGCCGGCACAACCGACAGGCACGACTGGCTAGTCGCGCCCCCTCGGTGAGCCGCTCGTGGCCCACCGCCTACGGCCCCGATGACGATCCGCCGCCCTTCTAGCGGCATGGAGGGTCGCGGGACCGGGTAGCCCGCGGCTATGGACATCACCGTCACGTTCGTCGGCAATGCCACCACTCTCATTTCCGTCGGTGGGCTGACGTTGCTGACCGACCCCAACTTCCTGCACCGGGGGCAACGGGCTTATCTCGGCCACGGGCTGGTGTCCAAGCGGCTCAAGGAGCCGGCGCTGAGCCTCAGCGAACTTCCGCCGGTCGACGTGATCGTGCTGTCGCACATGCACGGCGATCACTGGGACAGGGTGTCGCAGCGGGGCCTCGACCACGATTTGCCCGTCATCACCACCCCGCATGCCGCCAAACGGCTTCACCGGCGTGGTTTCGCGCAGGCGCGAGGCCTGACGACGTGGCAGCAGCACACGATGACGAAGGACGGCACCACCCTCACCCTGACGTCATTGCCCGGCCGCCATGCGCCGGGCTGGAGTCAGCGACTGCTCCCGCCGGTGATGGGCACCATGGTGGAGGTCACCGCCGACGATGGCTCACCCCGGCGACGGCTCTACATCTCCGGCGATACCTTGCTGGTCGAAGAGCTCAACGAGATTCCCGCGCGGTTCGACCCGATCGATGCGGGCATGCTGCACCTCGGCGGCACCCGGCTGCCGGCCGGCGGACGGCTTCCGTTCGGATTGACCGTGACCATGGACGGCCGCCAGGGCGCCGAACTCGTTGCGCTGCTGGCCCTCCCGAAGGTGATCCCGGTGCATTTTGACGATTACGCGGCGTTCGCGTCGCCGCTGGCTGACTTCACCCGGGAGATGCAGCACCGCGGCCTGGGGGACCGGATCGTCGCGGTGGACCGCGGCGCGTCGGTGACAGTCTGAGAGGCGGCCGGTATCGGGCAGGTTTCCCCCGACCAGCAAATGTCAAATCGTTCTCAGCGTTAGGTATAGGGTGTCCTAACAACCCGCAGTCGAACTGGGAGGAGCGACCGCAGGTAATGGGCTTCGACGTGCAGAGTTCCAAGGTTCTTCGCGGCCTGGTTAACGCAAATTTGCTGAGGCGTTCTCAGCGTGGGCATTGTGAGATGTGATGGATCTTTTTGCACCCCCCGAGGTCACCTCGACGCTCATCCACAGCGGGCCGGGAGCCGGCTCGCTGATCGAGGCCGCCGGTGCCTGGCAGCGGCTGGCCGTCGAGCTGGAGAATTCGCTCTCCACTTACGCCTCGACGTTGTCGTCGCTCATCGAGTCCTGGGACGGGCCCTCGTCGATGGCGATGCTGCAATCTGTCCAGCCCTACCTGCTCTGGCTGCGCGAGACCGCGCAGCAGGCGTCGCAGATGGCCACCTCGGCCGACGCCGCCGCGTCGGCATTCACCCAGGTTCGGTCTACCGTGGTGCACCCCTCGGTGGTCACTGCCAACCGCACCCGCCTCAGGCAGCTGCTGGCCACCAACCGGTTCGGGCAGAACACGGCGGCCATCGCCCAGGCCGAGGGCGAATACGGCACCATGTGGGCGAACAACTCGGCGGCGATGACGCGTTACCAAGCGTCATCGTCGCAAGCGACCGGACAGCTGTCCCAGTTCAGTTCGCCACTTCCCGACACCACCCCGGACGGGACGGCAAACCAGGAGCAAGCGGTAAGTAAAGCCGCCGGTACCTCAGCCGGCACAGTCGGCTCCAAAGTGCAAACTATGTCGTCGCTCCTAAGCTCCCCATCCGACTCGTCTCTCGCAGGCCTCTTCGGCGCCGACGGTGATCCCAACAGCGGATGGTTCGGCTACTGGAGCACCTGGGGCAACCAGTTCATCTCGTCCGGTTTCCCCATCAACATGCTCAGCTATCTGGCGCAGAACACGTCGGCCAGCGCGCTGCAGAGCGTGGGCGGCGACATCGGCGCCGGCCTGTCAGAAGGCTTGGGGGCGGCGGCCTCGGCGAGCCTGTCCAATGCGGTCAGCGACGTCGGCGCCGGAATGGCGCCGACGGGTGCGATGGGCGTTGGCGTGTCGCTGGGCAAGCTGACCGCGCCCCCGGCCGTGGTGGGGCTGTTGCCTGGCACCCAGACCGGGGTGCAACTCGCGTCCGCGGCGTCGCCCCTTCCCGCGACGGAATCGGGATTCCCGTTGATGCCGATGATGGTCCCGCCGACGGCGGCCTCGGCCGGCACCGGCTGGCGCAAGCGTAAACAGCAGAAGTACGAGGACGTCGCCTTCGGCCAAGAGGTCAAAGGCAAAGTAATGCCTCGAAATCCATCGGCGGGATGAGCCGAAGCGATGGTGCCCCACCACCGCGGACGCCGAATCCCGCCACCCGGTAGGTCAACGGCGATCCGCAGTAGGCCACCGCGTGTCCTGATCGGATCGCGAACTGCCGGACGGGCTTTCGCCCGGACTTCGCCCCATTCACGTACTTCTCCAAGGTAAAGCCTCGATGGATTTTGGGATACTCCCGCCGGAGATCATCTCGGCGTTGATCCACGCCGGACCCGGCGCGTGGTCATGGATCCAAGCCGCGGGCATGTGGCAGGATCTGAGCGCCGAACTGGAGCAATCCGCCGCCGGGTACACCGCGGAGCTGGCCTGGCTGTCCACCACGTACCAAGGTCCGTCCGCGACAGTGATGGCCGAGGCGTTCGAGCCCTATCTCGACTGGTTGCGCGTCACCGCGCAGCAGTGCCAGCAGATCGCCACCTCGGTGGAGGTCGCTACCACGGCGTTCGAGTTGACGCACTGGACGGTGGTGCATCCCTCGGTGGTCGCCGCCAACCGGGCGCGGCTGGCGATGTTGGTGGCCACGAACTTCTTCGGGATCAACTTTCCCGCCATCGCCGAAACCGAAGCCGAGTACCAGGCCATGTGGGTGACCAACGCGGCAGCGATGTTCCGCTACGCCGCGACTACGGCGAGCGCCATGAGACTGCCGCAGTTCGCGCCGCCGCCCCAAGTAGCCAATCCGGCCGGCGTGACGACGCAGGCCGCTGTGCTGCCCGCCACGAACACCACCAGTTCGGGCATGATGACGGCCGCCAACCTGTCACTGGGAAGCCAGGATCTCCTCGCCTCCAGCACCTTCGGCCTGAATCCGGACTCGGGCTGGTTCAGATATTGGAGCACGTGGGGATGGCAGCTCATCGCGAGTGGATTCCCGGTCAACCTGCTCAGCTACCTCGCCCAGCTCAACACCGCCCAGGCCCTGCAGGGCGGGGTGGCCGGCGACATTTTCGGCGGCCTGTCTGAAGGCACGGCCGCGCTGTCGTCGGAGACAAGCCTGGTCGGCGCGGTCGGATCGTCGATGGCGCCCCGGGCGGCTCTGGGCATCGGGGTTTCGCTCGGCAACCTGACCATGCCGCCCGCGACGGTGGGAATGCTGGGATCTTCGGCACCGGTGCAACTGGCATCGGCGGTCTCCGCACTACCGCCGGGGGCCGGCCAGACACCGATGCTGCCGATGGCCCCGATGCGCCCGACCGCAGCCCCGGCGAGTGGCCGCCGGGGTAAGGGACGTGACTACGACGATATTGAGTACGGCGCGGAGCTTCCCGGCACCGTGATGAACAGGCCGCCGTCGGCGGGGTAGCGCTGATTGCGCGATTCCATCATGCGGTTGCGCACGATGTGTTCGACGAGGATCGGGACGAAGGTCTGCACCGGTGCGTCGATGAATCGTTGCGCCGTCTCTTCGCACCAGCGCTTGATCTGAGCGGTCCGCCGCTCGTCGCCGAGCGCCTCGTGCCTGGCCAGTTTCTCGGCCACGTCTGCCACCGATCGCCCCACCGAGGCCCGGATGACCGGGGAGACCTCGGGGTCGGCGGGCCCTAGCACGTCGTCGAGTGCCTGACGGGCGACGCCTTCGTCGGTGTCCGGCAGGATGACGTGCAGGGTGATGTGGCGGCCATTCTCGCCCATCACGATGACACTGACCGGCTCATCGCTGGTGAAACCCAGTAATTCGATTGAGTGCCCGTCGATTTCAGCCAGCGGCGGCGTGTTGTCCCAGCCGTTGCGGTGATAGCCCACCATGACGATCTGCCCCAGCGGGTCGGACAACGACGCCACCAGACCCGGCAGTTCTTGGACGAGGTCCGTCGACCGCGGCCACCAGGCGCCGTCGATGTGCTCGGACACAGTCCGATAAGGCTTGAGCTGCAACCGCTTTGATTGATCCATTTCATTCACCTGCTCGCCGACTCGCCGCGAAGGTTCTGACGACCCCGCTACCGTCAAGATCATCACGGGCAGTCGGCGATCGCGACGCCAGCGAGTGGCCGTGGGGTTTACCGATCATGAACAACGAGCCGCTGTCGGACTGCGACGGACCGGTTGCGAAGATGGTTCGGTGCAGATGGCTTCAAATGTTCAAGGCCAGGTGTGGCGCCGCGGCAAGGCGCAGGACGACTTTGAGTTCGACAAGATCTCGGACTATCTGACCCAACGCGACACCCTGGTGTGGGCCGACCTGTGCGAACCGGACCACGACACGCTGAGCGGGCTGGCCGCCGAACTCGGCCTGAACCACTGGGCGGTCGAAGACGCCGTGGCGGCAGCCGAGCGGGTCAAGGTGACACCGTATGAAACCCACACTTTCTTCACCGTCTATGCCGTCGACGTCGCAACGGACGCCGCCGATGTGTCGCAGCGCATGCTGTCCATGCACCGCATTTCGGGATTCGTGCTGCCGCAGGGGCTGATCACCGTGCGCCTGTCGTCCGACTTCGACGTGGCGCAGGTGACCCGGCGATGGCAGGAGATCGGGGCGCTGAGCTACGGCGTCGGCGCACTGGTGCACGGCCTGCTCGACGTGGTGGTCGACAGCCATTTCTCGGCGGTAGAAGCCCTCGACGACTCCATCGAAGCCATCGAGGACGAGCTGTTCGACGGCACGCCGCACAAGGGAATCTTCCAGCGCCGCACCTTCCGATTGCGCAGGGATCTGGTGAATTTGCGCCGGGTCGCCCTTCCGATGCGCGAAGTGGTCAATGCCATTGTGCACCATCGTGTTTCGGATGGTTCCGACCGAAGGCTTGACCCGCTTTACGCCGACCTCTACGACCACGTGCTGCGGGTCTCGGAATGGACGGAGTCGTTGCGCGACATACTCACAACCATTTTCGAAACCAATTTGTCACTGCAAGACGCCCGGCTGAACACCGTCATGAAGAAGCTGACGGGATGGGCGGCCATCATCGCGGTGCCGACCGCGATCACGGGTTTCTACGGGCAGAACGTGCCCTACCCGGGCTTCGGCACCCATGCCGGATTCGCGGCCAGCACCGGGGTGATACTCGTCTTGATGGTGGTGCTCTACCTGATGTTCAAGCGACGAGATTGGCTGTAAGAAGGGTCACCGCACGACGCGGTAAATTTCAGGACCCGGACGCCGCGCCCGCGTACTTCGGGCAGTACGCCTTGATGCTGACCCCGACGAAGTAGCCGGCGTGATAGCTGTCCAGAGTGCTGCTGGACAAGACGTTGTTCGCGACGTCTTCCGGCTTTTGGCCCATATCGAGTTCGTGGCACACGGTGTGAGCGGAATTGATCGCGGCGTCGGGCGACTCGTAGTTGATGCCTTTAGCCTTCAGCGCGGCCAGAAATGCGTCATCGGCGGAGTTGGCCTGCGCGGTCGCCGATGCTGCCAGCACGCCGAGCAACCCGGCCAGCGGCACGCCGCCGATCGCCAACAGCGATATCCGCCGGTTGGGCTTGCGTATCTGGGTGGTCGTCATTTGTGATACTCCCGTGGAACAGAAGTGCCGAGGCTTGCTGAAGGCGCGGCTAGTTCGGATGTTTGCATGTCGTGGTGTCGCCCGGTACCGCATTGCCGATAATGCGGTGTGTGCCACACAAGGGTTTGCTCCACGGTCGGACGCGCGTTACCGGCGAGCCCTCGTCGACGCGCCGTCGGTGATCTGACGCGATGGCATACCTGCGATGGTTGTGGCTCGCTGTGGTGGCGATATGCGTTGTCGGCTGCGGTGTGCGGGATGTCTCGGCGGCCACCGCACGAGACATTTCCGGCACTTTTCGATCCGGCGGCATGGACCGAACCTACCTGTTGCACGTGCCGGCGGGCGACCCTGTCGGTCTGGTGCTCAGTTTGCACGGCGGCGGCGGTAGCGGCATCTCGCAGCGCGGCCTGACCGGCTTCGACAACGTTGCTGACGTTCATGACCTGTTGGTGGTCTACCCCGACGGTTACGACAAAAGCTGGGCCGACGGGCGAGGCGCCTCGCCCGCGGATCGCCGGCACATCAACGATGTCGCTTTTTTGGTCGGGTTGGTGAGCAAACTGCAGAACGACTACCGCATCGCGCCCGGGCACGTCTTCGTGACCGGCATGTCCAACGGGGGCTTCATGAGCAACCGGCTGGCATGCGAACGCGCCGACATCTTCGCCGCGGTCGCGCCGGTCGCCGGGACGCTGGGCACGGGAGTGGCCTGCAATCCGTCGCAGCCGGTGTCGGTCTGGGAGGCCCATGGGACCGCCGATCCGCTGGTGCCCTTCAAGGGTGGGACGGTGCGCGGACGCGGTGGGGTCAGCCACTCCATCTCGGTGGACAGCATGGTGGGCAAGTGGCGCTCGGCCGACGGATGCCGGGGCGATCCGTCGATGCAGGCGCTGCCCGACGTCCGCGACGGCACCCTGGTGCGGCGGTTCGAATCCACCGCGTGCGCGGCGAACACCGAAGTGATCTTGTACAAGATCGACAGTGGCGGGCACACCTGGCCGGGCGGCAAGCAATACCTGCCCGCGGCCGTCATCGGCCCCACCACCCGCGCGCTCGACGGGTCCGAGGCGATAGCCCAGTTCTTCCTCGCGCACGCCCGGGACTAGGCCCGTGACACGGCCGACCGTGTCAGCGCTGGCAAGACGGGCACCAGTACGTCACCCGTTCTCCCGACTCGTCGAAGTTGATCCGGGTGCCGCAGCGACGGCAAGCCTGTCCCGATCGGCCGTAGACCCATAGCTGCCGGCCGGGCCGGGTGTCGCCGGTGGTGCACCGATTCCAGCGAAACCGATTGAGCCACAACATGTCCCGTGCGCGAGAGACCAGCCGATGGGGATCGGCAATGTCGCTCACCGGTGCGGTGGGCAGATGCCCGGTGAGGTAACACAATTCGTTGCTGTAGACGTTGCCGACCCCGGCCAGTACCCGCTGGTCCAATAGCGCCTCGGCGATCGGCCGGTCCGGCTTGGCCGTCAGATTGGCGGCGGCCAGCGCCGGGTCCCAATCCTCGCCCAGCAGATCGGGTCCCAGATGCGCGACGGCATCGCCGTCACGGTCGCGGTCCAGAATTTCCAGCACGCCCAGGTCGACGCCGACGGCGCGGGCTGTGCCGGTTTCCAAGATGATGCGTGCCCGATGGTCGACCCGCACCGGGCGGTTGCCGACCCGCCAGCTGCCGTCCATCTTCAGATGCGAGTGGATGCTGGCCGGTCCCACCCGGATGAACAAGTGCTTCCCGCGGCTGAGCACCTCATCGACCACCTGCCCGGTGAGATCGACGGTGGCGAACCGCGGCACCCTGATGTCGCAGCGGGTCAGGGTGCCGCCGACCAGGTGCTCGCGCAGCACGGCCGCGGTGTGCCAGACGGTGTCACCCTCGGGCATGTCAGCGCAGCCGCATTCCGCGCGGGGTGCGGGCGAACCCGGCGTCGGACAGCGCGTCCGCCGCACCGGGGCCGTCGGCGCGGGACTGCAGGGCCGGCACCCCGTCGATGCGTTCGACCAAAATGGACGCGACTCGGCGGGAGGCCACCAGGTCGGCCAGCGCCGTCGCGGCGGCGTGGTGGGCGGCGGCGTCATCGGTGAAGGTCAGCAACGACCGCCCGCCCCGCTCCAGGAACCAGGCCAGCTCGCCGTCCACCAGCACCACCAGCGCCCCGGCTTTGCGGCCCGGGCGTGCCGCCGGCCCCGCCCCGTCGCCGCGGGAGGCCGGCCACGGCAGCGCGGCCCCGTAGGGGTTGGCCGGATCGGCGGCGGCCAGCACGACGGCTCGGTATTCCGGTCGTTCCGGGTCGATGCCGTCGGAGTAGCTGCGCAGCCGGTCGACGGTCGACGCAACGGCGAACTGGGCCCCGCCCAGCGACTCGATGAAGTAGCCGCGCTGGCACCGGCCCGCGTCCTCGAAGGTGCTCAGCACCTTGTACAGGGTGGCGAAGCCGCCGGGCACGCCCTCGGCGGTCACCGCGCCACGGGTCAGCACGCCGTGGCGGCCCAGCAGCAGTTCGGCTTGGTAGTGGGCGCGCAGCGTGGAATCCGGCTCAGGGACCGGCAGGATCGACCACCGGCCGGCCACTGTCGGGTCGGCGGGGCGGGCCTGCGGGTGCGCGACGCTGTATCGGCTCAGCCGCGGCGGGCGATGCGACCGGTGCGCGGACGCCGAGCGCCTGCGGGTTCCGGTGCCACCGAGCAGGGCGCGCACCGGGGCAAAGGTGTCGCCGGTGATCCAGCCGGCCCAGATCAGTTCCCACAGCGCGGCTTTGAGCTCGGATTCGGGGAGTCCGCTCTGCGTGAGTTGGCGGAAGAAGTAGGCGCCGCCCGGGGCCAGCGTGTCCAGCACGGCGCGATGGGCGTCACCCAATTCGATGTCGGCGGGTCCGGGCAGCGACAACGGCGCGGACTCGCTGGGGTGCAACGCGATCCAGCCGTCGCTTGCCGAAATCGACCCGGCACCCGACCAGGTGACCTCACCCGTGGCGAGCAGTTCGTCGAGCAGCGCGGGGGAGTAGTCGCGGACCCGGGGAGCCAGCACCAGCGGCTCGATCGCCGAGGCCGGCATTCGTACGCCGGCCAGCTGGTCGATCACCGACATCAGGCCGTCCAACCCGAAGTGGCCTGAGGAGCGCGATGATTCGGCCGACCCCAGCCGATGCCAGGCCGGCAGGAACCGCCCGTAGGCGGCGGTGCTGACCGGCTCGACCTGGGCGCGCAGCGCCGCCAGCGATCGGCGCCGCAGGATGCGCAACACGTCGGCGTCGCACCACTGCTCGGCGCCGGCCACCGGTGTCGCGGGCGTGTCAGGCGTGGCGACGAAGTCGCCGCGCACCAGCCGGCCATCACCGGCCAGCCGGCCCAGAATGTCGGCGGTCACCCGCAGCCCCAACCCGAACCGGGCGGCGGCCTCGGCCGTGGTGAACGGCGGATGGGTGCGTGCATAGCGGCCCAGCAGTTCGCCCAGCGGGTCGGCTACCTCCTCGGTGAAGGCGGCCGGCACACCGAGAGGAACCGCGATGCCGATGCCGTCGCGCAGTCGGCCGATGTCCTCGATGGCCACCCACCAACTGCGCCCGGCGAACGACACCGTCAGCGCGCGCCGGGCCGCGCGCAGGCCTTCCAGCCAGCCGCCGACGTCGGCGCCACCGGCGCGGGTGGCCACTTCCTCCTCGGTCAGCGGCCCCAGCAACCGCAGCAGATCCGCGACGGCCTCGGCGTCGCGAGCGGCCCGGTCGGGCGAAAGGTGCTGTAGTTGGCGGCCGGTGGCCGCGATGATCTCCGGATCGAGCAGGTCGCGCAGTTCCACCCTGCCCAACAGCTCGGCCAATAGCGTGCTGTCCAGCGACAGCGCGGCGGCCCGGCGCTCGGCCAGCGGGCTGTCGCCCTCGTACATGAATGCGCCGACGTAGCCGAACAGCAGCGAGGCCGCGAACGGCGACGGCCGCGGCGTCTCGACCTCGAGCACCCGCACCCGCCGCTGGGCGATGCCGGTCATCAGCGCGGTCAGGGCCGGGACGTCGTAGACGTCTTGCAGGCATTCACGGATGGTCTCCAGCACCACCGGAAAGTCGGGATATTTGCGGGCCACTTCCAGTAACTGCGCGGCACGCTGGCGCTGCTGCCACAGCGGCGAGCGCCGGCCCGGGTGCCGGCGCGGCAACAGCAGGGCGCGGGCCGCGCACTCGCGGAATCGCGATGCGAACAGCGCCGAGCCGCCCACCTCGGCGGTGACGATCGGGTCGATCTCCTCGGCGTCGAACACGAAAAGGTCTGCGCCGGGCGGTGTTTCGCCGGAGTCGGACAGCGTGTCGGGTAGCCGCACCACGACGCCGTCGTCGGAGGCGGTGGGCTTCTCGTCGATGCCGTAGCGCTCGCGCAGCCGGCGGGCCACCGCCAGTGCCAGCGGTCCGTTCACCGGTAGCCCGTACGGCGAGTGCAGGATCACCCGCCAGTCGCCCAGTTCGTCGCGGAACCGCTCGACCAGCAAGGTGGTGTCGGTGGGGACCACACCGGCGGCACTCCGTTGTTCGTCGAGCAGTCCCCACAGGTTGTCGGTGGCGTAGCCGTCGAAACCCAGTCCGGCGCAACGGGTGTCGAACGCCTCCCGGTTCAGGCCGGCCAGCTCGCCGGTGAACGCGCCGAGCGCGGCGCCCAGCTCGGCCGGGCGGCCAAGGCCGTCGCCGCGCCAGAACGGCAACCGGGCCGGCTGGCCGGGCGCGGGGATCACCAGCACCCGGTCGTGGGTGATCTCGGTGATCCGCCAGCTGGTGGCGCCCAGCGAGATGACGTCACCGGGCCGCGACTCGTACACCATTTCCTCTTCGAGTTCGCCTACCCGAGAGGGCTTTTCGGCTTCGGAAGCGAGGTAGACGGTGAACAGGCCGCGATCGGGGATGGCGCCGCCGGAGGTGACGGCCAGCCGCTGCGCACCGGGGCGGGCGGTCAGCGTGCCGGTGTCGCGGTCGTAGACCAACCGCGGTCGCAGCTCGGCGAACTCGGTGGACGGGTACTTGCCGCTCAACAGGTCCAGGGTGGCTTCGTACACGCTGCGCGGCAGTGTCGCGAACGGGGCGGCCCGCCGGACCGTGTCGAACCAGCGATCGGCGTCCAACGGTTCCAGTGCGGCCGCGGCCACGGTCTGCTGCGCCAGGATGTCGAGCGGATTGGCGGGCACCCGCATCGTCTCGATCTGCCCGGTCAGCATGCGCTGCACGCTCACCGCGCAGCCGATCAGGTCGGTGCGGTGCTTGGGGAACAGCACTCCCTGCGAGACTTCGCCGACCTGATGGCCGGCCCGGCCGATGCGTTGCAGGCCGCTGGCCACCGACGGCGGTGCCTCCACCTGGATCACCAGATCGACGGCGCCCATGTCGATGCCCAGCTCCAGGCTCGACGTGGCCACCACCGCCTTGAGCAGCCCGCGTTTGAGGTCCTCTTCGACCAGGGCGCGTTGTTCCTTGCTGACCGAGCCATGGTGCGCCCGGGCCAGTATCGGGTCCGCGCCATAGGTCTGGCCGCTGCCCATGATGTGCGCCGGGGCGCCGCCGGCCACCTTCGGATTGGCGTCGGTGGACAGGTCGACGCCGCTGCGTTCGGCGTGAATCTCGTTGAGGCGGGCGGTAAGTCGTTCGGCCAGTCGCCGCGAATTGGCGAAGACGATGGTCGAGTTGTGCGATTCGATCAGGTCGACCAGACGATTCTCGACGTCGGGCCAGATGGTGTTGTTGGCCAGGTTGGCCATGTCGGGCACCGGCACCTGCACGGTGAGCTCGACCGTCTTGGCCGACGGCGGGGCCACGATGGTGGTCGGCGCCTGCCCGGACAGGAACCGGGCGAGTTCCTCGGGCGGGCGCACCGTCGCCGACAACCCGATGCGCTGGGCGGGTTTGTCCTCCCGCAGCGCGTCGAGGCGCTCCAGCGACACCGCCAGGTGTGCGCCACGCTTACCGGCGGCGATGGCATGGATCTCGTCGACGATCACCGTCTGCACGCCGGCCAGGGTCTCGCGGGCGGCCGAGGTGAGCATCAAAAACAGCGACTCGGGTGTGGTGATCAACACGTCGGGGGGCCGGTTGATCAGTTGGCGACGGGCGGCGGGCGGGGTGTCACCGGAGCGGACCCCGACGCTGATGTCGGGGGCCGGCAGACCCTGGCGCTCGGCGATGCGGGTGAGCCCGGCCAGCGGAGTGCGCAGGTTGCGCTCGACGTCGACGGCCAGCGCCTTGAGCGGGGACACGTACAGCACGCGGGTGCCGGGCGGGCGCTCGGCCGAGCCGGCCAGGCTGTCCAGCGCCCACAGGAACGCCGCCAGCGTCTTGCCGGATCCGGTGGGGGCGATGACCAGGGTGTTATGGCCGTCGGCGATCGCGTTCCAGGCGTCGGTTTGCGCGGTGGTCGGCGCGTCGAAGGTACTGGTGAACCACTCGCGGGTGATCGCGCTGAACCGGCCCAGCGGGTCGGGGCGGCCGGACGGCCCGGATTCAGCGCGAGTGCTCACCTATCCATGGTGCCAACGACCACCGACAAGAGTCCGCTAGCGGGGCTCCAGGCGAGCGGTCGCCATCGCGTGGGACAGCTCCTCGGGAATCTCGGGCACCCGGGCGATGGCATCGAACAATGAGTGTGCGCACGCATCGGCGAGGCGATCGGCGTCGGTGGTGGGGTCGATGATGCGCTGCCGGCACAGCTCGAAGGTGAATGCCAGCCAGCCATGGCAGATCACCCGCAGGTCGCGTTCGACGTCGGGTTCCAGCTTGGTTCCCGGCACCTTGGCGGCCAGCAGGTCGTTGATTCGGCTCATGATGTGCTCGAGCTGACGGTTCTTGGCCTCGTCGTCGACGCCCAGCAGAACCGGGTCGGACCGGCCCAGGCCGACGTAGGCCGCCCACGCGGCTTCGGGGTTGTGCTCGTGGTAGGCCATGTAGGCCATCACACCGGTCCGGACCTCTTCGTACATGGTCAGGCCGTGGGCGTCGTCCATGTTGGTGTTCTCGTACAAGCGGTCGGCTTCGTCCTTCACCACCGCCGCGAAGAAGGCGCGCTTGTCGGGAAAGTAGTGGTACATCAGGGCCCGCGACACCCCGGCGCGTTCCGCGATCTCATCGATGCGGACCTCGTCATAGGGTCGCTTCCCAAAGACTTCTGCCCCTAAAGCGAGCAGCTCAGCGCGTCGATCCTCAGGGGACAAGCGCCTGCGGGCTGTCGGCATGTGTCAGATAGTACTCATAGGACATCAGGCGCCGACCCACATCGTATTCATCCGAACCGCACCCCCTGCGCAAGCGGCAACTCGCCGGAATAATTGACGGTATTGGTACTTTGGCGCATGTAGGCCTTCCAGGAGTCGGTGCCGGATTCCCGTCCGCCACCGGTTTCCTTCTCTCCACCGAACGCGCCGCCGATCTCCGCGCCGGACGTGCCGATGTTGACATTGGCGATTCCGCAGTCGGATTCGGCTAAGAACCGCTCGGACTCGCGCAGGTCAGTGGTGAAGATGGCAGACGAAAGGCCCTGCGGCACTCCATTATTGAGCGCGATGGCCTCGTCCAGCTCGTCATAGGTCAGTACATAGAGGATGGGCGCGAACGTTTCGGCGGCCACGATGGCGGTCTGCGCGGGCATCCGCACCAGGGCCGGCGTGACATAGTACGAACTCGGATGTGCGGGAACGCCGCAGTGCGCGCGCTCGCCGCCGATGACCTCGCCGCCGTCAGCGCGCGCCTGCTCGAGTGCCCCCACCATGTCGCGGTAGGCGGTCTCGTGAATCAAGGGCCCGACCAGCGTGCCCGGTGCGGACGGGTCACCGATGGGCAGCTGGCGGAAGGCCGACACGATGCGGCCGACGACCTCGTCGGCCACCGAGCGGTGCACGATCAGCCGGCGCAAACTCGTACAGCGTTGACCGGCGGTGCCGGCGGCGGCGAACACCACGGCCCGCACCGCCAGATCCAGGTCGGCCGATGGCGTCACGATGGCCGCGTTGTTGCCGCCCAACTCCAGCAGCACCCGGCCGAATCGCGCGGCGACGCGCGGACCGACCTCGCGGCCCATGCGGACCGAGCCGGTCGCGGACACCAACGCGATACGTCGGTCGTCGACCAACAGCTCCCCGAGGTCGCGGTCGCCCAGCAGCAGCGAGCTCACCGCGGGCGGGGCGCCGACATCGGCGGCGGCCCGGCCGATCAGCGCCGTAGTGGCCAGCGCGGTCAACGGCGTCAGCTCGGAGGGCTTCCACACCACCGGGTCCCCGCACACCAGCGCCAGCGCGGCGTTCCAGGCCCACACCGCGACCGGGAAGTTGAACGCCGTGATCACCCCGACCACACCCAGCGGATGCCAGGTCTCCAGTAACCGGTGGCCGGGGCGTTCCGACGCGATGGTGCGGCCGTAGAGCTGGCGCGACAGGCCGACGGCGAACTGGCAGATGTCGATCATCTCCTGAACTTCACCGGCGGCCTCGGAGGTGATCTTGCCGACCTCGCACGTCACCAGGGTTGCCAACTCGTCCTTGTGCGCGGTCAGCAGCTCGCCGAGGCGCGCCACCAGCGCGCCGCGAACCGGCGCCGGGGTGCTGCGCCACACCGAAAACGCTTGGGCGGCTTCGCCGATCACCCGCTCGGCTTGCTCGGGTGTGGTCGGTGTGACGGTGAAAAGCACCTCGCCGGTGATCGGTGTGCTGGCCGGCAAGCCGTGTCCATCCGGTTCGCCGAGTGCGATGTCGGCCCCCATCGCCTGCAGGGCGTCGCGCACCCGGGCGCGCAACTGGTCGGCTGTGGGCATGTTCACTTCGGTGCCTCCTGGGAGAGCGCTTGGTAAAGGGAGTAGGGGTCGTGAATCTCGCGGTCGATCGACCTGGCCAGCCACTGCGCGTCGTAGCCGGAATCATCAGGGACATCACCATTTCCGACGCCGGCGTGGGCGTCGTCCAGGTTCGACCGGAAAATCCCCGCGGCCGATGCGGGCAGGAAGTCCTCGTAGACGATCGGCGCCGACGGGTCACCGCCGCGGTAGTAGGCGAGTCCTTCGGCGGCCATCCGCTCGTCGGTGCTCGGGAAGTGGTTCGCCCACTCGGCGGCCGGGTCGGCGGCGGCCATCGCGCGGTCGTAGCGTTGCCGGCCCTTCGGCGTCAGGGCGACGCCTCGGGCTTCCACTTCGCCGAAGCGCACCCGTAGCGTCCCTTCGCTGACGCTGCCGTCGTCGCCGCGGAACCGGCGCGGTTCGGCCAGGGCGCGAAATGATGTCTGGCGCAACAACACCGTAGGTCCGTCGGTGCGCGGCGGGCCCTGGATGGCCTCGATCATGGTGATGCCGCGCCGGGTCATCCGCTCATAGAGATCGTCGATGTCGAGCACCCGCGGCGTCAGGTGGTTGATGTGGGTGGAGCCGACGCCGGCGATGTCGGCGGCTACCGCGGAGACCCGCGCCAATTCGTCATACCAGGATCGCTCGATCGGTTCGCCGGACAAGGCGAACGCCGCAACCGCAGCCGAGACGAATACCCGCGCGTGGTCGGCATCGCAGCCGCCCTCGGTGGCGATGATGCGCGCCCGGCTGAGCAGCGCGGGGTCGAATAATTGGCGCCGGGCCAGGAAGGCATCGACGCGACGGCGCAGGTCGGGCCCGAAGTAGCGCGGGTCGCGGGTGGCCAGCATCGAGGTGAATACTCGAAATGGATTCAGCGCGAGCTCTTTTGCGTCGATGGGCCGGAAGGCGGTGGACACCACCGGGACCGGCGCGGCCGCGCAGCGCAGATCGTAATACCCCACCGGCAGCATGCCGAACGCGGCGAAAAGATCGGCGACGGCGGCCAGCTCGGCCGGGCTGCCCACCCGGATGGCGCCGTGTCGCTCGGCGGTGACCCGCCGCAGCGAGCCGAATCGTTCGGCATTGGCATGGCGCGCTGCGTAATCGGCGTTGACCTGCTCGCTGACTTGGACCAGGGTGCGGTAGGCGGGCACCTCGGCGGCGTACATCGCCGACAGGCCTGCGGCGAATTGCGCCCGAAGCTGCCAGGTGTGCAGCCATTTCGTGCGGGTCACGGCGACCAATTCCTGCGATAGTCTCCGGCCATGGGTGAGACGCTCGACGATGTCGACCGGATTCTGGTGCGCGAGCTGGTCGCCGATGGGCGCGCGACGTTGGCGGAGTTGGCGGCCAGCGCCCGGCTGTCGGTCTCGGCGGTGCAGTCGCGGGTGCGCAGGCTCGAGGCCCGCGGCGTGATCTCGGGATACTCGGCGCGCGTCGATCCGGAGGCGGTCGGGCATCTGCTGTCGGCGTTCGTGGCCATCACTCCTCTGGATCCTTCTCAACCCGATGATGCGCCCGCCCGCCTCGAGCACATCGAGGAGATCGAATCGTGTCACTCGGTGGCCGGCGAAGAAAGCTACATCCTGCTGGTGCGCGTCGAGTCGGCCCGGGCGCTGGAAGATCTGCTGCAGCGGATCCGCACGACGGCCAACGTCAGCACGCGAAGCACCATCATATTGAATA
>NZ_LZKU01000289.1 GCF_001672975.1 Mycobacterium sp. 1465703.0
TGCTCGGCGCGCTCGGCGTGGTAGTGGCCGTCAACGCCGTGTACTCGGCGATGTTTTTGGCGATGACGATGATCATCAGCACGAACAAGAACAGCATCATCACCGCGCCGGTGTAGACCACGACTTGGACGACACCCAAGAAGAGCGCGTCCTGGATCATGTAGAACACCGCCAGGATGATCATCGTCATCGCCAAAAACATCGCCGAGTACACGGCGTTGACGGCCACTACCACGCCGAGCGCGCCGAGCACGGCCAGCGCGCCCAGCACCCAGAACGTCACCGCTTCGCCGGTCGACGTTCGAACGATGGTGTCCTGCGTGAAACTGGACGCCAGGGTGACGGCCTGGCTGGTCAATCCAGTCACCGGGATTCTCCGGCCTGCTGAGTTTCCCGCAACCCGTGAGCGGTCACGTTGCCCTGGTAGTAATCCTTGTCGGTGGCGCCGGCGGTGCGGGGGTGCGGCGGGGCGAGCATGTCCTGCAACAGCGGCGCCAGCAGCCGGTCCTTCTCATAGATCAGGTCGGCGCGGTTGTCGTCGGCCATCTCGTAGTCATTGGTCATCGTCAGCGCCCGGGTCGGGCAGGCCTCGACGCACAGACCGCAGCCGATGCAGCGCAAGTAGTTGATTTGGTACACCCGGCCGTAGCGCTCCCCGGGCGAGTACCTGAGTTCCTCGGTGTTGTCGGCGCCCTCGACGTAGATCGCGTCGGCCGGGCACGCCCATGCACACAGCTCGCACCCGATGCATTTCTCCAGACCGTCCGGATAGCGGTTGAGCTGGTGGCGGCCGTGATAGCGCGGCATGACGGGG
>NZ_LZKU01000290.1 GCF_001672975.1 Mycobacterium sp. 1465703.0
CGTCCTCGCCGAGCTGGCGACCGAAATCGACGTTGCCCGCACCTATCTCGACGACTGCCTGGCCGAGCACCTGGCGGGTGAGCTGACCGCCGCACGCGCCGCCCGGTTGAAATGGTGGACCACCGATCTGCAGGTCCGCACCGCCGACCGCTGCCTGCAGCTACACGGCGGGTACGGCTACATGCGCGAATACAGCGTGGCGCGCGCCTTCGTCGACGCCCGCATTCAGACCATCTACGGCGGCACCAACGAGATCATGAAGACGATCATCGCCAAGGATCTGGGCCTGTGAGGTTGTAATGGTCACCGATTACAGCGATCTGCCCGTCGCGGAGGCGGTGCGCGCGGCCCGTGCCAGCTCACGGCGCCGCCAGGTGCTCGATGCCGCGGTCAAAGTGATGGGCCGCAACGGATTCCACCAGATGTCCATGCAAGATCTGGCAACCGAGGCCAAGGTCAGCGTCGGGCTGATCTACAGGTACTTCGGCAGCAAGGAAGACCTGCTGCTCGCGACGATCGTGCGAATCCAGGACGTGTTCCGCGATCAACTCACGCCGGTCATCCAGGCCGCCGGCGACGACGTCGTCGACCAGTTGAGCGCGGGGGTGCGCCGCTATATCGAGATCGTCGACGAAAACCTGGACGGCGTGGTGCTGACCTATCGGGAGAGCCGCACGCTCGGAGCGCCCGGCCGTGCCCAGATCAAGGACCTCGAAATCGCCACCGCCGCACCGCTGCGCGCGGTAATCGAAGCCGGCATCGCCGAAGGCGTCTTTCGCGACGTCGACGTCGACCTGATCGTGTTCGACGTCATGCTGCTGGCCCACGGCTGGGCACTCAAGCATTGGCACTTTGGGGCCATCTACAGCATCGATCAATACATCGGGTTGCAGACCCGCCATGTGCTGACCGGATTGATTGCCGACGACCGCCGCGCAGACTACGCACACGTGCTGAAATAAGGGTCATGAGACTCACCGCGCGCCGCATTCACCGCATGATCGCGCTGCTGGCCCTGGGTACCGCCGCCGGCATGCCCCTGGCGGGCGCCGATCCGACCGCGGGACTGCCCGCGATGACGTCCAGTGGCAGCGGCCCGATCATCGGCGGCGGGTCGGCGGCTGCGCAGGGAATCTCCCAACAGCTCTTCAGCTTTGGCAAGCCAGACGCCATCCAGGAAGTAGACGGCTCGGACGCGGCGCAATTCATCACGGCCGCGGCCGGGGCGGCCAACCAGCAGCTTGCCGGCCCCTTCTCGCTGCTGCGCCGGGCGCTGACCTGCCAGACCAACAACGCCGGATTCGGCGCCCGCGCCTATCGACGCAATGACGGGCAATGGGGAGGCGCGATGTTGGTCGCCGCCAAGAGCGCCACACCGAACGTCGACAGCCTGGTCGCCTGCGCCAAGACCAATTGGCGAAGAACGGCGGCCGGCGGCGAAGCCGCGATGTGCGACAACGGCTGGACGACCCCCGTCTCCTACGAAAGCCGCCGTGGCGAGACCTATTACATCCTGCTGGCCGGCACCGCCGCCGACTTCTGCAGCGACCTCAACGGCAAGTACAAGAGCGACGCCAATGCGTGGCCGTTCTAGGCCGACTCGAGGCGCCGCTCATCAAAAGATGAAACCAACTGTCAGATTGACGGTTTCGCCGCGAAGTCGCCGCTGCCGCTTTGCCAACCATTTGAATTCATATCCGGTGCGCGCACACCGCCAATGAGCAGCGGATTAATAGCGTTTCGATTTAGCCTCGGCTGGATGCCCGCGCAGGCATAATTCCATTTCGCCGCGGAGCGGGATTTTGCTGAAATTCCCGTCGAAGAATAGGTGACCGCGTAGCACCGGCGATCTTCACTGATCCGTATGACGAATCGCTGCGGGAGATTCGCGAAATCCCTTATCTACGACCCATTGACCACGTAAGCTCTCCAACGTCGGGCATTCGATGTCGTCTCCCATACGAAGGGGGTTCTTATGTCACGTCGTACTTGCAAACTCGTCGTTGCCGTGATGCTGGCTTTCGCAGCACCAATGACTTCGGCTTGCACCGTTCCGCTAGTTATCGATTGCGGGCCTGGTTTGACCTGCACCGGCGGATAGCAGTGCGGTGAGCGAAGGGCCGCAAAGCGACTTGCGGCTTTTCGTTCGTTTGAAAACTTCGCGTAGCGGAGTTCACAGGTGACCGGCCGGAGCCGTGATATGGGTCGCTGACCCACCGCGGCTCCTGCCGGGAGCCTGTACCACACAAGGTATTTCAGACACCCTCAGTCTGTATGCCCGAAATCCTGTCCCTGTCAACGGGTTCCATCCAGCAGGCCTTCCCCCGCTGCCTTGTGGTTGGCGCGCGTCACCCGGGCTTCACCGATGTCTCGCCTTTCTCCGGGGTGGCGTCGTACGGTGGACATGCGCTGGGAAGATTTGATACCCAGGCCCACGGGTGAAGAGGGGACAGGCATGTCGCGCCATCGTGTCGTCATTATCGGAAGCGGGTTCGGGGGGTTGTCCGCGGCCAAGGCGCTCAAGCGTGCCGACGTGGACATCACCGTCATCTCGAGGACGACCACGCATCTTTTTCAGCCACTGCTGTATCAGGTAGCTACCGGCATCCTCTCCGAGGGTGACATCGCGCCGACCACCAGACTCATCCTGCGCCGTCAGAAGAACGTCCGGGTGCTGTGGGGCGACGTCTCGGCCATCGACCTCACCACGAAAACGGTCACGTCCCACCTGATGGGCATGGAGACGGTGACGCCCTACGACAGTCTGATCGTGGCCGCCGGCGCGCAGCAGTCCTACTTCGGCCACGACGAGTACGCTGCGTTCGCGCCCGGGATGAAGAGCATCGACGATGCCCTGGAGTTGCGCGGCCGTATCCTGGGCGCGTTCGAGGCCGCCGAGGTCGCCACGGACCCGGCCGAGCGCAAGCGCCGGCTGACCTTCGTGGTGGTCGGGGCCGGGCCGACGGGTGTGGAGTTGGCCGGTGAGATCGTCCAGCTGGCCGAGCGCACCCTGGCCGGC
>NZ_LZKU01000291.1 GCF_001672975.1 Mycobacterium sp. 1465703.0
CTGGACCGACCAGGAGATGTTCGTCAAGACCGATCCACTGGGCAACGCGGTGGACCGGCGCCACCCGTGGAACCAGCACACCAACCCGCACCCGCAGAAGCGGGACATGGAGGGCGGCAAGTACAGCTGGGTGATGTCGCCGCGCTGGTTCGACGGCACGGACCACCTGGCGCTGGACACCGGCGGTGGCCCGCTGGCCCGGCTGTGGTCGACGGCGCTGGCCGGCCTGGTCAACATCGGTTACGTCCAGGCGACCGGCAGCAGCGTCAAGATCAACCTGCCCAAGACGGCTCTGAAGGGTCCCGTCGAATTGGAGTGGAAGATCCCCCAATACGGCAGCAACACCATCGAACGCGACCGGGCACGCACCTACTTCCAGGCCTACGCGGCGGCCTGCGCTTTGCACTTCGCCGAGAAGGCACTTGAAGAGATTCGCGCCGGCCGGACCAAGACGTGGGAGAAATTCGAGGTGCCCGACGAGGCCATCGGATGCGGCTTCACCGAGGCGGTGCGCGGTGTGCTCAGCCACCACATGGTGATCCGGGACGGCAAGATCGCCAACTAT
The DNA here is from genome assembly GCF_001672975.1 of Mycobacterium sp. 1465703.0. GTDB lineage: Bacteria > Actinomycetota > Actinomycetes > Mycobacteriales > Mycobacteriaceae > Mycobacterium. Next base: position 566 of record NZ_LZKU01000291.1, read on the forward strand.
CACCCGTACCCGCCCACGCCGTGGAACGCCAACCCGCGCGACAGCTATGGCACGCCGGGCCCGTATGAGGATGCGGTACAGGGGCAACCGATCTTCGAGGAGAACGGCCGAGACAACTTCAAGGGAATCGATGTCATGCGTACGGTGCGCAGCTTCGATCCGTGCCTGCCGTGTGGCGTGCACATGTACCTGGGGAAGGGCAAATCCCTGGACAGACTGCACACGCCAACCCAGTCCCCCGTCGGGGAGTGACACATGGCGGATCGCCCGGAGAAGTCCCTCGAAACTCATCCAGCACCTTCGGCCAGAGAAGCGCAATGGCGTGAGGCGGGCGATCGAATCCAGATACTGCTGGATTCCTGCGCGGCAAGTGGGGCCGCCGCGTATGACCGTGCGCAGCAACTGGTCCGCGAGGTCGTGGGGCTCTACGGAGCCGGACTCGAGCGGATCATGCTGATGGCCGGCGACGCCGGCTCGGATGGGGGTCTGGCCGAGCGGCTGGCCACCGACGACCTGGTGGCCAGCCTGCTCCTGGTGCACGGCCTTCATCCACACGACGTGCACCGCAGAGTCTCCGACGCGCTGGACCGGGTGCGGCCCTACCTGGGTTCGCACGGGGGAGACGTCGATCTGCTCGAGGTGAATGGCGATGTCGTGCGGCTGGCGTTCAAAGGCAGCTGCAAAAGTTGCCCGTCGTCGGCGGTGACACTGGAGTTGGCCGTGCAGGATGCGGTCCGCGCCGCTGCGCCGGAGATCACGTCGATCGAGGTGGTGACGGCCGCGGACACGACCGGCCCGGCAAGCGTCATTCCCGCCGAATCACTACTGGCACATGTGCATTCGAACGGACATGGTCGCACGGCCTGGCACCCGGCGCCGGAGCTGGCCGAGTTGATGCCCGGCGAAGTCGCGGGATTCATCATCGACGACGTGACGGTGCTGGCCTGCCGGGTCGGTGACCAGACGTTCGCCTACAAAGACCACTGCCCGGTGTGTGACGACTCGCTGGCGGGGTCGCAATTGCGCGGTGCGCTGCTGCACTGTGCGGCCTGCCGGACGGCTTTCGACGTCGTCCATGCCGGCGTCGCCGCGGCCAGTGGTTCGGCGGTTCATCTGGATCCGATCCCGCTGTTGATCCGCGACGGCCTGCTGTCGGTGGCGTTACCGGCCAACGTGATGGGCGCACCGGCATGACCGCCGGCGACGATGCAGGGCGAAGCGAGGCTGGGGAGCGCCGCTCATGACAAGCCCGTACGACGTCTTGGCCCGGATCAGAAGCGACCGGCGCAGCCCCGAGCCGGCGGGCGAGCGCTGTGAAATGTGCGCGGAGTCGATCGCCGACGAGCACCAGCATGTGGTCAATGTGGCCGGCCGCCAACTCATGTGCGTCTGCCGCGCCTGTTATCTGCTGTTCACCGACTCCCACGCCGACCTGCGTTACCGGGCGGTCCCGGACCGGTACCTGTCGTTTCCCGACTTCGCGCTGGATCGCCTGGTGTGGGAGGCGTTGCAGATCCCGGTCGGGGTCGCCTTCTTCTTCACCAACTCCGCCCTGGGACACACCGTGGCCTTCTACCCCGGGCCGGCCGGGGCAACCGAATCCGAGCTGGATATGGACGTGTGGGACACCATCCGCGCCGCCGACTCGCGGGTGAGCCTACTGGCCGACGACGTCGAGGCGCTGATCGTCCGGGTCCCCGACAGCGACCCGGATGGCGAATTGCCGCAGCCTGAAACGTATCTGGTCCCGATCGACGCCTGCTACGAATTCGTCGGGCGGTTGCGTATGTTGTGGCGCGGATTTGACGGCGGCCAGCAGGCCCGCGAATTCATCGACGGCTTCTTCGACGGCCTCGCCGCCCGCGCAGTAAAGACACCGCGATGAACGGCCCACCGATGACCGTGAACTTCGCGGTGCTGGACGTGACGGCCGAACCGTACGCGGTCAGCCCGCTGCTCACCGCCCGCATCGGCGTCACCGCCAGCGGCCCCGATGTTACGGACCCGGTGCACGCCATCGCCCTGCGGTGCCAGGTCCGCATCGAGCCGCTGCGCCGTTCCTATACCGACGACGAAGCGGCCGGGCTGATGGACTTGTTCGGCGGCCGCGAACGCTGGTCGAGTACCCAACGCACCTTTCTGTGGCAGCATTGCACCGCCATGGTGCCGGGGTTCACCGGCAGCACGACCGCAACGCTGTCCTTGGACTGCACCTATGACTTCGAGGTGGCCGCCGCCAAATATCTGCACGCGCTGCGCGACGGCGCGGTGCCGCTGCAGTTTCTGTTCAGCGGAACGATTTTCGTCAACTCCGAACGCGGGTTCTCGGTTCAGCAGGTGTCATGGGACTGCGAGGACAGCTACGCCATGCCGGTCACCGTGTGGCGTGACCTGATCGCGCAGCACTATCCCAACAGCGGCTGGATTCGGCTGAGCCACGAGACCATCACCGAGCTGGCCGGTTACAAGTCCGCCCACGGCATGCTTGATTTCGACCATGCGATCACCTCGTTGCTGGATACCACCGCCGATCGCGAGGTGACGCGATGACGTCAAGCTGGGATCGGGCCCGCGCCGTCGCCGACGCGGTGCTCTACGAAGGCTATCTGCTCTACCCGTATCGGGGAACGTCGAGTAAGAACCAATCACGCTGGCAATTCGGTGTTTTGGGGCCGTCCGGCGCCTCGGATACCGGCCTGGGCGAAGACGACAGCCTTGCCGCCGAATTCCTGGTCGACGGCGCCCATGCGCTGACGCTGGTGGTGCGCTTCCTGCAGTTGCAGCACCGGCGGGCCGAACGGGATACCGGCGACGGCGGGTTCGAGCCCGTCGATGAGCTGAGGACTCCGGCCGGGTCGTGGCTGACCTGGGACGAGGCGGTCGAACGCGAAATCTCCTTCGGCCCACTGACGTTCGGCGATCATCCCCGCTCGCTGCCGGTGACCGCCGACGCGGCAACCGACATCGAAGTCCTCGACGGGGGCCGACTGGTTCGCGAACGACGCGGCATACGAGGCGTCCTGACCGTCGCCAGCGAGCCGGACGGCGAGCTGCGGCGCGTGTCGGTGCGGGTCACCAACACCGGCACCGCCGCACGTGACAAGGGTGACGCCATCGCGCGATCCATGATCGGAACCCACATCATCGCCGAAGTGGTTGGCGGCCGGTTCATCTCGCTGCTCGAGCCGCCGCCGTCGGCGACCGACGCGGTATCTCGCTGCCGCCGGCATCGCTGCTTCCCGGTGCTGGCCGGGCCGCCGGGCACCGATGACATGCTGTTGATCTCGCCGATCATTCTCTACGACCACCCGGAGGTGGCCGAGCAGAGCGACACCGCCCTGTTCGACTGCACGGAAATCGACGAAATCCTCACCCTGCGCGTGATGACCATGACCGACGAGGAGAAGGAGCAGGCCCGGGCAACCGACCCGCGTGCCGCGCGAATCATCGACGAATGTGACGCGATGTCGCCCGAGGCCATGGCCCGGCTGCACGGCGTGCTGCGCGACCCGCACTCGCTCGGGGGTCCCGCCGGGCTGGTACCCGAGATCCCCGACGGCATCGATTGGTGGGATCCACTGGCCGACAACGCCGTACGCCCCGAGATCGACGCGGTGCTGGTGAACGGGGTCCGGATAGCACGGGGCAGCAAGGTCAGGTTACGGCCGCGGCGCCACGCGGACGCCCAAGACATCTTCGTGGCCGGCAAGGCCGCCCGCGTCACCTCGGTGCACGAGGACGTCGAGGGCAACACCCACGTAGGCGTCGTCGTCGACGACGATCCGGCCGCAGACCTGCACGACTGGTACGGACGCTATCTGTACTTCTCCCCTGACGAAATCGAGCCGCTGCACTCGCAGCACAGCACAACCCCTGAAAGGAGTTCACCATGGAAATCCTAGGTTGGATCTTCATCGCCATCGTCGCGCTGGTGGTCGCGATCGCGTTGGCGCTCGGCGCGATATCCGTCCCGGATGCTCGTCGTTATCTCAAGTTGAGGCGGATGTAACCGACCCGGGTGCCACCATGACAGCGCGCATCCTGGTAGCCGGGATCGGCAACATCTTTCTGGGCGACGACGGGTTCGGCTCGGAAGTGGTCCGCAACGCCGAACTGCCCCAAGACGATCCGACGGTCCAAGTGATCGACTACGGAATCCGCGGCATGCATCTGGCCTATGACCTGCTCGAGGAGTGGGACACGCTGGTGCTGGTCGACGCGGTGCCCAGCCAGGGCCATCCCGGCACCTTGCATGTCTTTCAGGCCGACCACGATTCGTCGCCCGGAACCAGCGGCCTGGACGCTCACAGCATGGACCCGGCCTCGGTGTTCGCCAGCCTGCGGGCACTGGGCGGGCGGCCGCCCTACACCGTGGTGGTCGGGTGCGAGGCCGGCAGCGTCCAGGAGGGCATCGGGCTGACCGAACCGGTCGCACAGGCCGTCCCGCGGGCGGCGCGGGCGGTGGAAGAGATCGTCGCGGCCTTGCACACCCCGTCGCCCACCGAAGAGGGGTGCTGAGCCATGTGTTTGGGAATACCGGGTCAGGTCATCGAGATGCTGGAGGGCTTCGAGGGACAGCTCGCACTGGTCGATGTCACCGGCGAACAGCGCAAAGTCAATGTCGGCATGCTCCCGGACGAGACGTTCGAGCCGGGCGACTGGGTGATCATCCACATGGGCTTCGTCGTCGAGAAGACCGATCAGGCCGGCGCCGCACAGGCCATGGCCGGCCTGGAGCTAATGGGCCGGGGCCGTACCGACCTGACACCGCACCCGGAGGCCGGTTGACATGACCGATGCCCCCCTACTGTTGCGGCCCGGCCCTGCTGACACCCAGGTTCGGCAGCATGTCGTGGTGACCGGAGTGGTCCAGGGGGTCGGCTTCCGCCCGTTCGTTCATCGGATCGCGACCGAGCTGGGCCTGGCCGGCTTCGTCGGCAACGACTCGGGTGCGGTGTTTCTCGAGGTGCAGGGGCAGGCCGCCCGGGTGGCGGAGTTCGGGCGCCGGCTGCGCGCCGAGGCGCCGCCGCTGGCGCGGATCACCGAGGTGTGCGTCGCCGACGTCGCGGCCGACCCCGCCTGCCCACCCGAATTCCGGATCGTGGCAAGTCAATCGGCAGTGGGTGCCACCACCCCGATCCCTCCCGATATCGCGGTGTGCCAGGACTGCATCACCGAACTGTTCGACCCGCTCAACCGGCGGTATCGGCACCCGTTCGTGACCTGCACCAACTGCGGTCCGCGGTTCACCATCATCACCGAACTGCCGTACGACCGGCCGGCCACCACCATGTCGGCATTCGCCATGTGTGCGCGCTGCGCCGCCGAGTACCACGATCCTGCGGATCGCCGATTTCACGCCCAGCCGATCGCCTGCCCCGATTGCGGGCCGACATTGTGGTTCGCGTCGCCGGCCGGGCGGGTAAGCGGCGCGGATGCGGCGCTGGCCGCCACCCAGACCGCGCTGGCTTCCGGCGCCGTGGTGGCCATCAAGGGAATCGGCGGTTACCACCTGGCCTGCGCGGTCGACGACGCGGCGGCGGTCGCCGCCTTGCGAGTGCGCAAAGCACGCGGCGCCAAGCCCTTTGCCATGCTGGTCCGCGATCTCGACGTGGCGCGCCGCTACGCGTCCATCGACGACACCGAGGCCGCGATGCTGGCCAGTCCGGCCCGCCCGATCCTGCTGCTACGCCGGCTTCCCGGCGCGCCGATCGCCGAGGCCGTCGCGCCCGGCAACCCGCTGCTGGGGTTGATGCTGCCCTACTCCCCCATTCATCACCTGCTGCTGGCGCCGGTGCCGGGCGGCCCCGGGGACGTACCCGACGCGATGGTGCTGACCAGCGCCAACCGTTCCGACGAGCCGATCTGCTTCACCGATGACGATGCCGCGCAACGGCTTCCGGCGCTGTGTGACGCGGTCCTCGACCACGACCGGCCGATCCATGTGCCGTGCGACGACTCGGTGGTGCGCGTCGTGCACGACGAGCAGGGGGCCCACGAGCTGCCGATCCGACGGTCCCGGGGGTATGCGCCGCTGCCGGTCGACCTGAAGCTGGAGGGGCCCGCCGTACTGGCCGTCGGCGGCGAACTGAAGAACACGTTCTGCCTCACCGACGGCCGGCGGGCCTACCTGTCCGGACACATCGGTGACATGGCCACCTGGGAGACGCTGCGCGCGTTCGAGCGGGCGGTGCACCAGCTCACCGGGATTCGCGGCACACCCCACCGTTTGGCGGCCGACCTGCACCCCGGCTATCACACCCGAAGCTGGGCCGAGCGCCACGCGGCCGAGCGCCCGCTGGATCTGATCCAGCACCACCACGCCCACGTGGTGTCGCTGCTGGCCGAACACGGGCGCATCGGCGAACCCATCGTCGGGGTCTCCTTCGACGGCACCGGTTATGGCTGTGACGAAACTATTTGGGGCGGTGAGATTCTCACCCTCGGAACCCGAAGCCACCGTTTCGTCCGCGCCGGGCATCTGTTGGCGGTGCCGTTGCCCGGCGGCGACGCCGCGGTGCGCAATCCGTGGCGGATGGCGCTGTCCCAGTTGTGGATGGCCGATATCGACTGGACACCGGACCTGGCGCCAGTGGCCGCCGCGACCGCCGACGAACTGCGGCTTACCCGTTCGCAATTGGAGACCGGCGCGGGCTGCGTGCCGTGTTCGAGCGTGGGCCGGCTGTTCGACGCCGTCGCCTCGCTGCTGGGGGTGAGACACCACATCGATTACGAGGGGCAAGCCGCCATCGAGCTGGAGGCGCTGGCGCAATCGGCCGGCCGAACGCGCACACTGCCGTCGTTGCCGTTGGCGGTACGCCCCGACGGGATCATCGATCCCGCCCCGATGGTGCAGACCATCGTCTCAGCGCTCTACGCCGGCACCCCAACGGCAACCCTGGCCGCGGCGTTTCACCAGGCGCTCGCCGTTGCCGTCGCCGAGGTGGTGTCTCAGGTGGCGGACGGTACCACGCTGGTGGGCCTCACCGGCGGGGTCTTCCAAAACGTGCTGTTACTCGAGTCCTGCCGTACGCGGCTGCGGCAGAACGGATTCGAGGTTCTCACCCATCACATCGTGCCGCCGAACGACGGCGGACTGGCGCTGGGCCAGGCCGCGGTCTCGATGCTGATTTCGCAGGAGGAGGGATCGTCGCGATGATCACCACCGCCATCGATCGTGGGCTGAGCGCCGAACTGGCCGAAGATCTCGCCGGAACCGCACTGACGCTGGCCAAGCGTTTCGCCGCGGGTGCCACCATGTGGTCGATCGCGCCGTCGTGGGAGCCCCATGCATTGCACATCGCGGTCGAATTCGTCCATCCGGTGATCATGGGCAAACGGGCCCTGCCGGCGGTGGCCCTGACCGGTCCCGACCTGGTGGATCTGGTCCGGGTGTCGGTGCGGCCGGGCGACATCGTCATCGCCGTAGCCGGTGTCGATAACGCGCAAGTGCGCTCGGTGATGCGCCGAAGCCCGGCTTGGGGCGCTACCACGATTTGGATCGGCAGCGGGCAACGACCCAAGGCCGGTACGGCCGATCACGTGCTGTGGCTGGACGATCGCGATCCGCGGGTGCCCGCAACGGGTGGGTTCGTGCTGCTTTATCACCTCTTGTGGGAACTCACCCACGTGTGTTTCGAGCACTCCGGATTGCTCAAGCCGGACCCGCAATGCGACGACGTATGTGTCACGTGCAGCGACGAGGGGCGACTGGGCGAGGTGGTGACAGCTTCCACCGCCGGCCAGGCCGCGGTACGCACTGCGCGCGGTGTCGAGAACGTAGTGACGACGCTGATCGACCCCGTCGCCGCCGGTGAGCTGGTGCTGGTGCATGCCGGTACAGCGATCAGCCGCGTTGGCGATGACGAAGAGCGAAAAGGTGTTTCATGAGCCCTACCGACGAACCCACCAACTTCCTCTATCCGTTCATCGACGCCCAGGAAGACGATCCCGAGTCACTGCTCGCCGACCTGGCCGCATCGGCGCAAGCCAAAGCGAGCGAGAGCCTGGCGCTGCGGCGGTCCACCGTGGAAGCCAACGCAGACCTGCTGGCGGCGGCCGCCACCGAGTTGGCGCGGCGGTTCGCCAGCGGCGGAAGGATGTTCACCTTCGGCAACGGCGGCAGCTGCACCGATTCCACCACGTTGGCACGACTGTTCGCCCGTCCCCCGATCGGCAATCCCTTGCCCGCGTGGTCGTTGACCGCCGACCAGGCCGTCATGACCGCCCTGGGTAACGACGTCGGCTTCGAGCTGGTGTTCACCCGTCAGTTGATCGCCCGCGCGAAGGCCGGCGACATCGCCATCGCCATGTCGACCAGCGGCGGCTCGCCCAACCTGCTCAGCGCGCTGGCCGAGGCACGCCAGCGCGGCCTGTACACCATCGGTTTCGCCGGTTACGACGGCGGCGCCTTCGCGAACAACCCAAACGTGGACGCCTGCTTCGTTGTTCGCTCGCAAAGCGTGCACCGGATTCAGGAATCGCAGGCGCTGCTGGGCTATCAGCTGTGGTTGGCGGTTCACGAACGTCTCGGAAGCGATCAAGGTTTGGGGGCGGCATGATGAACAAGTCGGCGGGTGACTACTTGTCGTCGGGACCGCGGTTCGGCGAAGGCGACGTGATCGAGCGGATCGAGTCCTTCCGCCGGCGTCGCCCGCGGCTCCTCGACGACCATGTGACCCTGGCACACGGAGCGGGCGGCAAGGCGTCGGCGGCGCTGGTGGACGCGGTGTTCGTGGAGGCGTTCCGCAACCCGCTGCTCGAGTCGCTGGGTGACGGCGCCGTCCTGGCGTTGCCCAGCGGCGAGCGGGTGGCGATGTCGACGGATTCGTTTGTGGTGCAGCCGCGCCGGTTTCCCGGCGGGTCCATCGGCGTGCTCGCCGTGCACGGCACCTGCAACGACTTGGCGGTGGCCGGTGCGGTGCCGTCCTGGATCTCGGCGGCGTTCGTCATCGAAGAAGGCTTCCCGATCGCCGAATTGAAGGACATCGTCGCCGACATGGCGACGGCGGCCGCGGCGGCCGGTGTGCAGATCGTCACGGGCGACACCAAGGTGGTGCCCAGGGGCGCGGCCGACGGGCTGTTCATCACCACCACCGGAACCGGCGTCATCCCCGCGGGACGCACGCTGTCGGCGCAGGCGGTGCGCCCCGGCGACAAGGTGCTGTTGTCGGGGTCGATGGGTGATCATGGCATGGCGGTCATGCTCGCCAGGGGCGATCTGGCCATCGAGGCCGACATCGCCTCCGACACCGCGTCGGTGAGTCCGTTGGTGGAGCTGTTGATGGCCGCCGCACCCTCCACCCGATGGATGCGTGATGCGACACGCGGCGGGGTCGGCACCGTGTGCAACGAGTTGGCCCAGGCCTGCGGCTTCGGGGTGCTGCTCGACGAGGAGCGACTTCCGGTGGCGCCCATGGTCACTGGCGCCTGTGAGTTGCTCGGCATCGACCCGCTCTACGTCGCCAACGAGGGCAAGTTCGTCGCCGTCGTCGCGCCGCAGGAGGCCCGGGCCGGTCTCGACGCGCTGCGCTCACATCCGTTGGGCGCCGACGCGGCCGAGGTCGGGGAAATCGTCACTGAACCCGCCGAAAGTGTGGTGCTGCGTACCGGGTTCGGCGGCACCCGGATCGTCGACATGTTGGTCGGGGACCCGTTGCCGCGAATCTGCTGAGAAGGGAGAGACGCGTATGTGTCTGGGGATTCCGGGCCGGATCGTGGAAATCACCGATCCTGCCAACTGTTTGGCCAAGGTCGATGTCAGTGGCGTACAGCGGACCATCAGTGTCCGCCTCCTGGAAAACGACCTGCCCGCGCCCGACGAGTGGGTGCTAGTGCACGTCGGGTTCGCGATGGCCAAGATCGACGAAACCGAGGCGCTGCTGACCTTGGCCGCGATCAAAAAACTCGGCGACGCCTATACCACCGAAATGCAGGCCTTCGACTCGTCGTCCATCGTTTGACTAGGAGCGGCAATGAAATTCGTTGACGAATTCCGCGATCCGGCCGCGGCACGCAAGCTGCTGGTGGCCATCGAGCACCTGGCCGGGACCGACGGCGAGGAATTCAAGTTCATGGAGGTGTGCGGCGGACACACGCACACCATCTACCGGCACGGCATCGAACACCTGCTGCCCGACAACGTCGAACTGGTGCACGGCCCGGGGTGTCCGGTGTGCGTGATCCCGATGGGACGCATTGACGACGCGATGTGGCTGGCCGGCCAACCCGACGTGATCTTCACCTGTTTCGGGGACATGATGCGGGTGCCCGGCTCGCACGGCAGCCTGCTGGATGCCAAGGCCCGTGGGGCCGATGTACGGTTCGTCTACTCCCCGCTGGATGCCTTGAAGATCGCGGTCGACAATCCCGACAAGCGAGTGGTGTTCTTCGCCATCGGTTTCGAGACGACCGCGCCGTCGACCGCGGTGACCCTGGTGCGGGCAAAGGAGTTGGGCCTGCCCAATTTCAGCGTGTTCTGCAACCACGTCACCATCGTGCCGCCGATCAGGGCCATCCTCGAATCGCCGGACCTGCGGCTATCGGGATTCATCGGCCCCGGCCACGTGTCGACGGTGGTGGGCAATCGCCCCTACCGGTTCGTGCCGGAGGTATATCGAAAGCCGTTGGTGGTAGCCGGTTTCGAGCCACTGGACATCCTGGCCTCGGTCGCGATGCTGCTGCGTCAAATCCGCGAGGGCCGCTGCGAAGTGGAGAACCAGTACAAGCGTGTGGTGCCCGAGCACGGCAATCCCGCGGCGTTGGCGTTGATGGGCAAGGTGTTCGCGTTGCGTCCGCACTTCGAATGGCGCGGGCTGGGCTTCATCTCGCAAAGCGCGCTGCGGCTGCACGACGACTTCGCCGAGTTCGACGCCGAACTGCGATTCGCGATGCCTGGCGTGCGGGTCGCCGACCCGAAGGCGTGCCAGTGCGGCGAGGTGCTCAAGGGTGTGCTCAAGCCTTGGGAATGCAAGGTTTTCGGCACCGCCTGCACACCCGAGACACCGATCGGGACATGCATGGTATCCCCGGAAGGGGCCTGCGCGGCCTACTACAACTTCGGTCGCCTGCACCGAGACGCGGCCAAGCTGGTGGGGCAGTCCGGGCGGGGGTGACCTTGGCCGATCCGGACAGCCGCGGCGCGGACAAGGGCGCAGAGATGTTCGCCCGCTACGCCTATGCGCCCAACGCGCTCGGCTACTGCGGCCCCCCGTTGGGAGCCACCCTGCGTGACGGGTCGGTGGCCGATGTGCGCCGGGCGGCGACCAGATTCTCCGGCGCGTGGCCGTATCTGCGGGTGCTCTCGCAACTGACCGGTATCGCCGATCCGCTGGATTACCGGCTCGTCGAGGCCTATTGGCTCGGTGGCGGCGTGGCCGCCGACCTGGACCCGCAAGAATTCTTCGACGCGTTACTGGCGATCATCGGCCCGCAGGCGGGTCACTATTGGTCGCATCTGACCGCGGATCTGGCGTGCGAGGCCGCCGGCAATCACTGCTTCCACGTGTTCGGGGTTTACCCGTGGACGCGGTTTTTGGGTCGGGGTATCGACGAGCAGCCGCTCAGTGTGCTGGACAACTGCCGAATCACCTCCGGCACAGTGCTTTCCCGCGACGCGGACCGGGTCGAGGTGTTGTGCCGGCGGTTGGCCTGGGATGGTCAGGCGCTCACGCTGTCGGAACCGATGGCCCGCGTGCTCGAGGTGTGGGCCGACGGGTACAGCGCGGTGCCCGATGTGGCCGTCGGCGATGTGGTTGCTGTGCACTGGGGCCGGTTGTGCGGCCGGCTGTCGCCGGCGCAGCTGGGTGCGCTGACCGACAGCACGAACCGGCAGCTGCTGGTGACCGGCCACCGACTGGCGCGCGTCTGACTTCGCCGCCAGACTGGCCCGGTGCTCGGTTCCCTCTGCGACGTGCTGCCCGCCGCGGCGACCCTGCTCGGGGTCCCGGATGCCGTCGACAGGCTGGCGGTCGCCGACGCGGTCGGCGTTGAGCGGATTGACCAGGTGCTGGTGGTGCTGGTGGACGGGTTGGGCTGGCACCTGCTGCCGCAGCTGGCCGGCAGCGCGCCGTTGCTCGCGTCCGCGCTGGCCGGTGCCACCGGGCGGCTGACCCGGCTGGACTGCACCTTCCCGTCGACCACGCCGACCAGCCTGGTGTCGCTGGGCACCGGTGCGTGCCCGGGCGAGCACGGGATTCTCGGCTTCACGCTCAGGGTGCCCGGCACCGACCGGGTGCTCAATCACGTCCGGTGGCGAGACGACCCGCCCCCCGCCCAGTGGCAACCGGTGCCGACCTGGTTCGAGCGGCTCACCGAAGCCGGTGTGCGCGCCCGCGCCGTCTTGCCGGTCCAGTTCCTCGGCAGCGGGCTGACCGACGCCGCATACCGCGGCGCCGAATTACATCCGGCTAACCCGACCGACGACTACGCGCTGCTGGTGGCCGACGCGGTGCGGGCGGCGCCCGGGCTGGTATACGGCTACACCGCCGAACTCGACACCGCCGCACACGTCTTCGGTATCGGCTCAGAGCAGTGGCACACCGCGGCGGCGAACATCGATGCGCTGCTGTCCCGCCTGCTCGAGGCGCTGCCGGCGAATACGACGGTGCTGGTGACCGCCGACCACGGCGGCCTCAACGTCCCACCCGAGGCGCGTATCGACCTCGACGCCGACCCGCGGTTGGCTGAGGGGATACAGGTGGTCGCCGGCGAGCCGCGGGTGCGGTATCTGCACACCGCCCCGGGGGCGGCCGGTGACGTCCGGGACGTTTGGGCTGAGCTGCTGGACGGCCGGGCAGCCGTGTACAGCCGCGAACAGGCGGTGGCCACCGGCATGTTCGGCCCGGTCGCCGCGCAACATCTGGATCGGCTCGGCGACGTGGTCGTCGTCTGTTCCGGCGACGCGGCGGTGCTGGCCAGCGCGCATGACCCCCCGGAAGCCTCTCGTCTGGTGGGCTTTCACGGCGGACCCAGCGCGGCCGAGATGGCGATCCCGCTCATCGTTGTCCGGCGGTAGCCGCCCAGACGCACACCGAACTCGGATCGAGTTCACAGCTCACTGGGTCCGATCATCAACGTTGTCGCGGTACATTCACTGCACTGTGGTATTTCGGGGCGTTGGCGATACTCGACGATGGCCGTTGGCCATCGCGATGAGCGCAGCCCTTGGTGTATTCATTGCCCTGATCGCCGGTTCGGCGCTGCGGTCCAACCTTGCCACCGCGGTTCCGCCCGAGCCGCCGGCGTGGTCGGCGCCGACCGCGGACATGGACACGCACGCCGGGCTGATGCAGATTCACCCGACCAGCCGGTCCGCCTCGATCGCCGCACGGTCGTGGACACCGGCGAACAAGACCAACAAGAAGCCGTTCCGCAGCGCGTGGATGACGAAAGAACGCCCCCTGACGTGGAACCGCTTGTCACCGCAGTCAGTGCTCACCCCGGCACCACTGTCGCTCACTCCGATGGCGTTCGCGCCCACCGGTATCCAGGCTCGTGCGCCGGCGGCCATTCCGTCCGACCGGGATATCTTGACCCAACTCTGCGTCGCCCGCCGCTGATTGTTGCGCCCGGGCCGAGCGCGTGTTGTCGACGCACGGTGGTTTTCCGCGACACGTGAGGGCCCGACGGCTTGTAACCCCGGTGTCTATCTCTGGAAAGAAGACCTCATGTTTTCGGGCACAACTGATACCGCCACAGTCAGGCAGAGGCTGTAATGGATTTCGCGACGCTACCTCCGGAGATCACCTCCGGGCTGATTTATTCGGGTCCCGGTGCGGGATCGATGAGACAGGCCGCCGCCGCGTGGGCGACGCTGTCCGCGCGGCTTGCTACCGCGGCGGCTGACTACCGGGCGGCGACCACCACACTGTCGGCGCTGACCGAGGCCGCGGCAGCCTACTGTGACTGGCTTGACGCCGCGGCCGCTCGAAGTAAACACACCGCCAGCCAGCTCGATGCGGCGGCCGACGCACATCAGTCGGCCTTCACAGCGACGGTGCCCCCACCGGCCGTCGCCGGCAACCGCACCCGGCGAATGTGCCTGGTGGCCAGGAATTGTCTGGGGCAGAACAGCGCGGCGATCGCCGCCGTCGAGACCGAATACGACACGATGTGGGCGCACAACGCCGATGCCATGTATGTCTACGCCGAGGCCGCGGCCGCCGCGGCCGCACTGACGCCGTTCCCCCCTCCACCGGGCAAACCCGCTGTGACGAAGCGTAATTGGGCGCTGCGGTCGGCACCGGACGTCATATCGGCCGGCCGCCAACTGATGTCGGTGATACCCCAGGCTCTCCAGCAGATGTCGTCGTCACCGTTGCAGACGTTCGAAGCGTCCATCGCCCCGGTTACACCGTCGCTGTCGCAACTGAATTCGCTGACCGCGCCGTCGGATTTCGCGATCGGCCACCTGAATTCGATGAACAAGGCGGCGGCCCTGACCTCGCTCTTGCCGAAGCCGGCTGCCCACACCCGGATGATCGTCGGCCGGGGGACGTTGGTGGGCGCGTTGTCGGTGCCACGCACCTGGGCCGCCGCCGCGCCCATGCTGGAGCGGCTGCGCGGAAACCGGGTCGGCGAGCCCATCCGCCTGGTCACTGCGCCGCCCGGCTCGCACGCCAGCGGTTAGAGCGGGGTGACGTAGGCCGCGCCGATCCCGCCGTCGACCATGAAGGTCGAAGCGGTGATGAATGACGCGTCATCGCTGGCCAAAAAAGCGACGGCTGAGGCGATTTCGTCGGGATCGGCGAAGCGGCCCACCGGCACATGCACCAGCCGGCGAGCGGCCCGTTCGGGGTCTTTGGCGAAAAGCGCTTGCAGCAGTGGGGTGTTGACCGGTCCGGGACACAGCGCGTTCACCCGGATGCCCTGCCGCGCAAACTGGACACCCAGCTCGCGGGACATGGCCAGCACCCCGCCCTTGGAGGCGGTGTAGGAGATCTGCGACGTCGCCGAGCCCAGGACGGCGACGAACGACGCGGTGTTGATGATAGAGCCTTTCTGTGCGGGCACCATGTGCCGCAACGCCGCCCGGCAGCACAGGTACACCGACTTCAGGTTGACGTCTTGGACACGTTGCCACGCCGGCAGTTCGGTGTTTTCGATCAGATCGTCGTCGGGCGGGGAGATGCCGGCGTTGTTGAACGCGATGTCGACGCGCCCGTAGGTCTGGGCCGCGGTGTCGAACACCGCGTTGACCGCGTCCTCGTCGGAAACATCGGTGCGCACGAACAAGCCGGACAATTCGTCTGCCGCCGCGCCGCCCGCGTCGTCGTCGATGTCGGCCACCACGATGGTGGCGCCCTCGGCATGCATCCGCCGTGCCGCGGCCAGTCCGATGCCGCCACCGGCCCCGGTGACGACGGCCACGCGGTCCGCCAACCGCTGGGTGAGATCGACCGCCACCGCCTAATCCTCCTTGATCGCGATGAACACGTTCTTGGTCTCGCTGAAGTGCAACGGCGCATCCGGACCCAACTCACGACCCAGGCCCGACTGCTTGAAACCACCGAACGGGGTGCTGTACCGCACGGACGAGTGCGAATTCACGGACAGATTCCCGGATTCCACCGCCCGGGACACCCGCAGCGCGCGGGATAGGTCGTTGGTCCAGATCGATCCGGACAGGCCGTAGCTGGTGTCGTTGGCCAGCGAAACGGCGTCGTGCTCGTCGTCGAAGGCCAGCACCGTGACGACCGGGCCGAAGATCTCGTCGGTGACGCAGCGATCGGTGCGCTGCGGAGTCAGAACCGTTGGGGGGAACCAGAACCCAGGGCCGGTCGGCGCCGTACCACGAAACGCGATGGGGGCGCCGTCGGGAACGTAGGACGCCACTTTGTCGCGATGCGCGGCCGACACCAGCGGACCCATCTCGGTGGCACGAGATGCGGGGTCGCCGACGACGATGCTGGTGACCGCGGGCTCGAGCAACGCCATGAACCGCTCATAGACGCTGCGCTGCACCAGAATCCGGCTGCGGGCACAGCAATCCTGCCCGGCGTTGTCGAACACCCCGGCGGGTGCGGTGGCGGCGGCGCGCTCCAGATCGCAGTCGGCGAACACGATGTTGGCGCTCTTGCCGCCCAGTTCCAGGGTCACCCGCTTCACCTGAGCGGCGGCACCGCTCATCACCTTTTTGCCGACGGCGGTGGACCCGGTGAACACGACCTTGCGGACATCGGGATGGGTGACGAACCGCTCCCCGACCACCGCGCCCCGCCCCGGCAGCACCTGTAACAGGTCGGCGTCGAGTCCGGCCTGGGCCGCGAGTTCACCGAGCCGGATCGTGCTCAGCGGCGTCGCCTCGGCGGGTTTGACCAGCACGGCGTTGCCCGCGGCCAGCGCGGGGGCGAATCCCCACGACGCGATCGGCATCGGGAAGTTCCACGGGGTGATCACGCCGACCACGCCCATCGGTTCGTGGAACGTGACGTCCAGCCCACCGGACACCGGAATCTGCTTGCCGGACAAGCGTTCCGGGCTGGCCGCGTAGTAGTTCAGCACGTCGCGGACGTGACCGGCCTCCCATTCGGCCGACCCGATGGGATGGCCCGAGTTGGCGACTTCGACTGCCGCCAGCTCGTCGAGGTGGGCGTCGACGACGGCCGCGAATGCCCGCAAACCGGCGGCACGTTCAGCCGGCGATAACCGCGCCCATCGCCGCTGGGCCGCCCGCGCCCGGCCCACCGCGTCGTCGACGGCCGCGGCGTCGGCGTGCTCGACTGACCGCAGCACTTCCTCGGTCGCCGGGTTGATCAGTTGCGCTGTGCTCAACTCAGCTCACCACGTCCCGCATAGGACCGGGCCGCATCCACGATCGCGGCGAACAACCGCAGATCTTCCAGGGACTGTTCCGGATGCCATTGCACGGCAAGCACAAAGCGGTCCCCGGGTAGCTCCAGCGCCTCGACGACGCCGTCGGCATCGCGCGCGCTGACCACCAGGCCGTCCCCGACTCGATCGATGGCCTGGTGGTGGTAGGACGGCGCATCGGCGGACTCGCCCACCAGCGCGGCCAGCCGGGTGCCCGCGACCGTTCGCACCGGCAACCTGGTGAACACCCCGTTGCCGGCCCGGTGCCCGCTGTGCCCGAGCACGTCGGGCAGGTGCTGGTGCAGCGTGCCGCCCAGCGCGACGTTGAGCACCTGTGCGCCGCGGCAAATCCCGAGCACCGGCAGCCCGCGCTGCAGGGCACCCCGCAGCAGCGCGAACTCCCAGACGTCGCGGTCGGTGCGGGGCTGGTCGGTGGTTGGATGCGGTTGCTGGCCGTAACTGGCCGGGTCCAGGTCGTAGCCACCGGTGATCACCAGCGCGTGCAGGCCATCGAGAACCGAGCCGACGATGTCGGCGTCCACCGGCTGCGGGGGCAGTAGCATCGCGATCCCGCCGGCCAGGATGACGCCCTCGAAGTAGTCGGCGGGCAGGTACCCGGCGCGGATGTCCCAGATGCCGGTCTGCACTTGCTCGAGATACGTCGTCAGGCCGACCACCGGGCGCCGCGCGCCACCGTCAGGCCTATAGGCGTTCAAAACCACGCATCCTCTCCCAATCGGTGACCGCGGCGTTGAACGCCGCCAACTCCACCCGGGCGTTGTTCAGGTAGTGGGCGACAACGTCGTCGCCGAACACGTCCCGGGCGAGGGCGGAGTTCTCGAACAGCGAGGCCGCCTCTGCCAGCGTGACAGGCAGCCGCTCGACGCCGGGAACCTGGTAGGCATTTCCCGTGCAGGGCTCTGGTAACTCCAGGCCCTGTTCGATACCGTACAACCCGCCCGCGACGATCGCCGCCACCGCGAGATACGGGTTGACGTCACCGCCCGGAACCCGGCACTCCAGCCGGGTGCTGGGACCATGACCGACCACCCGCAACGCGCAGGTGCGGTTGTCCAGCCCCCACGCCAGCGCGGTGGGGGCGAAGCTGGCATCGGCGAATCGCTTGTAGGAGTTGATGTTCGGCGCGTAGAACAGCGTCAGTTCGCGCAGTGTGGCTAATACGCCGGCCAGGAAGTTGCCGAATGTCGACGACATGCCGTGCGGGCGGCTGGGATCGGCGAACACCGCGCCGTCCTGCACGTCGCGCAGCGAGAAGTGAATGTGGCAGCTGTTCCCCTCTCGCTCATCGTATTTCGCCATAAAGGTCAGGCTCTTGCCGTGCTGATCGGCGATCTCTTTGGCACCGTTCTTGTAGATGACGTGGTTGTCGCAGGTGATCATCGCGTCGGCGTACCGGAAACCGATTTCCTGCTGTCCCCTGTTGCATTCACCTTTGACGGCTTCGAACTGTAAACCGGCGCCGGCCATCCCACGCCGGATGTCACGCAGCAACGGCTCCATCCGCGACGATGCCGAGATCGCGTAGTCGATGTTGTAGTCGCTGGCCGGGGTCAGCCCGCGGTACCCGTTGGCCCACGCCTGGCGGTAGGACTCGTCGAACACGATGAATTCCAGCTCGGTGGCGACATCGGCGGCCAGGCCGCGCTCGGCCAGCCGGTCGAGCTGGCGGCGCAGGATCGCTCGCGGCGACACGGCGACCGGACTGCCGTCGGCCCAGCCCACATCGGCCAGCACCAGCGCCGTCCCGGGCAGCCAGGGAATGCGCCGAAGGGTGGACAGGTCCGGGCGCATCACGGTGTCGCCGTATCCGGTGTCCCAACTCGACATCGCATAACCGTCCACGGTGTTCATGTCGACGTCGACGGCAAGCAGATAGCCACAGCACTCGGCACCATTTGCGGCCACCTCGTCGACGAACAGCCGCGCATCGACGCGCTTGCCGGCCAGCCGACCCTGCATGTCGGCGAACGCCACGATGACGGTGTCCACCTCGCCGCTACTCACCAGTCGTTCGAGTGCGGGCATCGACGGTACGTTGGGATCGGTCACAGCACTTTCTTCACTGGCCATGACCGCTAGTCAACCAGGCACTACCAGGTGCTGGTGCGCAAGATGATCTCGGCGGCCAGTTGCGCCGTCGACTCCTGCACGCTGCGCCGCCCCAGGTGCACCACCCGGTAGTCGGCGTAGACGAAACGCTGACTGGCCTGGGCCGCCGCCCGTGCGGCCGGCGAGCTGACCAACACGGTGGTGCCGATTTCCACCGGCGGGCAGTGCCCGTCGGTGCTGGGACCCTCGTGATTGGCGGCCAGCGGATGACCGCGGTCGATCACCACCAGGCCGACGAACCGGCCCAGCCGGGTTGCCGTCAGTTCCCAGGCGAGCTCACCACCGGCGCGGTCACCCATCACCACAGCCCACCCGATGCCCAGCCCGTCGAGGATGCCGATCACCGATTTGGGGGTCAGGCGTGGGTCGAAGCCAACCACCACCGTGCGAAGCGACGCGGTGTGCAGCCGCTCGCAGACCGCGTCGTACGCGGCCGGGACGCGGTCCTGGTCGCCCAGTATGACGACGACGACGCCGTTCTCCGGACCGCCCACAACCACCGGTACGGGGAACCCGTCCAGCGTGGTCATCATGGAGGGCACCCAAGCACGCTACAGCCAAAGGGCATGTATGCGCGACGGTTCTCGACCATCTGGTACGCCGGAACGGGTTTTTGACCCGACCGTCAATGATTCCGTTCGCGCCGCGATGGTGGTGAATGCCCTAGGGCCGCAAGCGACTTGAGAGATGCGGACGTCGCGGCGGCGGACCGTCAAGCAACCTGAGAATGGCGTCGACGTCGAGATGGACGGTCAGCAGATCGGCGGCCAGATCGAGCTGGGCATCGCGCCGGGCGGCGACGTTGGTGTCGCCGACCACGAAGCCGACCCGGCCGGCCGCGTCGGCGACCCGGCGCAGCCACGCGCGCCGGAACTCGTCGTTGTCGAGCAAGCCGTGCCAGTGCGTCCCAAAGACCGCGCCGCACACCACACCCTGCGGATCGGCACCCCAGTCGAACCAGCTCCGCTCGGCGCAGCGGGAGACCCGGCCGTGATGGATCTCGTATCCGGTCAGCGGCTGCGGCCAGCGCCGCAACGTCTTGTCGGGATGGAAGGCGATGTCGACGTCGAGCAACCCCAGGCCGCGCACGTCCGTGCTCCCGGACTCCACCGGATCGTCTAGGCGACTGCACAGCATTTGGAATCCGCCGCAGATGCCCAGCACCGGCTTGCCGGCACCCGCATGCCCCGCGATCGCGTCGGCCAGGCCCCGCTCGCGCAGCCATCCCAGATCGGACACCGTGGCTTTGCTGCCCGGAATGACGATCAGGTCGGTGTCGGTCAGGTCGGCGGGGTCGGTGATCCAGCGCACCAGCACGCCCGGTTCGCAGGCCAGCGCCTCGACGTCGGTGGAGTTGGAGATCCGGGGCAGACGCACCGCCGCCACCCGCAACCACTCGCCACGCCCGGGGGTGGGCGTGCCGATCACCCGATGCGCGACCACCGATAGCGAGTCTTCGGCGTCCAGCCACAGCTCGTCGGCGTACGGCAGCACGCCGTAGGTCGGCCGGCCGGTCATCTCGTGCAGTTGGCGCAACCCGGGCTCGAGCAGCGCGGGGTCACCGCGGAACTTGTTGACGATGAAACCGGCGATCAGCGCTTGATCCTCGGGCTCGAGCACCGCGACCGTTCCGAACAGATGCGCCAGCAGGCCGCCACGGTCGATGTCGCCCACCAGGATCACCGGCAGATCCGCAGCCATGGCCAATCCCATGTTGGCCAGATCGGTGGCGCGCAGGTTGATCTCGGCCGGCGAGCCGGCGCCTTCACAGATCACCACGTCGAATTCGTCTCGCAGGCAGGTCAATTCGTCGAGGACGACGGAAGCGAGTCGATCACGATGCTGCACATAGCTTTTCGCGGTGACCGAGTCGGCGACCTGACCCTTGATCACCAGTTGCGAGGTGCGGTCACTGCCCGGCTTGAGCAGGACCGGGTTGAATCGCACGCTGGGTTCCAGCCCCGCTGCGCGCGCCTGGATGGCCTGGGCGCGGCCGATCTCACCGCCTTCGATGGTGACCACCGAGTTGTTGGACATGTTCTGCGCCTTGAACGGGGCGACCCGGACCCCGCGGCGGGCCAGCAACCGGCACAGGCCCGCAACCACCACCGATTTCCCGGCGTCGGAGCTGGTACCCGCGACCAGCAGCGCTCCGGTCATCCGGCAAACGTCATGGCAAGGTGAGGATTTCGACGCCGGTGTCGGTGACCAGCAGGGTGTGTTCGAATTGCGCGGTCCACTTACGGTCCCTGGTGACCACCGTCCAGCCGTCGTCCCAGATCTCGTAGTCCAGCCCGCCGAGGTTGATCATCGGCTCGATGGTGAACGTCATCCCCGGCTGCATGATGGTGGACACCGACGGCTGGTCGTAGTGCAGGACGACCAGGCCATTGTGGAACGTGGTGCCGATGCCGTGACCGGTGAAGTCACGAACAACGTTGTAGCCGAAGCGATTTGCGTACGACTCGATGACCCGGCCGACGACCGAGAGGGCGCGGCCGGGCTTGACGGCGTTGATGGCACGCATCGTCGCCTCCCGGGTCCGCTCCACCAGTAGCCGGTGCTCTTCGGACACATCGCCGGCCAAAAAGGTCGCGTTGGTGTCGCCGTGCACCCCGTCGATGTAGGCCGTGACGTCGATGTTGACGATGTCGCCGTCCTCGATCACCGTCGAGTCGGGGATCCCGTGGCAGATCACCTCGTTGAGCGACGTGCAGCACGACTTCGGGTATCCCTTGTAGCCCAGCGTGGAGGGGTAGGCGCCGTGGTCGACCATGTACTCGTGCGCGATCCGGTCCAGTTCGTCGGTGGTCACCCCGGGTGCGACGGCTTTGCCCGCCTCCACCAGCGCGCCGGCCGCGATCCGGCCGGCGACCCGCATCTTCTCGATCACCTCGGGTGTCTGAACCCACGGCTCGCTGCCCTCTTGGGCGGTGGACTTGCCCACGTATTCCGGGCGCGAGATGCTGCCGGGCACCGGCAGCGTCGGGGACAACTCTCCGGGGGAAAGCGCGGTGCGAGCGGGCATGCGACCAGCTTAACTGCAGGCCATCGCGCACTCAGGCGAAGCGGCCGCGCAGCAAGGAGCGGCGCGGACCCCGGATGACCACCGAACCGGCCACCACCCGACCGGTCAACACCACGTGCGGTCGGCCCTCGCCCGGCGGGTCTCTGCGGCGGTCGCTGGCGCTGCCCCCGTAGACCTCGACGTCGTCGATCGACGCGCTGGCGCCCTCGGGCAACCGGATGTGCACCGAACCGAGCCTCATGTCGAGTTCGATGACCACCACCGGCCCGGCAAACCGGGCCTTGGTGAGGTCGAGTTCGACCGAACCCAGTCGGCGCACCAGCGCCAGGCGGGTGGGCACCATCCATTCCCCGTGCCGCTTCAGCGAGCCGGCCCAGCCGCGCAGCTCCACCCGGTCGGCCGCGGAGGTGACGATGGCGCCCGGGCCGGGCAGGTCGCCGACCAGCCCGTCCAGCTCGCCCCGGGTGCGCGCATAGGAGACTTGCGACGAGCGCTGTTCGAACTCGTCGATATCGATCAGCCCGAGCGCAACCGCGTTGTGCAGTCGCCGCATGGTGCCGTTTCGGTCTGCGTCGGAGACCCGCAGCGCGACCATGTCTCCTCCGGTGTCCGTCATGTTCGCAATTTACCGCTGTTGCGGGCGCACGGACTCCGATGTGTCAAGCCAGGAAGTTGGGCGGCAACGCCTCGAACATGAATTTGGTCATCCGAACCGCCCACTCCGAGCTGCCGCCCCCGACGATCAGCGAGGCGAAGGCCAGGTCGCCCCGGTACCCGGCGAACCAGGAGTGCGATCCGCCCGGGAACTCGGCCTCACCGGTCTTTCCGTAGATCTCGCCGCAGCCGGCGATCTCCTTGGCGGTCCCATTGGTCACCACCAGCCGCATCATCGGCCGCAGCGCATCGATCATCTTCGGGCTGATCGGCGCGGTGTCTCCCTGGACCGCCGTCTGCCGGCCAGCGATCAGTTGCGGCACGGGTGTCTTACCGGCGGCGACCGTGGCGGCGACCAGGGCCATGC
>NZ_LZKU01000292.1 GCF_001672975.1 Mycobacterium sp. 1465703.0
GGTCACCACCACCGTCCGGTTACAGCCGTGCTGCAGCGCCCCGGACACGACCTGCTGGACCGCGGCAACGCCGACGGCCTTCGCCAGCCTCTTGCATTGGACCGCCATCCGGACGCCGTCTTTGCTGGCGATCAGATCCACGCCGTAGTCCCCGGTGCCGCCCGTCGGCGTGACGCTGTAGCCCGCGACGCGCAGCTGCGCGGCAACGAATTCCTCGAACTCGGTCCCCGACATCCGGTCGATGGCCCGCAGCCCGGACCTCGCGTACTTGAGGTCGCGGCGTCGCTGCGCGTCGGCCCGATAGCGGTCCTGTTGCACCGAGAGCCACCACAGAATCACCACCGCGACGGCCAGCCCACCGAGTCCGGCCAGGCATCCCATCGGCAGGCTGCCGGTGGCCCGCTGCGTGAAATACCAAGGGAGCGCTAAGCCCAGCACGAGGAGCGACCCCAGTACTCTTTCCATGACTCCTCAACGTGCCGTTCGCGCTGACGCCGACTTGTCCGATGAACCTAGTGGACACCTACGACAATCCAGCGCAGGCGCGAAGTCGCGCTACGACACGCGGGCGGCTGACCCTGAAGAAGCTAGGCGCAGTCGGCGCACACCGGAAGGCCCGAGCTCGAGGCACGCATCCGGCTGCGGTGCTGCACCAGAAAGCAGCTCGAGCAGGTGAACTCGTCGGCCCGCTGGGGAACCACCGTCACCGACAGCTCTTCCCCGGACAGGTCGGCGCCCGGTAGCTCGAAGAAGGCCACATCGTTGGGGTCCTCGTCGACCACCGCGGTGACAGACCCTTGCAGGGTAGGCGCCAGCTCCCGAAGCGAGGACTTGTCCTGGGTGTCGGCGTCGGATACACGGCGTGCGTCGTAGTCAGTGGTGGTCGCCATTGGTGTTCCTTCCAGCTATGGAACGGGTTGACGCACTTTCCTGTACTCCCCCGTGGCGCAGTCAGTACCCCGTTCGGGGGTGTGCCACACCGATCCGGGCGAAAAAAGTCCCACCGCAAAACTTCGCGGCGCCAATGGGTCATTCCCGGGAACTGCGCGACGGGCGAGCCGCGGGAGTCAGCTGCCGGGCGGTGGCGCGGGCTGGTCGGAATATGTGGCGTGCCAGCGCACTTCGGCGTCGCGAACCTTGCGGTGGGTGCGCAGCAGCCAGGCCGCGCTCAGCGCGCCCAGTGCTGCGGCGACGATCAGGGCGATGGCGCCGCCGACCAGATGTCCGGCGGCGACGGCGAATAGGCCCACGGTCACAGCGACGACGGCGGCGGCCGAACCGGCGAGGCCCGGGACATTGGCGCCATTCTTGATCGCTTCGCCAGCGTGCTGACGAGTGGTACGGACATTGTTGACCGGGGTGTTCTTGCGGTAATCCAACGTCATTCCTCGTCGAAAATCGTCGAAAATCATTGTGCACCAAACGCATTCGCATGGCGTATGGTTGCCGTCAATTGACGGGCGCAGCAGCGCCGCCCGCACTTGCGGATCGTCACCGGTGGGTACCCGTCGATCGGGTGTCCAAACGAAACCCGAGGGGCTGTGTCAGCGCGGCCCGGCATGGGTATGCCGCGCACATGACTTTACGACCGCGCTCGAGCACACATGCCGACACGGACGCCGGGAGCCCGCGCTGACAGCGCGTGGCGGCGCGCCCGCCGTCCTCTTCGACGTCGACGGAACCCTGGTCGATTCCAACTACCTGCACGTCCACGCCTGGCAGCGAGCGTTCGAGGCGGAGGGCATCGTGGTGGCGTCCTGGCAAATCCATCGCAGCATCGGCATGGACGGATCCACATTGGTGCGAACGCTCTCCGATGACGCGCCGGCCGACGTGCAAGAGCGGCTCAGCGACCGGCATAGCGGCTACTACCGGGAGATCACCCCGCTGCTGCAACCCCTACCAGGGGCCCGCGACCTGTTGCACCGGGTCGCCGACCTGGGCTTACAGGTCGTGCTGGCCAGTTCGGCGCCCGAGGACGAGTTGGAGATCCTGCGCAAGGTGCTCGACTGCGACGACGTCATCTCCGAGACCACCTCGTCACGCGATGTCGACACCGCCAAACCCGAACCCGGCATCGTGCGCGTGGCGCTGGATCGTGCCGGGGTAGATGCCGAGCACGCCGTGTTCGTCGGGGATGCCGTGTGGGACGCCCGCGCCGCAACCCGGGCAGGATTGCCGTGCATCGGCATGCTGAGCGGCGGCATAGCCCGCGCGGAACTGCAGGAGGCGGGCGCCGAACCCGTCTTCGCTGATCCACAGGACCTGCTCGAGCACCTGGGGTCCACCAGAATCGCGGCGCTCGCGCCCACCCACTGACCGCGCGCTGGCGTCAGCCGGAGCGCGTCCGCAGCATCAGCGGCAGCACCCACCAAAAGAAGGTGAACAGCGGCGTCACGCATGCTCCGGCTATCAGGCCCACATTTCGCCCCGCCACCGCGCCGAAGATGATCGTGGTCAGGCCGATCACCGCCAGGCCGAGCAAGCCGAGCCCGGCGTAGGCGCACCGATGCGCGGCCGACACAAGCACTTGGAGCCGGTGACGCCGGAAAAGCATCCGGTGCATGGCGACCGGGGCGATCAGCAAGACCGTGGCGCACACCGCGAAAAGGACCGTGGCGAGATAGATGATGCGCATAGGCGGCCCCAACACGTCGAAGCGCTGTTGGAACGGCAATGTCAACAAGAAGCCGGTCAGCAGCTGCACCCCGGTCTGGACCACCCGCAGCTCCTGTAACAGGCTATTCCAATTGCGGTCCAGCCGTTGCATTTCGGTTTCGCCACGCTCACGGCGATCCCAGCGCTGGTCGTCTTGCGGATGGTCGACGTCCATAGCCGTGATCATCGCACCTCGGCCGGGCGTGGACACCGTTTCGCCCTGGCCGGCTTCGAAATAAGGTTTGCCCTTTTCAATTTTTCGGGCAAATTGCGGCCACGAACGGCGTTCTCGGGAAAAACACGGATTAAGTCCCGAAATCGATGCAATGCATAATCAGAGTCGCCGCATTTGCGCCAAACATGTTGTTAGCCAACTACACCTGGATTCGGTGGTCCGAAACCACGGGATGGGTACGGCGCGGCGGTGCGGACCCGTGCCGCGCGGGGGTGCGACGCTAGCCGTTGAGTTTGCCGTCCCGTACCGCGGTCAGCGCGTCGTCGAGCGTCGGGTACAGCGGGAAGGTTTTGTCCAGACCAGTGAGGTGAATCGGTCTGCGGGTGGCCGGACCGCGCGCGACCACGCCGAACCCGGTTTCCTTGTCCAGTTTCTCGTAAGTCGCCGCCAGGATCTTCAGTCCCACCGAACCGAGAAACTCCACCGCAGAGAGATCGATGACCAGCGCCTTGGGGGTGTCGGCGACGACCGCACCGATGGCTTGTTCCAGGGCGGGCGCCGTGACCAAATCGATTTCGCCGCTGACACTGACCACGGACACCCCGTCGTGGTCCTCAACCAACGTGGTAATCGAATCAGGAGCTGACAATGGCAATCCTTTGTCCTGGGCCGTGGCGTGTTCAACCCTAGCCTGCGTTACGAACTGCGAGAAGAATATGCCCTCAACACGTGCCCCGCGACAACCCAGGCTAGTCTCGCAAAAGTAACTGCAGACCGCAGGGCGCGACGTGGCACTCGGGAGGCCAGATGTCAGATTCGCCGTCGGATTTCAACAGTACCGGCATCGCAGCGCAGACCGTCGGGATCTCCAGTGAGGGGCTTCTTCCCCAGCTAGTCCAGCACCTGCGGCAGAATCGGACCATTCTGCGCGAGGAGTGGGCGCGCCGCATCACCGAGGCCGAACTGCTCACCGCGATGACCCCGGAGGAGATCTTCTCCGAGGCAACGACTGTGTATGACAGTTACGTCGAGGTGCTCGAGACCGGTAGCGTCGAAGCGCTGCAGGATTACGCGCGCGACCTGTCCGAACGCATCATTCCCCGAGGCGTGGAAACCGACGAGGTCGTCGGCATCGTCCTGCTGCTGCGTGACGTTCTGGCCCGGTCGCTGTTCGAGAAGTACCAGACCGACTTCGAGATGCTCAACCGCGTCCTCGACGCCTACGAACCCGCGGCCAACCGCATCGCCAACACCGTGGCCGTCAGCTTCGTGCAGGAACGCGAGCGCATCATCCGGCAGCAGCAGGAGGCCATCCGCGAGCTGTCGACGCCGGTGCTGCAGGTGCGCGAGCAGCTGCTGATTCTGCCGATCATCGGCGTGCTGGACAGCCAGCGCGCCCGCCAGGTCACCGAGCAGTTGCTGCGGGCCATCCGCGCGAACCGCGCCAAAGTGGTGGTCATCGATATCACCGGTGTGCCGACCATCGACTCGACGGTGGCCAACCACCTGGTGCAGACAGTCGACGCGTCGGGATTGATGGGCGCCAGCGTGATCATCACCGGCCTGTCCTCCGAGATCGCGCTGACGCTGGTGACGATCGGGCTGGACCTGTCGAAGATGAACGCGGTCGGCGACCTGCAGGGTGGCATCGAGGAAGCCGAGCGGCTGCTGGGCTACGAGGTCACGCGCACCGGCGAGCAGACTGGATAATCACAATCGACGCGAGCACCCCATGCCAGTACCGATCCTGAAACAGGGCTCGATCCTCATTGCGTCGGTGCAGGCCGCCCTCACCGACTCCGACGCCGAACGCCTGCGCTACGACCTGATGGAACGGGTCAGCCAGTTCCGCGCCCAGGGCATCATCGTCGACGTCACCGCCATCGATGTGATGGATTCGTTCGCCGCCCGTTCGCTGCGGACGATCGCGCACATGACCAGGCTGCGCGGCGCGGACACGGTGATCGTCGGATTGCAGCCGGAGGTGGCCTTCGCAATGGTCCAGCTTGGTCTGGCGTTCGACGACATGAACACCGCACTGGATCTTGAAGAGGGCCTCGCGCTGCTGAATCGTCAACTGACACAGCGGAAACCGACGATCGGGCTCGACGGTGGAGGCTGATATAGTCGTTGCGATCAATAACTCCGACGACATCGTCGAAGCCCGCAAAGCCGGCCATCAACTCGCACTTGATTTAGGGTTCTCCCTCACCGACGTCACGATGATCGCGACGGCGATCTCGGAAATCGCACGGAATATCACCAGCTACGCCGGCCGCGGTGCGGTTCGGGTGACAGTCGCCGACCGGGAGGGGCGTAAGGCCCTGGTGGTGCGCGCCGAAGATCAGGGTCCCGGCATCGCCGACATCGCCCGGGCGATGGAAGACGGTTACACGACCGGGCGGGGGCTGGGGATGGGCTTGCCGGGTGCCCGCCGCTTGATGGACAGGTTGTTCGTCGACTCCACCCTCGGCCAGGGAACCATCATCGAAATGTGGAAGTGGGTCCCTCCCCGTGCGTGAAAACGGTCGCTTCGGACCTATCGAGTGGGCAAGGGCGGGCCGGCCCATGCCCAGCGAGTACACGTCCGGTGATCGGGGCATCGCAATCGATATCGACGGTGCGGCCGCGCTGTTCGGGTTGGTGGACGGCCTGGGTCACGGACCGTCCGCCGCCGAAGCCGCACTGCGCGCTGTCGATACGATCACGCGTGCCGGTTCCGAGCGTGTCGAAGTCTTGATCCAGCTCTGTCATCGTGTGCTGGTCGGCACCAGAGGTGTCGCAATGACGTTGGTGCGGATAGATTTCGCCGCCAATACGTTGACGTGGACCGGTGTCGGCAATGTCACCGCCCATCTGGTGAGCAAAGCACCGACCGGTGTCGACGTTCGTTCCAGCGCACGCCTTACCGCAGGGATCGTCGGCTACCGCATCCCGGAAATCAAGCCGGCGCAAGTAGTTCCGATTCGGCCCGGCGACCTGATCGTGATGAGCACCGACGGAATTACCGAAGACTTCCTGGACCACATCGACTTCTCGGCCTCCGCTGTTGCTATCGCCGATGGGCTCCTCGGGAAGGACGCGAAAGAAACCGACGATGCGATGGTGCTCGCGGCGCGGCACAGGGGCGTGACGATGTGACCGCCCACGACAACTTTCACGACCAGTACGCCGCCGCGTTGCGCGCCTATCTGGACTCACACGACGAGGCGAGCTTGTCGGTCGGCCATGAGCTCGGGCGCAGAGCCCTGCAGGAACAAATCAGCTTGCTCGAAATCATCGAGCAGCACGTACGCCTGGTCTTCGAGATTTCGAAGGACGTGCGCATCGACGCACCGATCGCACTGGAGTTCCTGCTGCAGTTGCTGGTTCCCCTTGACGTCGCAACCCGCGGCTTCATCGACGGAAACAGGCGCTACGCCGAACAGCGGGCCCGCGCCGAGGGCCTGGCCGACCGCGACAAATTCCGCACCGCACTGGTGAATTCGCTGCAAGAAGGGTTCTTCGTCGCCGACCACGAGGGCTCCGTGATCGAAATGAACGATGCCTTCATCGAGATCCTCGGGTACCCCAATGAGGGTCTACCCTACAAGTGGCCGCATCCCTGGCTGGTCGACAAGAACACCGCGGCCGAACAGATGAAGCTGGTGCTGAGGCACGGTAGCGCCGACTACGAAACTCCGATTCGCCATGCCGATGGCCACCTCGCATGGGTGAAGGTAAGCATCAACGCGGTCAAGGAAACCGGCAGCGAGCTAGACGCCTTCGTCGGAACGATCCGTGACATCACCGCCGAGCGTGCCTTTGCCGCGCGGGAAAGTGCGGTGCTGCGTCTGGCCACCGCTGTGGCGGTGGCCAAGAGCGTGGACGAACTGCTGTCGATCACGCTCGACGAGTGTAGCGCGGCAATCGACGTGCAACG
The DNA here is from genome assembly GCF_001672975.1 of Mycobacterium sp. 1465703.0. Classification (GTDB taxonomy): domain Bacteria; phylum Actinomycetota; class Actinomycetes; order Mycobacteriales; family Mycobacteriaceae; genus Mycobacterium. The sequence continues at coordinate 6,756 of NZ_LZKU01000292.1, forward strand.
GGTGATCGCGGTCTCGTGGCCCAACGGCGACGGCGATCCGACGGTCCAAGCGGCGGGTCAACCCGCGGCCTCGTCGTGGCGCGAGCTGGAGCCCTGGCTGCGTCATACCTTCCAAGAGGCGCGTCACCAATTGCCGCTGACGGCGAAAACCATTGAGGGACCAAATAATCCAGGTAAAGCGCAGGGTCTGGTCGCGGCGCTCTCCGGCAGCGGCGACCTGACGTTGTGGCTGGAGCTGCGCACACCGCGCTGGATCAGCGGGGAGGATCGACTGCTGGTCACCGTGCTGATCGGCCACCTCAGCCTGGCCATGCAGCACGTGCGCCAGTTCGAGAGTGCGCGGGAGACGTCACTGACGTTGCAGCGCGCCATGCTGCCACCGGTTGAGCCGCCACCGGGCTTCGCGGTTCGCTACGAGCCCGCCGTACTGCCGTTGGAGATCGGCGGCGACTGGTACGACGTGCTACCGATCGGTGGACACCGCATCGGCATCGTCGTCGGCGACTGCGTGGGTCGCGGCCTGCCTGCAGCAGCAGTCATGGGACAGCTGCGAAGCTCTGCCCGGGCGCTGCTGATCAACGGTGCCGAACCCGCGGTGCTGCTGGAGCAACTCGACTCGGCGGCATCGCTCATCCCGAATGCGTATTGCACGACGGTCTTTCTGGCGATTCTGGACACCGAGACCGGTGTTCTGCAGTACAGCAATGCCGGACACATGCCGGCCCTGCTGGCCTGGCCCGAACCCGGCAGGACGACACTGCTGGCCGACGCCGCATCGGTGCCGCTCGCGGTGCGCCGCAATGAACAGCGCCCGCAAACCACCCAGCTGCTGCCGCCCGGCTCGACACTCATGCTGTTCACCGATGGGCTCGTCGAACGCAAACACGAGTCGATCGACGAGGGAATCGCCCGCGCCGCAAACGTTCTGGCGCAGACCATGACGGCGCCGTTGGACACCATCGCCGATATGGTGCTTCACGAGCTGGCTCCGGAAGCGGGGTATGACGACGACGTCGCGATGGTCATCTACCGGCACCACCAGACGCCGCTGCGGATCGAAACCGACGCCGCACCAGAACAATTGGCGCTCATTCGGCATCGGCTCACCGGCTGGTTGCGCGCCGCCGGCATAACGGGTGAGTTGGCCGCCGATATCGTGCTGGTGGTCAACGAGGCCTGCACCAACTGCGTCGAACACGCGTACCGCGGATTCGCCGCCGGAGCCATGCTGCTCGACATAAGCCTCACCGACGAGGCGGTGCGCACCCGGATCGTCGATTACGGATCGTGGAAGACGCCGGCCAGCAGCCCTGACGGCGGCGGACGCGGTCTGCCGCTGATGCGGATGCTCAGCGACTCGATGGACCTCGACACGACCGCCAGCGGCACCACCGCCGACATCACCTTTCGCCTGCCGGACAGGGCCGAATGATGCGGATGACCGGCTGTTCGCAGCCACTGCCGCACCGTTTGCCCATACCATATAGCGGGTAGACACCGGCGTGACCCACGCATCGACCATGACCTCACCCGCCCTGCCTGCGGCACACGGGCCACTGTCAACAGCGGTGCATTGCGCGCTGGCAGGGCCGCCATCAGGTGACCACTTGGCGCGCATCGGCGCATCCGTACGTGACTCCGACCCCTACGGCCTGGATCTGCAGCTGGCCCTGTCCATGTGCTATGAGCTGCATTACCGCGGTCTGGCCGGCGTCGACCCCGCATGGGAGTGGAACCCCGCGTTGCTGGGGCTGCGCGCCGAATTGGAACGCGTGTTCTTGGCCGGCGTGCGCCGTGATGTCGGCCCCATCGATGCCGACCAGACGGCGGCGGCCGAGATGGAAGCGATCACGGTCGAGCCGGTCGACGGCACCGGCCCGTCCTACTACCTGCGCGATGCCGGGACGTGGCAACAGATGTGCGAATACTTCGTGCACCGCTCGCTGTATCACCTCAAAGAGGCCGATCCGCATGCGTTTGCCATCCCGCGCCTGACGGGAGTGGCCAAAGCGGCTTTTGTGGCAGTCGAATTCGACGAATACGGCGCCGGACAGGGCGCGCGGCTGCACCAGCAGCTGTTCGCCGATCTGCTGTCGGCAGCCGGCCTGGACGCGACGTATTGGGGCTATGTGGACGCGGTGCCCGCCGAGTCCCTGGCGGTGAGGTGATCTCCGTCGACGCGAAGTGGCCGATGGCCGCGCCGCGCATCGAGCGGTGCAGTCCGAACAGCGACATGAGATTGACCACCGCCAGGGACTCGGCGGGCACCGCGTCCACATAGCCCCAATACGTCGCGTCCAGGCCGGCTGCCGACATGAATC
>NZ_LZKU01000293.1 GCF_001672975.1 Mycobacterium sp. 1465703.0
GGTGCGCCGCCGCCGGGCACGGGTTTGAATGGTGCGCCGCCGCCGGGCACGGGTTTGAATGGTGCGCCGCCGCCGGGCACGGGTTTGAATGGTGCGCCGCCGCCGGGTGCCGGTCTGGGTTCGAATGGTGCGCCGCCGCCCGGTGCGGCAGCTAACACCGGCAGCGGACTAAGCGGCGCCACAAGCAATCCCGGTCTATCCGGCCTAACCAACGCCCTGAGCGGCTTGGGGCAAAGCGCATCAGAAGCACTCCAGCCGCTCCAACAGGCGCTGAATGGGGCGCAAAATCATCAGCCTCCGTTAGGTGGTCCGCAGGGCCTTGATCCCAAGGGGTTGGACGCGTTGTCGAAGCAGGGCGCCGATCTTGGCCATGCCGGTGGTGGCGCGGGGACGGGGCCCGAAGGGCACGGGGGATCGCTGTCGCCCGCTGGTGCACCGGTGGCCGCGGTGGGCAAGACAGCACCTGAACCTGTCGGTTCTGGCCTATCGAGTCCGAATATGCCACAAGGCGTCGGCGGCGCCCCTGGTTCCGTGCCGGGTGGCGGGGGCGGCGGTGCGGGACAACGCGGGCCTGCTGGCAAGGATCACAAGGCGAATAAGACCTTGCGCCGCACGAAGAATGGCGAGCTGGTGATGGGTGACCCCGACGCTGTTGTCCCGGTAATCGGCGACGATGGCCCGGACGAGCTCCAGCCCACACCACAGCCGGCTGCACCGGTAGCACGCCAGGTGCCTCGGCCGCCGATGGCGGGCAGCCGGTCGGGCCGCACGGGATTCGAGCAGGTCGCGGAGTTTGGTCGGTGAGCTTGCTTCAGTCGGTGACAGTATTCGGTCCGGTTGACGCCGGCAGCTACCGGCGTCAGCGCGAACCAACCGCGTTCGGTCCACCGGCGCAGCGTGCGCCCACGATTCGGCCTCCGCTATTGAGCGTTACTGCGGGTCGCTCCATGTCCTGCGACCGCTGGAGTGATTATGCGCCAGTGCTCTTTCGGTCGTTTGCATCGGCCGGCGGATGGTTCAGGTGATCGCGTGAGTCGAGTGCTGTTAAGTCAGGTGGGCACGCTGGATCTGCGGGATTTGAGCGTCATCAATGAGTTTCAGGGGCGCGACTTTCTGCCATACCCGTTCATGTTCACGCAGCCTTCGCGTTTCGCTACTCGAGACGATGCTTTGGCGTACTCCAACACTGTGCCGGATAGGTTCAATTATGGAGACCTGAACGATTTCCATAAGTGCGTGACCGTCTACGATGCCGCGGATATCTGGGTGGAATGCCACGTTCAGTTCATCCCGGCTGATACGCCCAGTGTGCGTGTATTGGCGTACCGAGCGGGGGAACTCGGTTTCTTCGCGGCGCAGCAGCCGGAGGCCGATCTGATTGATTTCTACACTGTATCGCCGTACGACTTGGGTGAGGCGATTTGCGACGCGGTTTCGTTGATCGAACCGGGGCGCCACGAGAAGATCGTGGTACCGGAATACGCTCGGCGCGTCCAGGCCGAATTTGACAGCGGTGACTTCGTAGTGCGGCATCGATCCGCTCGGCGGGACGAGGTGATAATCCCGGCCGACTCGGTGACGGCGTATGCGACGGTCCAAAGTCATTGCCGCCCAAAGCGAAAATGGGGACGTGATCGCGCCAAAGAATCGGTGGTGTGGGTACGAATCGACAACGAGGCGGAATATATTTTTGAGCCGGATGCATCCCATGCTAAGCCCATGACGAGGTCGATCTTGCACGAGCGAATCGATCAACTCATCGCCGACGATGTCGCAACCCTGCGTGAAGCTTATCGTGGTTAGCTCATCGTTGTCCGCCGCAAGTGCGGAGGGTCAACGACCCGCCACGGGCGGCTCGCATTGCTCCGAGGTGGCGATCGCTATGGCCGACCCGACCCGCCCGAACAGGCCAACATTGGCCAAATTCACTGTGGAGAGAGGATATTGCCGTGGACAGCGATGGCCTACGTGGGGAATTGGGTCATATGTTCTCGCTTGTGCAGGAGCAGATGCGGGAAATGGTGGTGATGCAGCAGAAGCAGACGGCGTTAACCGCGACGGGCACCGCCGCCGATGGGATGGTGAAGGTGAGTGTCGATGCGCGCCGGATTGTGACCAAGACCGTGATCGACGAGTCGTACTTGGATGAGTTCGAGTTTGCTGATCTTAGTGGGCACATCACTGATGCGGCGCAGTCGGCGGTCCAAGAGATCGAGCAGCGGTCGGCGGATTTGTTGGCGCCGTTAACCGAGCGACGGCAACAGATTTCATTGATGGCCGGACGGAGCGGGGATGTGCCCGATTTCGCCGGGCTGTTAGCGGGATTCAACTCGTCGACCGCCGACTCGCCGCGCGATGAGGGCGACGGCATGGAAGAACACTCGACCTTCCCGACAGTGAGGAGATAGCTGATGGCCGATCCGTTGAGCGTGAATCCCGATGAACTGCGTAAGGCCGGCGGTGACTTGGGTGATGTCAGCGCCGGATTCAAGCAGGTGTTCACGTCGTTGACGAATAATCTTGCAGCGTTGGGCTCGCCGTGGGGGGATGACAAGACGGGCGACCGGTTCGCTGATGGTGATAGCGGTTATTTGGCGCAGAAGGATTGGGTGTCTGAATCGATCGACGCCAAAGCCAAACTCCTGGATTCCTACGCGCAGAACCTGTCGAGCGCGGCGAGTGACTTTGAGCAAAACGGCTAGTGACGTTTTGGGCCGGTTTGGGCGTGTGCTGGGCTCGA
>NZ_LZKU01000294.1 GCF_001672975.1 Mycobacterium sp. 1465703.0
CCCTCAAACACCACCGGCGCCAACTGCGCCCGCGCCGCATACAACGCCGCGGTATACCCAGCAGGACCCGAACCAATAATGATCACGTCATGCACAGTGTCGGCGGTCATGGAAACCTTTCAAAGCGATCGTCTCTGGATTTGTGTCAACGCCAGCGTAGGCACCGCTGTTCCCGGGCGTGTCGCACCACGCATGGCACCACATTAGGGCCGGGAGACCTGGGTGTTGGCCAAGAGTCCGGTATCGGCGGCGCTGCAGTTCGGGGAGACCGCGTAGACGGCCAGGATGTGGGGGCTGTCGGCCGGTATCACCAGAACGACGCCGGGGCGGGCGTTGATCTCGACCTGCCGCGCACCCAGGACCTGCGTGGATGCCGGATAGCCCAGGCCGGTGAGGCAGGAGGCGCGCCGCGCCGGGTCGCTGAGCGCGCCGTAGTCGGGGCTGTGATCGAGCAGTCCGAGGATTTCGTTGGGCGAAAGCGGAATCTCCATCGGCGGCGTCGACACCGTGATGTGCGCTATGTCGCCCGGGGTGTCCGGTTCGGGTTCCGGGGCGTGCATGAGCGCGACCGTCCCGACGCCGATCGCGGCGAGCACCGCGCACAGGCCGGTGGCCGCGGCGATGATGCGGGCCGGACGAAGGCGCGGGCGGGAAGAGTGAGCGGGCGGTCGGGACGAATCACCGGTAAGAGGCTCGGCCGCGCGCAACGCCGCGGATATCCGGCCAGCGACCTGTGGGGGAGCGTCAGGCGGTGCGCCTGGGGCGGCGCCGACGGCGGCGACATCGCAGCGGACCTGGTTCAACGCACGCAGCACACCGGCGGCGTGTGGATCGGCGCGGACTCGCCGGCGGACGCGGGCGGCGGTCTCGTCATCGAGAATGCCGGCCTGCAGGTCCGCGAGGAGTTCGACGGTCAGCGGGGGCCCTGATCCCCGGTTGCGGTCATCCGCCGCTTCGTCATCCGCCGCATCCATCGGACCCAGTGTCCGTCATGCGTGCACCGAAGGCCACGCACGGCCCGCTGGACGTGGCCTATCGCGTGGTCAGGTCTGTCCGGCGGCAGGGTCGGGCAAGGCGTGCGCGCCGGCGTTGAGGTAACCCAGCAGCTCGGCGAGCCGAACCCGGCCGCGTGCACAGCGGCTCTTTATCGTGCCTTCGGCGACGCCGAGCAACCGGGCGGTATCGGCCACTGAGTAACCCTGCATGTCGACGGCCACCACCGCGGCACGTTGTTCGAGGGGAAGCCGCATCAAGGCGCGCTGCACCGCCATCGTGGTCTCGACCTGGGTGGTGCGATCGGCGACCGGATAGATGTCTTCCAGCGGAACGGTCGGGTGAGCTTTGGTACGGCGCAGCCGGTCCAGACAGGCGTTGACGACGATGCGATGCAGCCAACTGCCGACGGCGGCGTCGTGCCGGAACGCGCCGGCACCGCGGTGGGCGGAGAGCATGGCGTCTTGCAGCGCGTCTTCGGCGTCTTCCGGGGTGCGAGTGGTGAGCCGGGCCAGCCGGTGCAGGTGCCGTTGATGGCGGCGGAAGAGCTCGCCGAAGGCGTAACGATCACCGGCCACATGGGCTGCCAGCAATTCGGCGTCACTGCGCTCGTGCTTGGTGTTTCTCCCGAAGCCCACGGCCGGACATTAACCAATCGCGTATGACGCGGCACTTCACTCGGAAGCGCTTATGTGAGTGGGGGATGCACGCGGGATCAGGACGCGGCCTGAACCGTGATCTCCGAAAGGCCGGCTTGGTTCTTGCCGCTGGTGGATCCGAGCGTGGAGATCCACACCAGCAGATTCGACGTCGGCGAACCGGCCCTGACCGGGATCACGTTATGACCGGGTTTGAGCGTGAAGGCCGGCGCCAGCACGGTGGTGTCGTTGAGACTGGACGGCGACGGTGAGGATGCGGCGCGGATCTCCACCTTGGTCCCGTTGCTGGGCGTGTCGATGGTGACTTGTCCCACCACGGTGGGGCTGGGCAGCTGCAGGATCAGCCCTTCGCCCTGCTTGAAGCTGGGGAAGGGGACGGCATCGGTGTAGACCTCGGTCGCCCAGGCGGTTGACGGGTCGCCGTCGATGGCCTGTCCGGCCGTGCCGGCGTTGTCGGGGTCGCCGTCGGGAGAGAAGACCGTCGCCTTGGTCGGTTTGACGATGCTGCCCGCCGCCGCTGGCGGAGTGGGCGCCGCCGGTGCCGCCGCCGAGGACGACGACGAGGGGGCGTTCAGCCCCAGCTCATCCTTGTTGAGGCCGCCACCGACATTGCCGAAGATCTTGCTCACGATCGACGCCAGCACCAGCAGGGCGACCACGATGACGGCAAGGCCGGCCCCGACGCCGATGATCAGATTGCGCCGCCGGCGCGCAAACGTCTCCTGCTCCTGAGCGGGTGAGATCAGAGCCGTCGACGGCGAGGGCGAATCATCGATCGGGCCGAGCACCTCGGTGCGGTCGGCGACCGCGGTGGCCTGCTGGAGCAGATTCAAAAGTGTTGAGGCGCTGCGGATTCCGGCGTCCTCTTGAACCGCTCGGACGGCGACCGCGGAAATCTGGAAGGGGATGTCACGGTCGACGGACATCGGCTCGACGGGGTTGCCCGAGGAGTCTCGTTCGGCCGCAGCGAGCCCGCTGCGGACCCCGCTCTCCATCAGCGGCCACCGGTTGACCAGTAAGGCATAGAGCGCGGCGCCGATGCCGCGGATGTCGTCCTGTGGGTTGGCGTCGGGCATGGTCGCCGGGTAGGCCAGCACAACGTCGCCCTCGATGCTGACCCGCACCCGGCTGGGGTGGTCGATCGACAAGGCGACGCCGGCGCGGTGGGCCGCGTCGGCGGCGGCGGCCAGCGACTGCATCGCCCGCACGGCGCCCACCGGTGAGGGTGCGGTGTCGGCCACCTCCTGCAGGGAACCGCCCCGAATCCACTCGGAGACCACCAGGCCGCCGGAGCCGGTGTGTACGACGTCGAGCACCCGGGCGATACCGGGTTTGTCGATGCGGCTGAGCCGCAGGGTGCGCGACAAAATCTCCTGCAAGACCTCGTCGGGCAGGGCACCGTCCGGGTCGACGAAGGTCAGCGCCACCTGCCGGTCCAGGGCGGTGTCCAGCGCCTGCCAGAACTGCAGCGGCGGGGCGCCGCCGTGGAACACCAGCAGTCGATACCGGCCGCCGGCGATCCTGGCGCCGGGGACCAAGTGCACGTCATCTCTGGAGGAGTCCGCTGAACGCTCACGCGGCGCATCGAGTGGGGCAGGTGCGCGCCGGGGTGCACTGGGCAGGTCGCCGTTGGCCTGGCCAGGGGGGAGTGGGGCGGATCGCTGCGGCTGGTCGGCGGGGATGTCGGGCTGGAAGTCATCGGCGACTGGCCGCGGCGCCGGAGTACCGGAACCCGCGCCAGGCTTAGCGCTGGGTGTTGCGCTCTCCATAGGGCGGTCGGTCACCTCCGGTCCTTTCGCTAGCCCGGCTCGGTTTGCCCGCTCCGGAGGCCGGCGCCGGATCGGCTCCTGGACCGCATTTACCCCAGGCGGGGACGAATTCCTCTGCTCAGGGTACGTGACCGGGCGCCGGTGAGACGATCGATCCTTCGCAGTCGGTTTGCGGGGGCGCGGTCCGCGGCCCGTGATGCGGTAGCGCAGAGTATCCAACGCCGCCCGGGCCTCGGGTACCTCTGCGCGCAGCATCACCGCGGCCGTGATCGGCAGCATGATGAGCGCCAGCACGACCAGGCGAAGTATTGAGCCGGCACCGCCATGGCTGGTGAGCTGGTCCAGCCCGAGCAGTCGATCGATCACGTGGGCAATCAATCCGGCCAGCATGGATGCGGTGAGCGTCACCAGGATGGTCCGCACTTCGCCGACGCTGATCAGGTGGCCGCCGGCGGGCAGCAGGGTGCGCCGCAGCAGGATGTAGCCGATGATCCCGCCGGCGAGGAATCCGACGCCGTTGGCCAGCCCCAGGAAACCGGCCACCAGTTTGGGGTCGTCGGTGAGGTGCGGGGCCAGCACCGAGCCGAGGATCTTGACCGCCGTGATGACGAGGATGATGACGATCGGCGTCCATGGCTGTTCGCGCGCGTAAAAGACCCGCAGCTGCAGGAGCACCAGGCCGTAGGGGATCAGCGTGAAGGCCGACAAGGTGATCGCCGCGCCAAGGTAGGCGGCGTCGACGTTCCCGAAGTGGCCATACGCGAACAGGGCGCTGCCCATCGCGGGGCCACCGACGGTCATGAACGCGACGATCGGAATCAGCGTGATCAAGGTCAGCCGGGTGGCCAGCGACAGGTCACCAAGCACGGCCTTGGTGTCATCGGCGGCAGCGTTGCGGCTCAGCCGCGGCATCACCACGGTCAGTACTGTCACGCCGATCATGCCGAACGGCAGCATCAGGACCAGCCAGGTGTAGTTGTAGATCGCCGGGCCGGATGCGGCGGCGGTGCTGGCGATCTGGTTGCCCACCACCAGGCCCAGCTGGCTGACCAGTACGTAGAGCACCATGGCGGCGGCCATCGTGCCGAAACGCTTGAGGCGCTGGTCGATGCCCCATAGCGGGCGCAGGTCGACGCGCTGGCGGCGCAGGGCTATCAGCAGCAGTCCGGTTTGTGCGAACACCCCCAGCGTGGTGCCGATGGCGAGCACCAGCAGCTTGGCATTGCCCATGTGGACGGGATCGACTGACAGCTCACCGGGCACCAGTGCGTAGACCGCCAACGTGACCAGCGCGACGACGTTGTTGACGACAGGTGCCCACGCCGTCGGGCCGAACACGTTGCGGGTGTTCAGGATCGCCATGAACACCGAAGTCAGGCCGTAGGCCAGGACCTGGGGGAGAAGGAAGTAGGCGAACGCGACGGTCAGCGGTTCGTTGACTTGCGGCGAGCGACCCAGCATCAGCCGCACCAGCAGCGGGGCGGCCGCCACCGACAGCGCGGTGGCGAAGATCAGCAGCGCCGTCGTCAAGGTGACCAAGCGCCGCACGAACGCGGCGCCGCCGTCGGGGTCGCTCTGCTCGGCGCGGGCCAGCACCGGCACGAAGATCGCGGTGAACGTCGCCTCCAGGACCAGGGCGGCCACCAAGTTGGGCAGCTGATTGGCCACCGAGAACGCACTGGACAGTGCGGCGCCCAGGATCGCGGCCAGCAGCACCACCCGGGCAAAACCGGTCAACCGGCTGATCAACGTCGCGAAGGCCATCGCCCAGGACCGCGACACCAGCGCGGAGTCAGACAGCTCTGGACGTCGGCGATCGATCTCGGCGGCGACCGGCGGCAGCGGCCCGGTGGGTGGTGAATGCGGCATCCGGGAACGCGGCGGCGGCTCGGGCAGGCGGTGGTGTGGTTGGGCCTGCCGATAGGTGGGGGTCATACTCGGTGCTCTTGCTCGACGCGTGGGTCGGTGTCGCCGCGCTCCGCGCCGGATCCCAGGGCGTGCCGGGCATCGGGTGGGTCGGGACGGTCCAGGTCGGCGCGGTCCGGCTGGCCGCGGAATCGGTGCCAAAGCCGCCGGCCGGCCAGCAACACCAGTACAGCCGCGGCGGACAGCGTGATCGCGAACAGCACCTTGCCGTAGGCATTGGAATGCACCGACAACCGCACCGGCTCGCCCAGTCGCAGTCCGTCCGGGGTGCGAAGGGCCACGTCGACGGCCACGCGTTGGGTGAAGTTCACTTCGACCGGAATGCGCAGCGGCAGGTAACCGGGCGGCAGTTCGATCTGACCGACGTCGGTGACGTTCATTCCCGGCGGCGCATCGACGTGCAGCCGCACCCGGATGGGAACGGCCAGCCCGTTGTGCAGCGCCAGCGGCAGCGGGCTGTGCTCGGTGGCCAAGGTGTACGAGCCGCCCGGGTTGACGATGGTCACGGCGGCGAATAGATCGTTGATCGTCTTACCGACCACGGCCAGGCGCTGCTGAGCCAACCCGTTGCGGGTATCCGGCGGTTGGGACTGACTCAATGCGCGCAGCATGTCCTCGCGCAGCGGCGCGGTGTACTGGACGCCGGTCAGCCCCGTGCGGTCGTCGGTCATCAGCGATGACGTCAATCCCCAGAGCCGGCCGACTTGACTGGCGATGCCGGCGGTGACGTCATCGTTGAACTGGCCGCGTGCGGATTTGTATGCGCCGGCCTCTTCCGGTGGTTCGTTGCGGGCCGAAGCCTCGGCGATCACCGCCGGCAACGGGCGTGGCACCGCCAGACCGGAGCGGATGGTGGTGGTCAGCGCCGTCAAAATGACCTGCGCATCGTCGGGCTGCAGGTTCCACGTCGTCGGCGGCACCAGGATCTGGGTGCGGGGCTCGTCATGCCGCAGTGCGTGCCAGAACATCGAGCCCAGGGCATCCTGGCGGCGGGCGGTCACCGAATCGTGGCCCAACCGAACCGTCAGCGACGAGTCCAGGTACGTCGGCACCTCGGGCGTGAGTCCTGCCCCGGCCAGCGCCGCCCCCACGGCCGGGTCGAACGGGGCGACCATGACCTGCGGGGAGAATCGCCGGGGCGTGGTGTCGACGGTGGTCTCGGAGGAGTCCTGCGCCTCGGCCGCCGACAAGTCGGCGGCGGCGATTGCGACGGTGTTGTCGTTGGCGCTGAGCAGCTTGACGGCACGGCTGGTCAGCGGGCCGTTGGGCACCAGGGTGGCGCCGCGAGCGGAGGAGACGTCCAGGATCCTGTCGATGATGCCGTTCGCGCCGGTGGTGGCGATGGCGCTGAGACCGGGGTCGTTGACGCGCTGCACGGCATCCAGGTCGGCTTGCGCGTAGGGGAGCGGCGCCACGCAGGTCCGGTGCGCCAGGGTGCGCAGTCGGTTCAGCCACGCGGCGGCGGCGGCCTGCCCGCCGCCGGGGTGGGTGGGAGCGCCGGGCAATTGTGCCGGGCCGTCGGGCGAATCGGACACCACGTAGCCGGCGGTCATCGCGTTGACCGTGACCAGCAGATCCGGGTCGATCGCCAGGCACAGCGCACGGCCGACGGCGCCGTCGGGATCGACGTCGTGACTGGTGGCGACTTCGGCCGCGGACAGCAGGATGTCGAGCCGGCCGCCGCTGGCCAACGAGGTGGCCAGGTCGTCGTCCACCAGCCGGATCGGGATGGTTCCGCCCGGCACGCCCGGAGCCAGGCGGGGCCGGTCGGCCAGTGGCCACAGCATGGTGATCAACACCGGTTTGGACGTATCGGGCGCGACGGTGGAGCTGATGTCGTCGGCGCGGTCGGGCGGCACTCCCACCACGGGCAGTAGGAATCGCGCGTTGTCCAGCCGGGCGGGCGCGCCGTAGTCGGGCGTGCCGTTCACGTTGACCAGCAGCGGGTAGATGCCGGGCATTTCCACTCCCAGCGACTGCTTGGTCAACGCCCGCAGCGGCGCCGACAGGGTGAAGCCAACTTCCTGCCCGCGCTGTAGTTCGGGGGCCACCGTGAGGAAATCCGCTGCGGCCTGGTACCCGTCGGTGTCACCGTCCAGGCTGGTGCGCAACCCCGCCGACGCGGTGACCGCGCCGGCGTGCTCGAGGCGGACCATGACGTCGCGGACGGGACGGTCGCCGATGTTGGTCACCATGCCGCTGACCGTCACGACGGGTGGACTGGTCGTGGTGACCACATCCGGAGTGACTTGATCAATGCGGACCCGGACGAACGGGGTCACCCCGGGCTCACCCGCAGCCGCGGGTGGAATCACCGGCCCGGTGAGTACCGCGAGTCCGGCCACGATGGCGAGCACGGCGGCGATGCGCAGCAAGCCCGCACAATGCAGACGCGACGCTGTCACGGCCCCGGTCCGTGGCCGTTCTTCCGGCCCGTAGCCGGTTTGTCAGAATGCCGAGTCCGCGAATGCGTCTGCGGGCGGCGCCGCGGCGAGCTGGGCGGCAGCGGCGGAAGCGACGCCGGGCCATCGCTTTGCAACTTGTCGATGAGCTCGTCGGCGACGCGGGCGAGGCGGCGTTCGTCGGCGTAGGCCAGCCGGGACGGTAGTTCTCCCATCGGCACCCAGGCGACCTCGGCGACTTCGAGATCCTCGTCGGACAGCTCTCCGCCGGAGAACCGCATTAAATAGTGGTGCACGGTCTTGTGCACGCGGCGGCCGTCGGTGACGAACCAATAGTCGATGCGACCCAGCGCGGCCAGCACACTGCCCCGGATGCCGGTCTCTTCGGCCACTTCTCGGATAGCGGTCTGCTCGGCGGTCTCGCCCAGTTCGATGTGTCCCTTGGGCAACGACCACAACATCCGTCCACGCCGGTCGATGCGCCCGATCAGGGCGGCGACCTGCGACTCGCGCGGGCCGTCCAGGCCGTCGATGACCAGCCCGCCGGCGGAAGTTTCGTGCACGGTGCGCAGCTGATCCGCGCCGCGGCGGGATGCGCGGGATCGGCGCGATTTGGTGGCTGTCGAGTCGCCGTTCACTTGACCGGTGGGCGGGTTCTCGGACGAAGTCGCAGCACCACGCCCGCGACGGCGCCCCCGGCGCCGACGTGGTTTGCCTTGTTCGCCGTCCGACACCCAAGCGATAGTAGCTGGCACGGCATATTCTCCCCGAGATACTCGCCGCTGGGTGAGCGCGGGAAGGCGCGACGCCTACGACGGGTGCGGCCCGTCAGATCGGGCCTATCGCGTGGGCGATGATGAACGCGGGAACAAAGACCAGGAGCGACAGCGGTCCCGAAAGACTGCCGAACACCATTCCCAGGCCAACCTGACCCAATCTGCCTGGTGCCCTCGAGATCAGGGCGCTGATGGCGATGTATGCCAGCGTTATCGGAAGAACGAAGATGACGAAAGGCCACATCGGCACAACGATGAGCCAGGTAACGAGATCGACCACAAAGATGTGAACTATGGCTACTGCAAAAGTTAGGAGCCCATATCGATCGTTTGATGTGGCCACAAAAGGTTTGTCTGTCATCAGTGGCTTTCAGCGCAGGAATAGATAAGCGAAAATTGTTCCGCCGGCCAGGACGACCACCGAACAGCTCGAAATGCTGATGCCAAGACCACGATTGCGCGGTGATGGCGACCTTAGGAAAGCGGCGCCGACTAGCCACGACGTTAGAGCCGTAATGACGGTCGAGGTCAGCATCCACGCGCGCTCACCGGCGTATGCACTGTGGGTGTCGAACGGCCACTTGCCCAGCAGCCACATGGCGACCAGCAAGGTTGCCAATATCAGTTGGACGACAAAAGGCGCCGACCATGTCGCTGTGCGCCAGACGCGGGCATCGAGTGCTCGTACTCGGGTGAACGAAGGCATGTTCGGCTTTCTTGGCAATGGGTGATCAGGCAGGGACTGCGGCTCCGCTTGGCAGCGGAGGAACCGACGGGGGATGGGTTACTGGGCCGAACTCCGTCGGCGACAGCGGCGCGGGTACGTCATATTGAAGATTCCAGCCCCCACCGTCGAACGGCGCAAATGCGCTGCCACCAAGTGGGCCGACATCGTGGTGAAAGGGCAAGTTAAACATTGGCGCTGCTGAGCTACCCGATTGCGCTGGGTCGATCAGTAATGTGTGGGTGCCGCCATCGGGCAAGTCTTGATAAGCCTCGAGAGAGGGATAGTCAGTGCGTGTGCCATTCACCTGCACACCTTCCGGCCCAGGGGTGAATACGAGGTCACCGTTGACGGTGATGGTATGTCCCGCCAATAGCCCATCCGGATCGGCGGTGATGCTTGGCGCGAAGGGGTTGCCCGCGTCGTACTTGATCCGAACCGACCCGTCGGCTAGCTGGGTCACGCTTCCTTTCGGTGTGCCGACCTTAACCGTGCCTGGTGCCCCGACGGGAGTCTCCTCGACAGAGGGATTCTGGCGCAGAACCACGATTCCGTTTTCGTAATCGATGTAGGTCGACACTTTGGTGTCTTCTGGGTCAAAATGCTGGTCGGGTCCACGGTTATTACCAAGATCCCGGTTTCCCGAGAGGGAACTCGTCACATCCCGCTGTTCGATCCACTGCGAGACACGCAACACCCCCTGGCCGGGCGCGGGGCGAATTTTCACCACTCGGACCTGGGACTTGGCACCGTTGAATTTCGGGTCGTAGGTCTGCGGGTCCAGAGCCGCTGCTGTCTCCCAGTCGGCTGCAGACGTCGGTTCGCGGCCGAAGGCCTGCTTGAATGCCTCGATCTGGTTGTGCCGCCGCTCCGCATCGCTCGGCGGGGGTGCTTCCGGAATGTCACCCTCGAGGGTCTGGATCGGGGGCGCATACCCGTCCTGCTTGCGCAGGTTGGCCATCGAAGCCTGCAGCTGTCGCGAGTACTGATCACGAACTCGGTTCAATGTGTTAACCGACGCCTTGGTGTCGTTGATCGCATGCTTCTCGAGCCCGTCGATGTATTGGTCGAGCAACTGCCGTTCCCACGCTGTGAGCTGAAGGTCGTTCTCCAGCGCGACGGCCTCACCGATTTGGTCGTCAAGACCTTGGAGCTGTTCTTCCAGAGTTGCGATCTCGCCCCTTCCGGAGCGCTGCGCCTCGGCCAGTGAGGCCGCAACTTTCTCTAGATCAGCTCCGATTTTGGGCAACTGCGCCGCTTGCACCCCGAGCGACTTAATGGCCCGCTGCACCTCGGCCGAATCATTGATCGGATTGCCGCAGCCCGCATGCGTCCATGCCTTATCGAAGCGGTTCCGTGCCTGCGTAAAAGCGGCTTCCGCTTCCCCCGTAGACCGTCCCGCGTCATGAAACGCTTTTGCAAGATTCGAGATCTGCGCTGGCCGACCGGTCTGGAAGGTGCCGTTGATCTTCCACGGGTCCCCGCCCGCCATTAAAATCAACGCGCCTTTGCTTATGTATCGGAGATGCACCGCATCATCCCGCCGTTCACCCTCCTTGTCGCACGTAACGCTACTAACGCCCAGCGCCGGGTCAATTCACCTTGGACGTGCGCGAGTACGGCTGCGGGCCCGTGCGAGCCTCCTCACGGGGGCGTTTCGTCTTGAGCCGACTAGGCTGGTCGAACGTGCCTGACGCCGCCCAGGATGCCGACCTGCTGACCGCCGCCGCGGTCGCGCTCAATAGGCATGCGCCTATGTTGGCCGAGCTGGGCTCCGCGTTCGCTGCCGCGGGCCACGAGCTCTACCTCGTCGGCGGCTCGGTCCGGGATGCCCTGCTGGGCAGGTTGAGTCCGGACCTGGACTTCACCACCGACGCCCGTCCCGAGCAGGTGCAACAGCTCCTGCGTCGGTGGGCCGACAACCTGTGGGATACCGGCATCGAGTTCGGCACGGTCGGCGTTGGCAAGGGTGAACACCGCCTGGAGATCACCACGTTCCGTGCCGACACCTACGACCAGGTGTCCCGAAATCCCGATGTGCGCTTCGGCGACCGCCTCGAGGACGATCTGGTGCGACGCGATTTCACGGCCAACGCGATGGCCGTCCGGATCACGTCCGAAGGGCCCGGCGAATTCTTGGATCCGCTAGGCGGTTTGGCCGCGCTGCGGGAGCGGGTGCTTGACACCCCGGCCGCCCCTGAGGTGTCGTTCGGTGATGACCCGTTGCGGATGCTGCGCGCGGCGCGGTTCGTCTCGCAGCTCGGCTTTACCGTCGCGCCGCGGGTACGGGAGGCGATCGTCGAGATGGCCCCGCAACTGTCCCGGATCAGCGCCGAACGGGTGGCCGCCGAGCTGGACAAACTGGTGCTCGGCGACGATCCGACCGCCGGCATCGATCTGCTGGTGCAAACCGGCATGGGCGAGGTTGTGCTGCCGGAAATCGGCGGCATGCAGATGGCCATCGACGAACACCACCAACACAAGGACGTCTACCAACACTCTTTGACCGTGTTGCGCCAGGCGATCGCACTGGAAGATGACGGCCCGGATCTGGTGCTGCGCTGGGCCGCGCTGTTGCACGACATCGGCAAGCCCGCCACCCGGCGCCACGAGCCCAACGGCGGCGTGAGTTTCCATCATCACGAGGTCGTCGGCGCCAAGATGGTCCGAAAGCGGTTGCGGGCGTTGAAGTATTCCAAGCAGATGGTCGAGGACATCTCGCAACTGGTGTATCTGCATCTGCGGTTTCACGGCTACGGTGATGGCAAGTGGACCGATTCCGCGGTGCGCCGCTACGTCACCGATGCGGGCCCGTTGCTGCCGCGGCTGCACAAGCTGGTGCGAGCCGACTGCACGACCCGCAACAAGCGCCGGGCCGCGCGGCTGCAGGCCAGCTATGACCGGCTCGAAGCGCGGATCGCCGAGTTGGCCGCCCAAGAGGACTTGGCGCGGGTGCGCCCCGACCTCGACGGCAACCAGATCATGGAGCTGCTCAACATCCCGGCCGGCCCGCAAGTCGGCGAGGCATGGCGGTTTCTGAAAGAGCTGCGGCTCGAACGCGGGCCGTTGGATACCGAGGAGGCGACCGCAGAACTGTTGGCGTGGTGGCAGTCTCGGGGGAACGCCTAACGGTGACCGCGCGTCCGAGTACGCATGGACTACTGCATGGCAGGTGACAACGGCGCGGCCGCCATTTGGCACGGGCAACCCGACCTCGACCTTGACGGCGACGGCCGCTTCGAATCGATCGGACTGGATTTCGACCACGACGGACTGCGTGACGACGCTCTGGCGGATCTCGACGGCGACGGCCTCGTTGATCACGCCGTGCTGGACCTCGACAACGACGGCACACCCGAGGCCTACTTCACCGACGACGGATCCGGGACGTGGGCGGTGGCCATGGATCGCGGCGGGCAACTGCGCTGGTTCGGTCTTGACGGTGTCGAGCACACCGGCGGCCCGCTGGTCGATTTCGACGGGCACGGGCGCTCCGACGCCCGACTCGTCGACACCGACGGCAACGGCCTGGCCGACCGGGTGCTGCGCAGTGATGAAAACGGTGTGACCGGGTACGTCGACACCGACGGCGACGGCAAATGGAACGTCCGGCTGACCGACACCGACGGCGACGGCCTCGCCGACGGCGCGAGCTCTCTGTGAGGGGTCACTGACGTAGCGGCGGCCCGCGGACAGTTGCCGCGATGCTACTGCGCCACATCACCATTCCGTTCCTCGTCGCTGAGGCAGGCGGTGATCCGTGGTCGATCAACGCCGGTCTGCAAGCCGGTCGTCCGGCGCAGATCGCGGCGCTGGCGCAGGCCTTTCGGGACGCCGGCGCGGACACCGTCGAGGCCAGCATCGTATTTGAGACAGCGCGGCGTCGGTTCGAGGCAGCGTGGAATCACCACAACAACGAGCACCCGATCAATGACACCGCCGAGGTGCAGCGTGTAACCCGGTGGCTCGGCCTGCAAGCCGAGCAATTACCCAGGATTGCAGTCGATTTGGAGAACGTCGCCGTCGCATTGGCCGAAGCACAACAAACCGCCGAGTGGTATCTCGATGCGCTCGAATACGACCTCGAAGCCATCGATGACGAGATGTGTGAAGTTCTCGCCGAGGACGATCACTGCTTGGCCGAAGATCTGCGCAGAGATGCCGTCGCCGAAGTGCGAGCAATTACGTTCGTGCTCAGGAAGACTCGGGATCGATATGCGGCGACGCTCGACGGCGCTCTAGGCGCGCTACGAGCAGACGGGGCCGATCCTGCGGACATACAGGGTGTCGACGAATTGTCGATCCCGGCACCGGACAGCAACCCGGAGCACGTCATACGGTGGTGGGACTCGTTGAGCGCCAATCAAAAGCAGCTGTTGATAGATCAACACCCGAATGAGTTGGGCAACCTCAACGGCATCCCGGCTGAAGTGCGTGACTCTGTCAATCAGGCGGCTTTGAAAGACGATCTGCGCAAGGTAGAAGACGTGGGCCGCCAGCACGGGCTAGCTCCGGAGACGGTGCGGGACAGTGCGCTCAGCAACCGGGATGCCGACGTGTTCACCAACCCCGTCGCGTACGGGCTGTGCGAAACCGACATCACCAGATACCAAAACGCCGTGAAGACCAACGACTTCCTCGAGCGGGACAAGGAATCCGATCCGGATCGAGGGGTCCCGATCATGTTGTGGGCCTACGACCCGCTGGCGTTCAACGGCAAAGGCAGGGCGGCCATCGCGGTGGGCAACCCGGACAAGACCCGCAACACGGCCGTCATCGTCCCGGGCACCAACAGCAGCGTAAGGGGAGGCTGGATGTCCGACGGGCCGGACGACGCCATCAACCTCTACGACCAGGCATTGAAAGCTGACCCCAACCACTCCACTGCGGTGCTGGCCTGGATGGGTTATGACGCACCGGAATTCGATCATCCGCATTGGGAGCAGGCCATCACCGACCCCGCCAAATTGGAACAGGTCGGCACCCCATGGAGAGCGCGGCAAGCAGGGGCGCTGCTGGCCGCCGATGTCAACGGCCTCGCCGCGACACACGGCGGCCCGAAGTCAGCGCACGTCACCGTTGTCGGGCATTCCTACGGTTCCACGACCGTGGCCGACGCATTCGCAAACAGCGGCATGCACGCGAATGATGCTGTGCTAACCGGCTGCCCGGGAACGGATTTGGCGCTCCGGGCAGCGGACTTTCATCTCGACGGCGGCCGGCTGTACGTGGGCGCGGCGTCGACCGATGCGATCAGCTGGATCGGTGAGTCGGGCAGCGGCCTTCCCAATGGGCTCAACGAGACGCTCGGCGGACCGCTGGGCCCGTTGGTAGGGCTGGGCAGCGATCCGGCTCATGCCGGTTTCGGCGCGGTGCGGTTTCGCGCCGAGGTCGCCGGCTCACACAGCGTCATGCCATGGTTCACCGACCACGCACACTATTACGACGTGGGTAGCGAAGCGCTGCACAACATCACCGAGATCGTCACCGGACACGGCGATCGTCTGGCGGGCGAAGGCATGCTGGCGCCCGACCGAGATCAAGCACGGATGTCCGTTCCTATCTATGTTCAGACCCCTTTAGGGGTGCTGGCGTTACCGCGCGTCGAGATCCGGCTGCCCGTCCCCGTCGACCCGGAATGGGATAGGCCGTCGCGCTCGGTCACCAATGGTCACGCGTTCTAGGGTGGGATCGGCTGCCGTGGGCACGAGGAAGACGTGCGCGTGAATTGACCACTTGCGGAGTTGCATTTAGCCTGGTCAACACGTATTCAGACTCGGAAGGGTACCGATGTTCGTCGATACGGAGCTTTTGCACTCCGGAGGCAACCAGTCCCACCGTGCCGGTGGGCACGCCCAGGAGGGCGCCGATCATCTCGCGCAAGGAACCGTGGCATCGGGGATGTTCGGAGACTTCGACGCGGCCAACGCCTTTCACGGTGCGGTGACCGCCGCGCACGGTCAGCACGTCAAAACGCTGCAAGGCCACAGCGAGACACTCACCAGTGTCGGCACGAAGGCACACCACGCGGCCAACGGCTTCACCGACATGGATAACCACAACGCCACCGAAATGCGGGCGCTGCGACCGAGTTCCGGTCCTTCGATCCGGAACGCCTGAGGAAGGCCGTGGCGCAGGACCCAGCACTCCAATCCTGTTGCGGGGCAACATATTGGGCCGCCGGCTGGGGAGTGGGCACCGGGGTATCCCGCAGCACCGATGGGTCCGTCACGGATGTGGCACATGATTGCTTTAGGTGCGATTGTCCTGGCTCTGGTCGCGACGGTCGTGGCTGTCGTTGCACTGATTGTGGCTACGTCGCGGTCATCGAGTCTGGCGCCGGTGTCGACCGCGCCCACTTACAGCGCTGCCGAAGTCTCTGCGGCACACCAAAAGTTGTGTGATGTTTACAAGCTGGTTGCGCGCTCGGTGGACATCGATACAAACACCGACAATCGGGCGCTCGCCGGCGCCGTCAGTGTGAATGCGGCAGTAGTCCTGGGACAGACAATAGGTGCAGCCCCGACGATGCCTTCCGACGATCGAGCCGCCGCACATGTGCTGGCTTCGGCATATACCAAAGCCACGGCTATGGGAAGCGCGCTGCAGCGTGACGATCCCGTTTTTCGGTCTGAAGTCGACGATGTCAATGCCAAGGCGCCGTGATGAAAAAGGTATGCGGCGGTTGACCCGCCGGGCGTAAAGCCGTGTTGATTGCTCGATACTCGATGGGCTGTTCCAATATTGAGGCGGATGATGTAAGCGACACCCGGGAAATTGTCTCGGAGCCGCTTGCCGACTATGAGGAGGGCTTATGGCGGCGGATTTTTCACCAGTTCCTGGCGATGGGCCAACCGCAGGCCCACACGGTTCGCCGCAGTGGACGCCCGTGTTTCCCACACAGCCACAGCCACATCCGCGAACGTGGCCAGCGGTGGTCTTAGCAGCTGTGGCCACGACAGTGGCGATCGCTGCACTTGTCGTGGCCCTGACACGACCCACAGCTCCGAAATCGCCAATACCGGTCACTGCGCCGAGCTACAGCGCTGCCGAGACCTCGTTGGCTCAACGGCAATTATGCGACACGTACAAAGTGGCGGCGAAGTCTGTTGAGGTCGATACGAATGGCGCTGATAAAGCACTCGCCCGTATCGCGCTCTCCAATGCCGCGGGCATGCTCGATGCCGGAGCTGCGGCCCCGGCTGTTGATGCAAAGCTCCGCGACGCCGCGCGTGCGCTAGCCGCGGCATACCGCATGTCGAATGCCCTCGGCAGTGTTGCCACCGACGCCGAGTACCAAGCGGCGCTCGATGACATCGTCGCCAAAGACGCCACGATGAAGAAGGCATGCAGTGGCAGCTGACTTACACCGATAGGCGGCCAGCAGCTCTCGTCGGTTTGCGAGCACTTCGACCGCGGCTCGACGGAGCCGTCCAAGACATTCGAATGAGGTTTTAGCCTATGGGGGCTCGAATCTCGGCAAGGCAGGCACCTGTGAGTGCTCGTGGTGCGTGGCCTGCGCCAGCGCTGGGTGTGCGTACATCACAGATGAGGTGAAGCACTGGGGATAGACGAGAACACGCCACTGGGCACTGAATTGCTGCCGCCCCATTGCCTGCCTCAGTATTGGACGTTGGGGATACAGAGCGTTCGGCAACTAATAAGCACGCCGCCGCAGACTAAACGGAGGACACGTGGTGAGTGACCCGCCTTCCGGCGTTGGTGACGAGCCGACCGCACAGCCGTTCGCGGGGAATTGGCCACCACCCTACGTCGAGCAGCAAGCGTCGCACCCACGCACATGGCTGGCGGTGGCGGTAGCCGTAACGGCAGCGGTGGCTGTCGCTGCACTGGTTGCGGCACTAACTCGACCTCAGACGTTGGTGAACACTGCGACGCCGACACATACCGCTAGGGATATTGCAACGGCGCAACAGCGTCTCTGCGACACGTTCAAGTTCGCCGCACGGGCTGTTCAAGTTGATACAAATGGTAGCGACAAAGCATTCGCGCGCATCGCGCTCACCAATTCGGCCGTCTTGCTGTACAACGCATCAAACGATCCGGCTCTGGACGAGCAGCACCGCAACGCCGCCCAGGCACTAGCGGCGGCATACCTGACCGACACGGCTAGGAGTAGTGAGGGAGCCGCCACCGAGGCCGAATTTCAAGACGCGGTCGCCGACGTGAACTCCAAAGACGCCGCAATGAAAAAGGTATGCGGTGGCGGTTGATCTTCCACCCGGCCTTTGGACGGCAGCGCTAATTGGACCTTGGTGGCCCGCACCATCGACGACTCTCCGCGCCGGCGCCCAACATTGGGACAAGGCATGTGTCGAGCAGCAGCTTTACTCGCAGACTCTGCGTACTCAATGGTCCTTATTTGCTGCGCACAATCGGGGTCATACGGCGGACGACCTTATAGACCGTTTCCAGCAGGGCGAGAAGTTCCACCTGGATCTCGCTGAGAAGTACCGGGCAAAAGCGTCGGCCTTCAATTCGGCTGCTGACGCAACGGACTATGCACGAAGTCGATTATCGGAAATAGCGAATTCAGGTAACAACGAGATCAATCAAATCCTCGCATCAAAGAAGCCGCCCCCAGAGCAACTAGCGGAGATACAGGCGGTCCAGGCGCGCTGCAATGCCGACGCCGCGAACGTGAGCCGGGACGCTGTCGACAAGATGATGGCAGCGACGCAGAAGATCCTCAATGTTGAAGGTGTGGGCGGCGATGCGCGGAGCTGGGCGCGTGCAAACGGTTTCAACAGCGACGATGCTCGAGCGCCAAACCCCATCAGTGAGCATGACTTGCATTCTGCTGTCGGCGGTGCTGTCGGCAAGGGCGGTGAAGGTGGGTCGGGTGGCGCGACTGGCAGGGGGCCAGCTCCCGCGCATGCGGTACTCGGCAAGGGTGGTGGAGGTGGCTCTGGGGGCGGCTTCTTTGATGCGAGGATTTGATTGATCTCGTTGTTACCTGAATTCGCTATTTCCGATAATCGA
>NZ_LZKU01000295.1 GCF_001672975.1 Mycobacterium sp. 1465703.0
CGGCGGCTTCTTCCATGGCGTCGGGCAAATGCGGCCACTGAGCGCCCCACGAGCGGGTCAGCTCGTCGGCCAGCCAGGGCGGGCTGGACGCCTGCATCTGCGTCGTGGTCGCCGCCAACCCGTCGGCGCGCAACTGTGACGCCGAATACCGCGCCGCCAGCGCCGCGGGCGCTTCCCCGGGCGCCCCGGCCCATGCCGGCAGCGCAGCCAGCACCGCGGCCGTCCGGTCGGGGTGGGCCAGCGCCCAGGCGACCGCAACCGCGGCGCCGATCGAGACGCCGCCCACAGCGATCGGCCCCCCGCGCGCCGCGTCATCCAGGGCAGCCAGATAGCCCTCGATCAACCGGTCGGGCCGTGGCGGCGGCGTCACCAAATGCGCGCCGATCTCATGGATAGGGCGGGAAAATGCCCGGTGAACGTAGTCGTCATCAGAGCCGGTTCCGGGCAACAACACCGTCGTAACGCCACGCAGATCGACCACCACCTTTTGATAGTGCCTCGCCGTTCTCTCGCCCTCCAACACGACGTTTGAGTCGGTTGGCGCCGGGGAACCAAGAGGTCTACGGTGTCCGTTGGCATATATGGAAGCGTCGAGGCTTATCAGCATTGTCAGGAGTGGCCATGGGGGCCCAAGGGTATCTGCGCCGGCTCACCCGTCGGTTGACGGAGGATCCGGAGCAACGCGACTCTGAGGAACTTTCCGACGAGGTCGCCAGCACCGGCGCGCAACGTGCAATCGATTGCGAGCGTGGCCAGGAGGTCACGATGGTGGGCACGCTGCGCAGCGTCGAATGTAACGGCCGGGCTTGCTCCGGCGGAGTACGTGCCGAATTTTTCGACGGCAGCGACACGGTGACGCTGGTCTGGCTCGGCCAGCGCCGCATACCCGGTATCGACTCGGGCCGCACCCTGCGGGTGCGCGGACGCCTCGGCAAGCTGGAGAACGGAACCAAGGCGATCTACAACCCGCACTACGAAATCCAGCGGTGACCGACCCCGAAAATATGGGAGCAACCCCGTCCCCACGGGAACCGGGCTCGTCGGAACACACCACTAATCGCATCAACCCGGAACGTCTGCTGGCACAGGCAGGCGGAGTCAGTGGTGTCATCTACTCATCGCTGCCGGTGGTGGTGTTCGTCGTCGCATCGAGCGTGTCGGGATTGGTTCCCGCGATCGTGGCCGCGTTGGCGGTGGCCGCACTGATCTTGGTATGGCGGCTGATTCGGCGCGATTCCCCACAGCCGGCGTTCTCCGGCTTCTTCGGCGTGGCGCTCTGCGCGCTGATCGCCTATGTGCTGGGGGAGTCGAAGGGCTACTTCCTGCTCGGCATCTGGATGTCGCTGGTCTGGGCGGTGGTCGTAGCGGCGTCGGTATTGATCCGCCGGCCCCTGGTCGGCTACGCGTGGAGCTGGGCCACCGGACGTGGCGATGGCTGGCGTCAGGTGACTCGGGCCGTCTATGCGTTCGACGTCGCCTCGGTGGGTTGGGTTCTGGTGTTCGCCGCCCGGTTCGTGGTTCAGGGGCTGCTGTACGACGCCGATCGGACCGGTTGGCTGGCCGTGGCGCGGATCGCGATGGGCTGGCCGCTGACCGTGCTGGCCGCGCTGGCCACCTATGCGGCCATCAAGTCGGCGCAACGGGCCATCGCGGCCGCCGCGGGCCCCGCGGTCGAAATGGAATCCGGCGCCGTCACCGACTGACTAGTCGGTGGCTGGGCTATGGGTGCCCAACAGCAGCTTCTGCAGATCTTCTTCCGCCTCGGCAACGGCGACGAACAGCAACTCGTCGCCGCCTTCCAGCGGCTCGTCTTCTTCGGGCACGATCACCCGCGGGCCCCGCAGAATCGTCACCAGCGAGGTATCCCGCGGTAGCTGCAGTTTGCGCACCGGCTTGCCGCCCCACGGGGTGTCGTCGGGCAGGGTGATCTCGACCAGGTTGGCCTGTCCCTTGCGGAATTCGATCAGCCGCACCAGATCGCCGACGGCGACGGCCTCTTCGATGAGCGAGGCCAGCATGCGCGGCGTCGACACTGCCACGTCGACTCCCCACGCATCGGTGAACAGCCATTCGTTGCGCGGATCGTTGACCCGGGCCACCACCCGGGGCACCGCGAATTCGGTTTTGGCCAACAGGCTCAGCACGACGTTGGCCTTGTCATCGCCAGTGGCCGCCACCACGACGTCGAAGTCCTGCATGTGCACCGACTCCAGCAGGCTCAGTTCGCAGGCATCGCCCAGCCGCCAGTGCGCCGCGGGAATGGCGTCGACGTCGACGTGATCGGGGTTACGTTCGATCAGCGTCACATCGTGGCCGTTGCCGATGAGTTCCCGAGTGACCGAGCGGCCGACCGCGCCGGCGCCGGCAACAGCTACCTTCATATGCGCCGCTCCTTACAGGTCTTCACTGGGCGGGAGCGCGGCGATGGCCACCGCCTCGGCGGCCCGGCCGGATATCGCCGCGACGTAAACCTGGTCGCCGGCCTGGATAACCGATTTCGGCTCTGGCAACACGCCGGCCCCGAAACGAATCAGGAAGGCGACCCGGGCACCGGTCGCCTGCTCGAGGTCGGTGACCCGATGCCCGATCCAGTCCTCGTGCAAGACGACCTCGGACACCGCGACGGTGCCGGTCGGGTCGCGCCACTTGGCTGTCTCGGTCTCCCGCAGTAGCGCGTTGAGCAGGCGGTCGGTGGTCCAGGGCACCGTCGCGATGGTGGGAATGCCCAGGCGCTCATAGACCTCGGCCCGCTTGGCGTCGTAGATGCGGGCGACGACTCGCTTGACGCCGAACGTCTCCCGGGCCAGCCGCGCGGAGATGATGTTTGAGTTGTCGCCGGAGGACACCGCGGCGAACGCATCGGCTTCGTCGATACGGGCCCTCAGCAGGACATCCCGGTCGAATCCCTGCCCGAGCACCCGCTCGCCGGCGTATTCGGGGCTGAGCCGGTTGAAGGCGGTGCTGTCACGGTCGATGACCGCGACGTCGTGACCGATGCGGGATAGCCCGTCGGCGACCGACGAACCGACCCGGCCGCAGCCCATCACCACTACTCGCAACTTGAGGTCCTCTCGGCCGCGTTTTGCGCCCTTCGCCGGCAACCCACGTCGGCCAGCCGTTTCGGTCGGCAAACATTCTCCTACGAACGCTACCGCCAAACCCGTCTGGGCTTACTCTTGGCTCTCGTGTCCAAACTTTCAACCGCCACTCGTCGGTTGCTTATCGGTCGGCCGTTTCGCAGCGACCGGCTGAGTCACACGCTGCTGCCCAAGCGGATCGCCTTGCCGGTGTTCGCCTCCGACGCGTTGTCCTCGGTTGCGTATGCGCCCGAGGAGGTCTTCCTGATGCTGTCGGTGGCCGGGGTGACGGCTTATGCGCTGACGCCGTGGATCGGACTCGCGGTAGCCGCGGTGATGCTTGTGGTGGTGGCCAGCTACCGGCAGAACGTCCATGCCTACCCGTCCGGCGGCGGCGACTATGAAGTGGTCACCACCAATCTCGGCGAAACCGCCGGGCTCATCGTCGCCAGCGCCCTGATGGTGGATTACGTTCTCACCGTTGCGGTCTCGACGGCTTCGGCGATGGCGAACATCGGCTCGGCGATCCCGATCGTGGCCGAACACAAGGTGTTCTTCTGTGTGGTGTCCATCCTGCTGGTGATGGCGCTGAACCTGCGCGGGGTGCGCGAGTCGGGGTTGGCGTTCGCCATCCCGACCTATGCGTTCATCGTCGGTGTCCTGGTGATGATCGGCTGGGGTTTGTTCCGGATCTTCGTGCTGGGCAATCCGCTGCGGGCCGAGTCGGCCGGTTTCCAGATGCACGCCGAGCACGGCCAGATCGTCGGTTTCGCCCTGGCGTTCTTGGTGGCGCGGTCGTTCTCCTCTGGGTGTGCGGCGCTGACGGGTGTCGAGGCGATCAGCAACGGGGTGCCGGCGTTTCAGAAACCCAAGTCGCGCAACGCGGCGACCACCCTGCTGATGCTGGGCGGTATCGCGGTGACCCTGCTGATGGGCATCATCGTGCTGGCCCAGAAGATCGGCGTGAAGTTGGTCGAGGACCCCGCGACGCAATTGGGCGGGGCGCCCAAGGGCTACTACCAGAAGACCCTGGTCACTCAGCTGGCACAAGCGGTATTCGGCAGCTTTCACATCGGGTTCCTGCTGATCGCCACGGTGACCGCGCTCATCCTGGTGCTGGCGGCCAACACCGCGTTCAACGGCTTCCCGGTGCTCGGCTCGATCCTGGCTCAGCACAGCTACCTACCCCGCCAATTGCACACCCGCGGAGACCGATTGGCCTTCTCCAACGGAATCCTGTTCCTTTCCGGGGCGGCCCTGCTGGCGATCATCGCGTTCCGCGGCGAGGTCACCGCGCTGATTCAGCTCTACATCGTCGGCGTGTTCATTTCCTTCACGCTGAGTCAGATCGGCATGGTGCGGCACTGGTCCAGGTTGCTGCGCACCGAAACCGATCCGCCGGTGCGGCGCAAGATGATGCGCTCGCGGGTGGTCAACACGGTCGGGCTGCTGGCTACCGGGACGGTGCTGTTGGTGGTCCTGGTTACCAAGTTCGCGGCCGGGGCGTGGATCGCCCTGTTCGCAATGAGCCTGCTGTTCGGAATCATGAAAATGATTCACCGGCACTACAACACCGTGAACCGCGAACTGGAGGAGCAGGCCGCCACCCAGGGGGATGTGGTGCTGCCCAGCCGCAACCACGCCGTGGTGCTGGTGTCCAAATTGCACCTGCCGACCCTGCGTGCACTCGCCTACGCCAGGGCCACCCGGCCCGACGTTCTGGAGGCCATCACCGTCAGCGTCGACGACGCCGAAACCCGCGACCTGGTGCACAAGTGGGAAGAAAGCGATATCAGCGTCCCGCTGAAGGTCATCGCCTCGCCGTACCGCGAAGTCACCCGTCCGGTACTGGACTACGTCAAACGGGCCAGGGAAGAATCGCCGCGCACCGTGGTGACGGTGTTCATTCCCGAGTACGTGGTGGGCCACTGGTGGGAGCAGGTGTTGCACAACCAGAGCGCCCTGCGGCTCAAGGGACGGCTGCTGTTCATGCCCGGCGTCATGGTGACTTCGGTTCCGTGGCAACTGAGTTCGTCGGAACGGCGCAAAACTTTGCAGCCGCATGTGGCGCCGGGTGACGCTCGTCGGGGAATCTTCGATTGAGCCGCGAATCGACACGGACTCCGCGCGAGGTGGCGCCCCCGGTGCCGGAGCTGACGTTGACCACCGGCGCCCCCGCCAACGGCGGCAGCTGCGTCGCGCATCATGAAGGACGCGTGGTGTTCGTCCGATATGCGCTGCCCGGTGAGCAGGTGCGGGTCCGGGTCACCGCTGACCGCGGATCCTATTGGCACGCAGAGGTTCTCGAAGTCATCGAGCCGGCCGACGGTCGTATCGCGTCGCTGTGCCCGATCGCCGGGGTGGACGGCGCCGGGTGTTGCGACCTGGCCTTCGCCACCCCCGAGACGGTCCGCACGCTCAAGGCCGAAGTCGTGGCCAATCAGCTCGAGCGCCTCGGTGGGCATCGCTGGAGCGGGGAAGCCGAACCGCTGGCGGATTCCGCCCCGACGGGATGGCGGACCCGCGTTCGACTCGACGTGGGCCCCGACCGCCGCCCCGGCTTTCACCGGTACCACAGCGATGAATTGGTGACCGACCTGCGCTGTGCGCAACTGCCAGCCGGCATGCTCGACGGGATCGGCGACGTCGAGTGGCCCCCGACAGCACAACTGCACGTGGCCGTCGACGACGACGGCGCGCGCCACGTGGTGCGCAGCCTGCGCCAGGGCAGACACAGCGCGACCAAGGTGATGGAGGGACGCTACGAGGCGCTGCAACGGGTGGCGGGGCGCGTCTGGCAGGTGCCGGTGACCGCCTTCTGGCAGGCGCACCGTGATGCGGCCGGCGTGTACAGCAAGCTGATCACCGACTGGGCGCAACCCCGCACCGGTATGCGAGCGTGGGATCTCTACGGTGGCGCAGGCGTTTTCGCTGCGGCGCTCGGCGATGCGGTGGGGCATACCGGGCGGGTGCTCAGTGTCGACACCTCACGCGTGTCGACCCGGGCCGCTCGGGCGGCGCTGGCCGATCTGACGCAGGTGCACATCGTCACCGACTCGGTGCGACGTGCGCTGGCGGCCCAACGCGGCCGCGCCGACGTGGCGGTGCTGGACCCCCCGCGGGCCGGAGCCGGGCGCGAGGTCATCGATCTGCTGGCCGCCGCAGATGTGCCGCGGATAGTGCATATCGGTTGTGAGGCAGCATCTTTCGCTCGCGATATCGGTACATACCTCGGCCACGGTTACACCGTTGAGAAGATCAAGGTGTTCGACGCCTTCCCGCTGACCCATCACACCGAATGCGTCGCACTGCTGACCCGTTAGGATGATTGCTGCTGCCAGCGCTCGAGCATGGCCGAGATCACTAGCCGTATCTTGTTGCCGGCCTTGGCTACAACCTGGCTATTGCCTGGCCGCTGTTCCGGCGATTTGTCGCCAAGCATGCCTGAGCCGTCAGCCGAACACGAAATACCGCAACCAGAGGTAGAGCGCGGACAACCCGACGGAGACGACGGTGACGACCGCGCCCTTGCGGGTGAATTCCCAGAAGGAGATGGGATTGTCGGCGCGCTTCGCGATGCCGAGCATGACGATGTTGGCGCTGGCGCCGATGGCGGTGAGGTTACCGCCGAAGTCCGTGCCCAGCGCCAGCGACCACCATAAAACGCCGGGGTTGGCGTGGTTCCCCAGGGCGCCGACCAAGTCGGCCACCACCGGCGCCATTGTTGCGGAGTAGGGGACGTTGTCGACGATCCCGCTAATGATGACCGACGCGACGAGGATGATCATCGTCGCGAGCAAGGTGCTGCCGCCGGTGGCGGTGATCGCCATGTTGGCAAGCTGTTTGACCACGCCGGTCTTCACCAGGGCGCCGACCATGACGAACAGGCCGGCGAAGAACAACAGCGTGTCCCACTCGACGCTGGCCAGGTAGTCCGCAGGCCGCAGTCTGGAGGCCACGATCAGAATGCCGGCGCCCAACAGCGCCACCACCGAGGGCTCCATGTGCAGCGGCCCGTGGGCGACGAACGCGGCGAACACCGCCAGCAACACGATTCCGCACGTGATGAGCAGCCGGGGGTCGCGGATGGCCTCCTTTTCTTCCAGCGACATGACGTCGGCGACGCGTTCGGGATCGACGGTGAACAGACCGCGAAAAAGGCGCGGCAGCAACACAATCAAGACGGCGAGCACGATGACCACGATGGGCGCCAGATGAATGAGGAAGTCGTTGAAGCTCAGGCCGGCCTTGCTGGCGATGATGATGTTGGGCGGGTCACCCACCAAGGTCGCCGCGCCACCGACGTTCGACGCGAACACCTCGGCCATCAGGAACGGCGCCGCAGCGACCGCCAGACGGTCGCACACCAACAGCGTCACCGGCGCGACGAGCAATACCGTGGTGACGTTGTCGAGCAGGGCCGACGCGATCGCGGTCACCAAAACCAACAGGATCATCACCCGCAAGGGAGAACCGCGGGCCCGTTTGGCCGACCAGATCGCCACGTACTCGAAGACGCCGGTCTGCCGCAACACGCTGACGATGATCATCATCCCCAGCAGCAAAAAGATTACGTCCCAATCGATTCCGCTTTCGCGCGAGTAGAACACGTCGTCGGAGTGAATGATCGGCAAGGTGACCACGACGGCGGCACCGGCCAGCGCCACCAACGTCTTGTTGACGCGATCACTGGCGATCAGGATATAGGCGATGACGAACACCAGAATCGCGATGAAGCTCATCTATCGCCCTGTGGGAGTCAAGGTCTCAGCGCTGCCTCGAGCACGCGCGACGCCGTGATCACCCCGATCAGCCTGCCCTCTTTCACCACCGCGACGAGCGGACTGCGCAGCCGCGCCATCAGCGCGGCGACCTCGATGATGGTGTCGTCGGCCTGAGCCGGAGGTACGTCGACCAGATGGTCGGGCAGCACGTCGCGCACCGTCTTGCCGCTCAACTTTTCCGCACAGCGGTCGGCCATCGATTCGTTGAGCACACCGGCCAGCGACGGATCGTCCTGCACATAGCGCGGCACGATGAAGCGGACAACCTGGGAGGCGGGCAGCACCGCGTACGGGCGTCCCTTGCCGTCGGTGACCAACAGCCCGGGCATGCGATGGTCGGCGAGCATTCGGGCGGCGTCCAAGGCGTCCGCATCGATACTGACAACGGGGAAGTCCTCGGCGATCTGCTCGGCCCGCACATTGCGACCATACGACCGCGGGGGCAGGTCTGGTATGGGGGGCAGCTGGATTCACGGCATACTCCGGGTCGTAGAGAGAACGTGCCGACCAGGCTTCCCGGCTCACCGCGAACTGAGGTTACCAAAGGTGCGGCTGCGGCGATGGGTGACGAATTCGCAACTTCCTTACGATGCCATTGCGCGGCCGCTGCGTAGACTGACTGGATGCTTGAACAGATCCGCGGGCCCGCTGATCTGCAGCACCTTTCTGCGCATCAGCTTCGCGATCTGGCCGCCGAGATTCGCGAATTCCTGATTCACAAGGTCGCTGCCACCGGGGGGCACCTGGGCCCGAATCTGGGCGTCGTCGAGCTGACGCTGGCCCTGCACCGGGTGTTCGACTCACCGCACGATCCGATCATCTTCGACACCGGCCATCAGGCCTACGTCCACAAGATGCTGACGGGGCGCTCGCACGAGTTCGAGAGCCTGCGCAAGAAGGGTGGGCTGTCGGGGTATCCCTCGCGTGCCGAGAGCGAGCACGACTGGGTCGAGTCCAGCCACGCCAGCGCGTCGTTGTCCTACGCCGACGGCCTGGCCAAGGCCTTCGAGCTGAGCGGGCACCGCAACCGGCACGTCGTCGCGGTGGTCGGCGACGGCGCCCTCACCGGCGGCATGTGCTGGGAGGCGCTGAACAACATCGCCGCGTCCGACCGCCCGGTCATCATCGTGGTCAACGACAACGGCCGCAGCTATGCTCCGACGATCGGCGGTGTCGCCGACCATCTCGCCTCGCTGCGGCTGCAGCCGGCCTACGAACACGCCCTGGAGAAGGGCCGCGACGCGCTGCGGGCGCTGCCGCTGGTCGGCAAGATCGCCTACCGCGTCATGCACAGCGTGAAGGCCGGCATCAAGGACTCGTTGTCACCGCAGCTGATGTTCACCGATCTGGGGCTGAAGTACGTGGGCCCCGTCGACGGTCACGACGAACGTGCGGTGGAGGCCGCACTGCGCCATGCGCGCGGCTACGGCCGCCCGGTGATCGTGCACGTGGTGACCCGCAAGGGGATGGGCTTCGCCCCTGCCGAGGACGACGAAGCCGAGCAGATGCACTCCTGCGGCGTCATCGACCCGGTCACCGGTCAGGCGACCAAGGTCGCCGGACCCGGCTGGACGGCGACGTTCTCCGACGCGCTCATCGGCTATGCGGAGAAGCGCCGCGACATCGTCGCCATCACCGCGGCCATGCCCGGCCCGACCGGGCTGACACCGTTCGGGCAGCGGTTCCCGGACCGCTTGTTCGACGTCGGCATCGCCGAGCAACACGCGATGACGTCGGCGGCCGGCCTGGCCATGGGCGGCATGCACCCGGTGGTGGCCATCTACTCGACCTTCCTAAACCGGGCCTTCGACCAGATCATGATGGACGTGGCGCTGCACAAGCTGCCCGTCACCATGGTGCTCGACCGGGCCGGCATCACCGGTTCGGACGGCGCCAGCCACAACGGCATGTGGGACATGTCGATGCTGGGCATCGTGCCCGGCATGCGGGTGGCCGCGCCCCGAGACGCCACCCGGTTGCGTGAGGAGCTCGGCGAGGCGCTCGGGGTCGACGACGGCCCCACCGCGCTGCGCTTCCCGAAAGGTGATGTGGGTGAGGACATCCCGACGATCGAGCGCCGCGGATCGGGCATTTCCGGTGTCGACGTGCTCGCGGTCCCGGCCCCCGGGTGCAACCACGACGTGCTGCTGATCGGCGTCGGCGCCTTCGCGCCGATGGCGCTGGCGGTGGCCAGGCGGCTACAGGACCAGGGGATCGGCGTCACGGTCATCGACCCGCGCTGGGTGCTGCCGGTGTCGGAGAGCGTGCTGGACCTGGCGACGCAGCACAAACTGGTCGTCACCTGTGAGGACAACGGCGTCAACGGCGGGGTGGGCTCGGCGGTGTCCGCCGCCCTGCGCAGCGCGGAGATCGACGTCCCGTGCCGTGACGTCGGACTGCCGCAGCGGTTCTACGAGCACGCCTCCCGCGGTGAGCTGCTGTCGGAGCTGGCGCTGACCGACCAGGACGTGGCCCGCCGCATCACCGGGTGGGTCGCCGCGCTGGGCAGCGGCGCCGCCGAGGCGGAGATCCGCGAGCACCTGGACTAGTGGCGATCGCGAGCGCGGCGGAGCCGGGCGAAGCGGGTCGCCACCATCGGAACTAGTCAGCGGCCTCGGGCGGCGCCTGCAGCGCCCGGGCCAGCGCCGGATCCACCAATTCTCGCTGCCAGGGGCGGGCCTGGCCGGCGCGCAGAAAGGTCTCCACGGCGTCGAGCGGATCGGGCGCACCTGCCCAGTCCCAGCACAGCCGTCGCACCAGATCGGGTGAGACCAGGTTCTCGGTCGGGACGTGCACCCGCTCGGAGACCGCCGACAGCGAGCCACCGAACGGGCCGCCGCCGCCGGCGCGGTGGAGCAAGCGTAAACCGGAAGCCGCCGCCCGGCTGGAGGCGGCGCGCTCGGCGCTGTCGGCGGTCTCCGAGCGGGTGCACGTCCCGACCGAGAACCTGGTCTCACCCGATCTGGTGCGACGGCTGTGC
>NZ_LZKU01000296.1 GCF_001672975.1 Mycobacterium sp. 1465703.0
CTCGACGAGGTCGCCGGTGACGCCGACGCCGTCGCGGAGCGTCGCGACGAGATCATCGCGGCGATGGCCAACACCGCCAAACCGTACTTCGGCGATGTCGGCGAGATGACCTACCTGCAATGGCTGCAGCGCTACGTCGAGCTGACCATCGGAGAGGGTGATTCCACCGCCGACACCGCCTCGCCGGGCAGCCCGTGGCTGGCCGACACCTGGCGAGACCGTTTCCAGCAGATGCTGCAACGAGCCGAAGCGCGTTTGCATCCAAAGGATTTCGGTCCGATCGAGACGCTGTTCGACGACGAGGGGCTGCTGGAGAACCCCGAGGCGGCAATCGATCTGCTGTCGGACCGCTATCCCGATGCCGAGACCGTGCAACTGCACCCGGCCGACGTCCCGTTCTTCGTCACGCTGTGCAAGACGCTGGGCAAGCCGGTCAACTTCGTGCCGGTGATCGACAAGGATGTGCGGCGCTGGTGGCGTAGCGACTCGCTGTGGCAGGCGCACGACGCCCGCTACGACGCCGATCAGGTATGCATCATTCCGGGTATCGCGGCCGTGGCCGGCATCACTCGGATGGACGAACCCATTGGTGAACTGCTGGACCGCTTCGAGCAGGCGGCCATTGACGAGACGCTTGCCGCTGGCGTGGAGCCCACGGCCGTCACATCCCGCCGGACCGGCCGCGCCGACGTCACCGGACCGCTGGCCGTCGTGCTGGACGCCCCCGATGTGCAGTGGGCCGGACGCACCGCGATCAACCCGGTGCACCGAATCGCCGATCCCACCGAGTGGCTGGTGCATGACGGACCCGACAGCCGCCGCGCCACGCATTCGACCACCGGCGCGCGGCTCGAGGTCGACGGCGATCGCGTCGTGCTCAGCGTTCCGGTTTCGGGCACCTGGATCGACATCCCATTCACCTTGCCGCCCAACACCATTGACGGCGGCACCCCGGTGGTCTCCACCCAGGATGCCGCCACGGCCATGCGTGCGGTGTTGGCCATCGCCGCCGGCGTCGACGGGCCGGATTTCCTGCCCGCAGTCACCGACGGAGCGGCCACCGTCACGGTGGACTGGGACCCCGAGCGGGTCGCCGACCACACCGGAGTCACCGCGACGTTCGGGGAACCGTTGGCGCCCAGCCTCACCACCGTGCCCGACGCGCTCGTCGGCCCGTGCTGGCCCGCCGTCTTCTCGACCATCGGCTCGGCCGTCACCGACACCGGCGTTCCGGTCATCGAGGGCCTGTTGAGCCTGGTGCATCTCGACCACGCCGCGCACATGGTCGGCACGCTGCCCAAGACCCGGTCGCAATTGGCAATCACCGCAACGGCTTCGGCGGCCGTCGACACGGACATGGGACGTGTGGTCCGGGTCTCGGTGACCATCGCCGACGCCGATGGTGAGCTGGTCGCCACCCTCGATGAGCGTTTCGCCATCCTGGGACGCACCGGTGCCGCCGAACTGACCGACCCGACGCGTGCCGGTGGCGCGGTTTCGCAGAACGCGACCGACACCCCGCGGCGGCGCCGCCGCGACGTCACCATCACCGCTCCGGTCGACATGCGACCGTTCGCGGTGGTCTCCGGTGACCACAACCCAATCCATACCGACCGGGCCGCCGCTCTGCTGGCCGGCCTGGAATCGCCCATCGTGCACGGCATGTGGCTGTCGGCCGCCGCGCAGCACGCGGTGACCGCCACCGACGGTCAGACCCGTCCGCCGGCGCGGCTGATCGGCTGGACCGCGCGATTCCTGGGCATGGTCCGACCCGGCGACGAGGTCGCCTTCCGCGTCGACCGTGTCGGAATCGACCAGGGCGCTGAGGTTTTGGAGGTCACGGCCAAGATCGGTTCGGATCTGGTGATGTCGGCGACGGCCCGCCTAGCGTCCCCGCACACCGTCTACGCCTTCCCCGGCCAGGGCATTCAGCACAAGGGCATGGGCATGGACGTCCGGGCCCGGTCCAAGGCCGCCCGCAAGGTGTGGGACAAAGCGGACAAGTTCACCCGCGACACCCTGGGCTTCTCGGTATTGCACGTGGTGCGCGACAACCCGACCAGCATCATCGCCAGCGGCGTGCACTACAACCACCCCGAGGGCGTGTTGTATCTGACCCAGTTCACCCAGGTCGCGATGGCGACGGTGGCGGCCGCGCAGGTCGCCGAGATGCGCGAGCAGGGCGCCTTCGTCGAAGGTGCGATCGCCTGCGGCCACTCCGTCGGCGAGTACACCGCACTGGCCTGCGTGACGGGCATCTACGAACTGGAAGCCTTGCTGGAGACGGTGTTTCACCGCGGATCGAAGATGCACGATATCGTGCCGCGCGACGAGCTCGGCCGGTCCAACTACCGGCTGGCCGCGATTCGGCCGTCACAGATCGACCTGCCGGACGACGAAGTCCCCGCGTTCGTCGCGGGAATCGCCGAGAGTACAGGCGAATTCCTGGAGATCGTCAACTTCAACCTGCGCGGGTCGCAGTACGCCATCGCCGGTACCGTGCGCGGTTTGGAGGCGCTCGAAGAAGAGGTGGAGCGGCGTCGGGCGATCAGTGGCGGCAAGCGCTCGTTCATCTTGGTGCCCGGTATCGATGTGCCGTTCCACTCGCGGGTGTTGCGAGTCGGCGTCGCGGAATTCCGGCGGTCACTCGACCGAGTCATGCCGCGCGACAAGGATCCCGACGTCATCATCGGTCGCTACATCCCGAACTTGGTGCCCCGCCCGTTCACCCTGGACCGCGACTTCATCCAGGAGATCCGCGACCTGGTGCCGGCCGAGCCGCTCGACCCGATCCTGGCCGACTACGACACCTGGCTGGCCGAACGCCGCATCGAGATGGCCCGCACGGTCCTGATCGAGTTGCTGGCATGGCAGTTCGCCAGCCCGGTGCGCTGGATCGAGACCCAGGACCTGCTGTTCACCGAGGAGGCCGCCGGTGGTCTGGGCGTGGAGCGGTTCGTCGAGATCGGTGTGAAGTCCGCACCGACCGTCGCGGGGCTGGCCACCAACACCCTCAAGCTGCCCGAATATGCCCACAGCACAGTCGAAGTGCTCAACGCCGAGCGCGACGCCGCGGTGCTGTTCGCCACCGATACCGACCCCGAGCCGGAGTCCGAGGACGAGCCGGAGGTGCCCGCCGAAACCGCCTCAGCACCGGAGGCGGCCGCGGCCGCACCGGCCCCCGCGGCGCCAACAGCTCCGTCGGGTGCGGCCCGGCCGGACGACATCGGGTTCGACGCCGCCGATGCCACACTGGCGCTGATCGCACTGTCGGCCAAGATGCGCATCGATCAGATCGAAGAGCTGGACTCCATCGAATCCATCACCGACGGTGCGTCGTCGCGACGCAACCAGCTGCTGGTGGACCTGGGTTCGGAGCTGAACCTGGGCGCCATCGACGGTGCCGCCGAAGCGGACCTGGCCGGGCTGCGCGCGCAGGTGAC
Source organism: Mycobacterium sp. 1465703.0 (assembly GCF_001672975.1). GTDB lineage: Bacteria > Actinomycetota > Actinomycetes > Mycobacteriales > Mycobacteriaceae > Mycobacterium. Next base: position 3,444 of record NZ_LZKU01000296.1, read on the forward strand.
GAAGTTGGCGCGCACCTACAAGCCTTACGGCCCAGTGCTTTCCGATGCGATCAACGATCAGCTGCGCACGGTGCTGGGGCCCTCGGGTAAGCGGCCGGCTGCCATCGCCGAGCGGGTCAAGAAGACCTGGGAGCTTGGCGAGGGCTGGGCCAAGCACGTCACGGTCGAGGTCGTCCTGGGAACCCGTGAGGGGACCAGTGTCCGGGGTGGTGCCATGGGCCATCTGCACGAAGGCGCGCTGGCCGACGCCGCCTCCGTCGACAAGGTGATCGACGCCGCGGTGGCTTCCGTTGCCGCGCGTCGCGGCATTGCGGTGGCGCTGCCGTCTTCGGGTGGTGGCGGCGGCGGTGCGACCATCGACGCGGCCGCACTGGGCGAGTTCACCGATCAGATCACCGGCCGCGACGGCGTGCTGGCCTCGGCGGCCCGCCTGGTACTGAACCAGCTGGGCCTGGACGATCCGGTCAGCGCTTCGCCGGCGGCCACCGACGCCGAGCTCATCGACCTGGTGACCGCCGAACTGGGTGCCGATTGGCCACGCCTGGTGGCGCCGGTGTTCGAGTCGAAGAAGGCCGTACTGTTCGACGACCGCTGGGCCAGTGCCCGCGAAGACCTGGTCAAGCTCTGGCTGACCGACGAGGGTGACATTGACGCCCAATGGGTGAGCCTGTCCGAAAGGTTCGAGGGCGCAGGCCATGTGGTGGCCACCCAGGCCACCTGGTGGCAGGGCAGAGCCCTGTCGACGGGTCGTCAGATTCACGCGTCGCTGTTCGGCCGGATCGCGGCGGGTGCCGAGAACCCGGATCCCGGCCGGTACAGCAAGGAAGTCGCCGTCGTCACGGGCGCATCCAAGGGCTCGATCGCCGCATCGGTCGTCGGGCGACTGCTCGACGGCGGCGCCACCGTCATCGCGACGACGTCCAAGCTCGACGAGGAGCGGCTGGCGTTCTACCGCGGGCTGTATCGTGACCACGCGCGGTACGGCGCGGCGCTCTGGGTGGTGGCGGCCAACATGGCGTCCTACTCCGACATCGACGCGCTGGTCGAGTGGGTTGGCACCGAACAAACCGAAAGCCTTGGGCCGCAGTCGATTCACGTCAAGGATGCGCAGACCCCGACGCTGCTGTTCCCGTTCGCCGCACCGCGGGTCGCGGGCGACCTGTCCGAGGCCGGCTCGCGCTCCGAGATGGAGATGAAGGTGCTGCTGTGGGCGGTGCAGCGATTGATCGGCGGGCTGTCGAAGATCGGCGCCGAGCGCGACATCGCATCTCGGCTGCATGTGGTGCTGCCGGGCTCGCCGAACCGCGGAATGTTCGGTGGTGACGGCGCTTACGGTGAAGCCAAGTCAGCACTGGACGCCTTGGTGAGCCGTTGGCACGCCGAGTCGTCGTGGGCGGCACGGGTCAGCCTGGCGCACGCGCTGATCGGCTGGACCCGCGGCACCGGGCTGATGGGCCACAACGACGCCATCGTCGACGCGGTCGAGGAGGCCGGTGTCACGACCTACTCGACCGACGAGATGGCGGCAATGCTGCTGGACCTCTGCGATGTCGAGTCCAAGGTCGCCGCCGCCGGTGCGCCGATCAAGGCCGACCTGACCGGCGGTTTGGCCGAGGCCAACCTCGACATGGCCGAACTGGCCGCCAAGGCCCGCGAGCAAGCCACCTCGGCATCCGACGACGATGCTGCGGCGCTCGAGGGCGAGGGCACCATTGCCGCGCTGCCGTCGCCGCCGCGCGGCTTCACCCCGGCACCAGCTCCGGAATGGGCAGACCTCGACGTCGACCCGGCCGATCTGGTGGTCATCGTCGGCGGCGCGGAACTCGGCCCGTACGGCTCGTCACGCACCCGCTTCGAGATGGAGGTCGACAACGAACTGTCCGCGGCGGGCGTCCTGGAGCTTGCCTGGACTACCGGCTTGATCCGCTGGGAGGATGACCCCCAACCCGGTTGGTACGACACGCAATCCGGTGATCTGGTGGACGAATCCGAGTTGGTCGAGCGCTACCACGACACCGTCGTCGAGCGTTGCGGCATCCGGGAGTTCGTCGACGACGGCGCGATCGATCCCGACCACGCCTCACCGCTGCTGGTGTCGGTGTTCCTGGATAAGGACTTCGCCTTCGTGGTGTCCTCGGAGGCCGACGCGCGTGCCTTCGTCGAATTCGATCCGGAACACACGGTCATCCGGCCGGTGCCCGACTCGAGTGACTGGCAGGTGATCCGCAAGGCCGGCACCGAGATTCGGGTGCCGCGAAAGACCAAGCTGTCGCGGACGGTCGGCGCGCAGATCCCCACCGGTTTCGATCCGACCGTGTTCGGCATCAGCCAGGACATGGCCAGCTCGACCGACCGGGTGGCGCTGTGGAACATCGTCGCGACCGTCGACGCCTTCCTGTCTTCGGGCTTCACCCCGGCCGAGTTGATGCGCTGGGTGCACCCGGGCCTGGTGGCCAGCACGCAGGGCACCGGCATGGGCGGCATGACGTCGATGCAGACCATGTATCACGGCAACCTGCTCGGCCGGAACAAGCCGAACGACATCCTTCAGGAAGTCCTGCCGAATGTTGTTGCCGCGCACGTCATTCAGTCCTATGTCGGCAGCTACGGCGCGATGATCCACCCGGTTGGTGCATGCGCGACCGCCGCGGTGTCGGTCGAGGAGGGTGTCGACAAGATCCGTTTGGGCAAGGCCGAATTGGTGGTCGCCGGCGGATTCGACGATCTGACGCTGGAAGCCATCATCGGATTCGGTGACATGGCGGCCACCGCCGACACTTCCATGATGCGGGGCCGCGGCATCCACGACTCGAAGTTCTCCCGGCCCAACGATCGACGCCGGCTGGGATTCCTCGAGGCGCAGGGCGGCGGCACCATCCTGTTGGCGCGCGGCGACCTGGCGCTCAAGATGGGCCTGCCGGTGCTGGCTGTGGTGGCCTATGCGCAGTCGTTCGCCGACGGCGTGCACACCTCGATCCCGGCCCCGGGGCTGGGCGCGCTGGGCGCGGGTCGCGGCGGCAAGGATTCGGCGCTGGCGCGGTCGCTGGCCAAGCTCGGGGTGGGCGCTGACGACATTGCGGTGATCTCCAAGCACGACACCTCGACGCTGGCCAACGATCCCAACGAGACCGAACTGCACGAGCGGCTCGCCGACTCGCTGGGGCGCTCCGAGGGTGCCCCGCTGTTCGTGGTGTCGCAGAAGAGCCTCACCGGGCACGCCAAGGGCGGCGCGGCGGTCTTCCAGATGATGGGCCTGTGCCAGATCCTGCGTGACGGGGTGATCCCACCGAACCGCAGCCTGGATTGCGTCGATGACGAACTGTCCGGCTCGGCCCACTTCGTCTGGGTGCGCGAGACGCTGCGGCTGAGGGAGAAGTTCCCGCTGAAGGCGGGGATGGTGACCAGCCTTGGCTTCGGCCATGTTTCAGGCTTGGTTGCGCTGGTGCACCCGCAGGCGTTCGTCGCCGCGCTCGACCCGGAGCAGCGTACGGACTACCAGCGGCGCGCGGATGCCCGCCTGCTGGCCGGTCAGCGGCGGCTGGCGTCGGCGATCGCCGGCGGCGCGCCGATGTACGAGCGGCCACCGAACCGTCGCTTCGACCATGACGCACCGGAGAAGCGTCAGGAAGCGGCGATGCTGCTGAACCCGGATTCGCGTCTGGGCGACGGCGAGGCCTACCAGGTCTCTGCCGGATGACGCCGGTTTATTGCCCGGTACCTCGCCGGTCCGCTACGCGGACCGCATCGTCGCCGGCCCCGGCCATCCGTTAGCCTGGCGACCCATGGGAATTGTCGGTGTGGGGATCGATCTCGTCTCCATTCCTGATTTCGCGGAACAGGTCGACCAGCCGGGAACCGTCTTCTCCGAGACGTTCACCCCGGGGGAGCGTCGTGACGCGTCGGACAAGAGTTCGTCGGCGGCACGGCATCTGGCGGCCCGCTGGGCCGCGAAGGAGGCCGTGATCAAGGCCTGGTCGGGCTCGCGGTTCGCTCAGCGTCCGGTGCTGCCGGAGGACATCCACCGCGACATCGAGGTGGTCACCGACATGTGGGGACGGCCCCGGGTCCGGCTCAGCGGTGACATCGCCAAACATCTGGCCGACGTGACGATCCACGTGTCGCTGACCCACGAAGGCGACACCGCCGCCGCGGTGGCCATTTTGGAGACGACCGCCGACTAGCCGCGCGCCCAATTCGGCCTGGGGGATTAGCCTCGTGGGTATGACCGATCTGGTTGAACGCGTCCGCGAGCTGCTGCCGTCAGTGCGGCGCGATCTGGAAGACCTGGTGCGCATCGAGTCGGTGTGGGCGGACCCGGGCCGACGGCCACAGGTGCACCGCAGCGCCCGGGCGGTGGCGGATCTATTGTCGCAGGCCGGGTTTGACGACGTACAGATCGTCAGTGAAGGGGGAGCGCCGGCGGTCATCGCGCGCCATCCCGCGCCGCCCGGCGCACCGACAGTGCTGCTGTACGCCCACCACGACGTGCAGCCCGAAGGCGACCGCAGCGAATGGGTGTCGCCGCCCTTCGAACCGACCGAACGTGGCGGGCGGCTCTATGGTCGCGGCACTGCTGACGACAAGGCCGGTATCGCAACACATTTGGCGGCGTTTCGGGCGCACGGCGGACAGCCGCCAGTGGGTGTGACGGTGTTTGTCGAGGGCGAAGAGGAATCCGGGTCACCGTCGCTCGGCCAATTGCTTGCCGCGCATCGCGAGACGCTCGCCGCCGACGTGATCGTGATCGCCGACTCGGACAACTGGGGCACCGACGTCCCGGCGCTGACCGTGTCGCTGCGCGGCCTGGTCGACTGCGTGGTCGAGGTCGCCACCCTCGACCACGGGTTGCACTCCGGCCTGTGGGGCGGGGTGGTGCCCGACGCGCTGAGCGTCCTGGTGCGACTATTGGCCAGTCTGCATGACGACGACGGCAATGTGGCGGTCGACGGCCTGCACCAGACGGACATCACCGCGCTGAACTACCCCGACTACCCGCCGGAGCGCGCCCGCACCGACTCCGGTCTGCTCGACGGTGTAGCCGAGATCGGCTCTGGCTCAGTGCCGCAACGGTTGTGGGCCAAACCCGCGATCACGGTGATCGGCATCGACACCACGCCGATCGAGAAGGCGTCGAACACGCTGATCCCACGGGCACGGGCCAAGATCAGCATGCGGGTGGCCCCCGGCGGCGACGCCGCTGCACACCTGGATGCATTGACCACCCACCTGCAAAACCACACCCCGTGGGGTGCGCAGATCAGTGTCACCTGCGGTGACATCGGTGAGCCCTATGCCATCGAGGCCAGCGGAGCGGTCTACGACGCCGCCCGCGCGGCGTTTCGGCAGGCGTGGGGTGCCGATCCGATCGACATGGGCATGGGCGGGTCGATTCCGTTCATCGCCGAGTTCGCCGTCGCGTTCCCGCAAGCAAAGATTCTGGTCACCGGCGTGGAGGACCCCGCCACCCAGGCGCACAGCATCAACGAGAGTCTGCACCTGGGAGTGCTGGAACGTGCGGCGATCAGCGAGGCCCTGCTGCTCGCCAACCTGGCCTAAGCCAGAAACTCGACCCCAGATTGCCTTTGTAGACCGACCGTCTCGTTGCATACTGCTTTAGAGGCAGCCACTCGTAGCAGGAGAGGCCACGGTGACTACGGAAGACACCCTGACCGGCAAGCCAGATAAGGCCGGCAAGACCAACCGTTACCACTTTGATCGCCACACCCCGGAGTACCGCGAACGGTTCACCGAGATCACCGAGGAGATGCACGCCAGGTGCCCGGTGGCGTGGACCGACACCTACGACGGGCATTGGGTGGCCGCGGGCAGCCGGGAAGTCTTCGAACTCGCTCGCTGCCCGCAGGTGTCCAACGACCACGACGTGACCGGCGATGGCACCGGCTACAAGGGCATCACCATTCCCACGCTGCCGCAGGGCACCGGCGTCCGTGGCGGCATGCTCGAGATGGACGAACCCGAGCACTCCGCCTACCGCAGCATCCTGAACCCCTATCTGTCGCCGGCAGCCGTCAAACGCTGGAAGCCGTTTGTCGACGAGATCGTGCGGGCGAGCATCGACGAGAAAATCGAAGTGGGGCGAATCGACTTCGTCGACGATCTCGCGAACGTCGTGCCCGCCGTCCTGACTCTGGCGATCATGGGCGTTCCGCTGAAGAAGTGGCAGCTCTACTGCGAGCCGGCCCACGCCGGCGTGTACACGCCCGCCGATTCCCCTGATGCCCCAAGGGTTTTGGAGCAGACGATGGCGATGGTAGCGGACCTGTTCAACCACCTCCTGGAGATCCGGGATAACCCACGCCCCGGCCTGGTGGACGCGTTGGCGCGCCTGCAGATCGACGGCGAACCCGCCCCCGACGCCGAACTGCTCGGAATGCTCAGCTTGATCATCGGCGGAGGTTTCGATACGACGACGGCCCTGACCGCACACGCCTTGGAATGGCTGGGCGAAAATCACGAGCAGCGCGAATTGCTGAGGCGCGATCGGGAAACGCTGCTCGACTCGGCGACCGAGGAATTCCTGCGTTACTTCACGCCCGCTCCCGGCGACGGTCGCACCATCGCCGCCGACCTCGAGATTGCGGGCACGAAGTTCAAGGAGGGCGATCGTTTGTGGTTGTCCTGGGCGATGGCCAACCGCGACCCCGCGGTGTTTCCCGATCCGAATCGACTAGACCTGAGCCGCAAGAACAACCGGCACTTCAGCTTTGGGCTCGGTATCCACCGCTGCATAGGGTCCAACGTCGCGCGCATCGTGTTCAAGTCGATGCTCATGGCGGTGCTCGATCGGATGCCCGACTACCGCTGCGACCCCGAGGGCACCGTGCACTACCCGACGATCGGCGTGATCCAGGGCATGCAACACCTTCCGGCCACCTTTACGCCCGGCAGTCGACTCGGACCGGGGATCGACGAGACGCTGGAGAAGCTGCAGCGGGTCTGCGACGAACAGGGGATAGCTCGGCCCATCACCGAGTACGCAGAAGCCGCCGTCATCGGCTAGACGGACAGGTCGCGGCGCAGCTTGGCGACGTGCCCGGTGGCCTTCACGTTGTATTGGGCGACCTCGACCTTGCCCTTCTCGTCGACCACGAACGTGGAGCGGATGACGCCGGTGACCGTCTTGCCGTACATCTGCTTCTCGCCGTAAGCGCCATAGGCCGTCAAAACCTTGCGCTCGGGATCGGACAGCAGCGGGAACGTCAGCTTCTCGGTATCCCGGAACTTGGCGAGCTTTTCCGGCTTGTCGGGGGAGATGCCGATGACGTCGAGGCCGGCGCCGTTGAGTTCGGCCAGGCTGTCCCGAAAGTCGCACGCCTGCTTGGTGCACCCCGGCGTCGAGGCGGCCGGGTAGAAGTACACGACGACACGGCGTCCCTTGTAGTCGGCCAGCGACACTTTCTTGCCGTTGGCGTCGGGCAGGCTGAAGGAAGGCGCTTTGTCGCCCGGCGCAAGCCGCGTCGTCTCAGTCAAGGTGCTTCCCCTTTCGGTTCACCAAAGCATCGGCACTAGGGTAGTTCCTCAGGTGCACGAGGCTCAGTTGGAGGACACAGTGGCGGACCGGGACCCCGAAGCCATCAAGCAAGACATCGACGTCGCTCGTGACCAGCTGGCGGCGACCGTCGACTCACTTGCCGAGCGGGCCAACCCGCGTCGCCTCGCCGATGACCTCAAGGCCCGGGTGATCGGGTTCGTGCAGAAGCCCGTGGTGATCGCGTCCCTAGCCGGCGTCGGGGCGCTGGTCGTGGTGGTGGCGGTGCGTCGGGTCAGGAATCGCTGACTCGCCCGGTCTGGACATACACCGGGATGTCGTCGGCCCAGGGCTGGTTGGTGGCCATGTCGTCGACTTCGCAGTAGCCGCGTTCGAATTCGCCGGTCGCCGCATCGACCAGCCGGTATTCCTGCCGCTGCTGGTGGATGGGCTGGGCATCGAGGATGACGACGCGCACCTCGCCCGGTTCGAAGTCGCACCGCTGCTGTAGCGCCTCGATCAGGCACTCGTTGTGCATGTGCCCGTCGCCGAAGTTCCAGCCCAGAACCATTGCGCACAGGACTTCGCCCTCACACAGGTTGTAGTCGTCCTCGTCGTAGTCGGCCATCGCCCGGTGCGCCAGGGTGAGCAGGGCGCGCCCGTGAGTGTTCATGCCCCGGAATGCGAGGGCCAGGTGCAGCGGGATCAGGGTTTCCTCTTTGCTGCCGTACAACCGCTCCAGCTGCAGGTGTTGCATGGGCCCCAGCGCACGCGAGCCGACGCGGAACTTCTCGTCGGCCGACGGCCGTACACACCAAAGCGTGGTGTCCCAGTTGCCGGCGTAGTACCGCATGCCGGGCAGAAACGAGACCTTGCGCGGGTAGAGATTCCCGAGGACGACCGTCCCGGCCATCACTGCAAACAGGATGGCGATCGGCAACGGGTTGGCGATATCCGACAACCCCAGGCGCGCATGCGCGATGAACAGCCACAGCACCCCGAAGATCATGAAGACGTTCCACTCCAGCGGCACGCCCATCGGGAAGGCCAGCAGGATGTTCAGGTGGAAGACGATCATCACAAACGCTGCGATGGCCGTCGGCCAGCCGCCGTGTGAGAAGAGGAGCACCAGCGGTACCAGACCCTCGACCGCGGTCGAGAAGTGTGCGATGAAACCCGCCAGCGCGCTGGGCCGCAGGTCGTCGGGGTGATGCTTGAACATCGACCGCTTCAGCGGCCCGGACGGGATGAACGGATTGTTCGCCAGCATGGTCGAGATGACGAACGGGAAGTGCTTGTTCAGCTTCGACGTCGCCGCGCCCAGCCAGATCACCATGAACACGACCTTGGCCCCGACGACGATGTCGGACCCGGCGAACAGAAATGTCAGCGCCAGCGGTGCATACACCTCGCCGCGCGCGGCCAGGAAGATCACCTTGTCGCGCAAGCTGAGCACCGCCAGGACCGCCAGAATCGCGACCGTCCGCCACCACGGCAGCACGCCGATCTCGGTGTCCAGAGCCGGGATTGGCCCACTGCCATCGGATAGCTGCGCGGACACCAGCAGCAACAGCAGAATGCCGTACAGCAGCGCGTCGAAGGGTGTCCGGTTGCTGCCCTTGCTCAACGGCACGCGGTCGGGCCAGGGCGGCAACCGGATGGTGCCGGGTCGCAGCCAGTACAGGATCGAACCCATCGGCGGAAAATAGCGGCCGGCCAACGGTCCGAAGCAGCAGCCGAGGCCGATGACTTCGAACAGCATCGTGTAGAGCACGGCCTTCTGGAACACGATCGGCTCCGACCACCACGTGCTGACCTGTGTGAAGCCGCCGATGCCCCGGGTCGACCATGCGAAGAGCCAACCGCCGAGGATGTACAGCGCGATCTTCACGCCGTACATCACGTGCATCACCAGCGGCGTGCCGAATCCGTGCTCGGCGATGTGGCGTGCCATCGGCACAATCCGTTCGGCGCGGGAGCGGGTGTTCCACTCGGCCATGTCGACGACGGGCAGGTTGGGCCGGATGAACCCCATTGCAGCTCCTTCGACGCAGCTTGTCTCAGGGGGCCTGTCGGCGCACCTGGCGCCAATCGATGCCAGCAAGAAATTACCTGCAAGACGGGCATGCGCGAGGGGATACGGCGGCAAATGGTTGTTGAGTCCCGCGGCGGGGTTGTGGCTACTCCCAGCCCGGCGGATCGTTCTCGGCCATGTACGCCTCCCACGCCGCACGCCGCAAAGTCCGGGTGTGCAGGTCCTGGCAGATCGCCCGCGCCTGCACGGCGGTGGCGGCCCGGCCCAGATCGTGGTGCACGAAGCCGTCATCGACCCGTTCGGCGCGGAAGCCGCCCGTCGAGACCACGTGGACTCGGTACTCGCTGCGGTCGTCGATGTTGGCATGGAAGTGGCCCTCGTAGGGTTCGACCCACTTCAGCTCAGTTTTCACAAGTCCCCTTTGAAAAACCCCGACGCAAAGATGGTAGGACTCGCGAGGCTTTTGGCAAAGTGATTGACGCATTGGCGCTACCGAATAATGACCTATCCGGTGAGCTGGTGCGCCGTCAGGGTTTCGAACCCCGGACCCGCTGATTAAGAGTCAGCTGCTCTACCAACTGAGCTAACGGCGCTTGTGGTCGGTCGAGACCGCGTAGGCGACAATAACAGGCGTTGCGCTACGGAGTGAAATCCCGACCTCTGTACAGGATAACCGCCGGCGGTGGCAATCGCCGGGACGTCATCGCAGACGTTGCTGTGCAGTTTCGTCATCGACGCCAAAGAAGTTGTGATGCAACCGATGTCGTTTGTTGAGCGTTACAGCAGGGTGCCGCAGAAGGGTGCCCGGTCGGTACTGAAGGCAGCGTCCAACTCGCGCAACGCGCCCGGACGCACTTCGGTGATGCGGCCGGCCCGGACAAGCTGGGACGCCCGGTGCGCCCCCATGTACACGGTGGCCAAGTCGGCCAGACCGATCTCGATGTCGGCGGGCTCGTCATGCGGCGTGCACTTCCCGGCGCCACCGCGAGTCTGCACCTGGAAACGTCCGCCCGCCAGGCCGAGCGGATCTGTGACCTCCAGCACGATGTCGGCGTCCGCGGCGTAGCTGCGGGCGCCGAGCGCTTCGGGAATGTCGTTGATCCGCACCCACAGGAAATCGCTGGTGCCCTTGAGCTCGGCGGCGCGCTGGTCGACGAGTTTGAGCGGCAGTGGATCATCCGGCGGCACGTCGATCTCAACTCGGTAGAACATCTCCAACACCAACAGCGTCTGCAGCAACTCGGTGTAGGACTCGTCGGTGACAGGGCAGAAGTCCTCGACGACCACGGTGCCGAGCGGCGGCCGGAACGCGTGCTGGCGCGAGCCGACGACCCGATAGGTGAGGAAGCCGTCGGGATGGATCGTGTAATGCAGCGCAGATCCGTTGCCGCGCTGGGTTGGTCGGTCTTCCAGATAGTCGGCCCACCACGCATCGTCCCGGCGGATCGCGCCATGCGTTGCGGCGCACCATCTTTCGTAAATCGCCGGCAAGTGATGTCGTGCCTCGGCAACGTTGACTTCTCGGGCACGAATGCTGCTCGGCGCGGCTCGCAATTTCGCAAAGCGGCGGTCGATGGAATAGGTGTGGCTGTAGGTAGACACGCCGGCACCGAAACCGTCGTATATCGCGGTCTGGGTCGGAACGCCGCAGACGATCGGATAACCGCGGTCCAACAGTATTCCGAGCCCTTTGGAGCTCAGTTGCGCCCACAGTCCTCCGCCCTGATGTGTTGACGCGACAGCGATCATCGTCAGCCATGCGGCTCGCAGGCCGGCGCCACCCGGCACAGTGAGCTGTGCGCGGTAGATGATGGAGGTCCCCACCAGAAATGGATGTTCCGGATCGGAAACGTCCTCGGCAATCAGAATGTCGTCGAGGTTGACTCGGCGTTTCCAGGCCTCGAGGTCTTCCGGACCGACCGGATCCCCGAATGTGCGCGCCTGATTTTCAAACACCGCCTGCCACTCGTCCTCGGTTGGGTGCCGAATAGTGGTGCCGTTGTCATTCATTGCGCATCCAATCCGCTTGTAACCCAGGCAAACCGGCCCTGCGCACACCGAACCCACGTACCGCGTGCGCTTTTACATTTCGATACCCGGGTGCCAGACCGTCAAACCTCGATCCGAAATCGGGCAAATCGCCACGAATACGGGTGCTGTGAGCAATTCGACACCGGGCGGGTCAAACGAGGTGGTTTCGGGTAGGCGATACGCCATGCTGCGAGTAATCACCAGGCTTGCCATCGCCGCGCCCCGCCGCATCATCGGGATCGCCGTGCTGATCCTGCTGGGGGCTGCGATTTTCGGGCTCCCGGTGGTCAACGGCCTTTCCGGCGGCGGCTTTCAAGACGCCACTTCGGAGTCTTCCCGGGCGACCGAGACCCTTCGGGACAAGTTCAACCAGACCGATCAGCAGATGCTGATCGTGGTGACCGCGCCCGCCGGTGTGCGCAGCGATCAGGCTAGCCGGGTCGGCATCGACATCACCGACCAGCTGAAACGGACACCGTGGGTGCTGAACGTCTCCTCGGCGTGGACCTCGCCGCCCGCTGCCGCTGCCCAGTTGGTGAGCAAGGACAACAAGTCCGGCATGATCGTGGCCGGCCTGAGGGGCGGGGAAAACGACGCGCAGAAGTACGCCAGCAGGTTGACCAAGGATCTGGTGCACGATCGCGACGGCGTCACCGTGCGTGCCGGCGGCATGGCCGTGGCGTATGCGCAGATCAATCAGCAGAACCAACGAGACCTGCTGTTGATGGAGTCCATCGCGATTCCGCTCAGCTTCGCGGTAGCGGGTGATGATCAGCAGGTTGTAATCGATCGCCAGGGCGAGCCCCATGGCGATGCTGAGGTCCAGCGCGTAGGCCGATACATCGGTGACAGCGCTGATCAGCCGCAGTACCGACATGGTGCAGACAATGGCCAATGCGCCCAGGACAATGGGCAGCGCCGCCGCTACAACTCCGCCGAGCACCCAGACCAGTACCGCGAAGCTGAGCGGAATCGCGATGGACTCCATCAACAGCAGGTCTCGTTGGTTCTGCTGATTGATCTGCGCAT
>NZ_LZKU01000297.1 GCF_001672975.1 Mycobacterium sp. 1465703.0
CGAGCACGAAAAGGTCTGGCAGACCGACGATGCGGCGGTGACCGAGATCGGCACACTGTTCGCCGGGGCGCCGCGGTTCAGCGTCCATCGACAACCGGACGCCGCGCACAACATCAGCCTCAGCCACGCCGCCCCCGACTACCACTCGAAAGTTCTTGATTTCGTGCGGGAATGCGTGCCTGAACGTGTGACGAACACCGAATCCGATCTGGAGGCCGGTTGATGCACGTCGGGTTCATCGGGTTGGGCAGTCAGGGCGGGCCCATGGCACGTCGGATCGTCGAGGAAGGCTACCCCACCACATTGTGGGCGCGCCGGCCGGAAGCCCTTGAGCCGTTCGCCGATACCGCGGCGCAGACCGCGGCATCGGTGGCCGAACTCGCCGCAGCCAGCGATCTGGTCTGCCTCTGCGTGGTCGGCGATGCCGACGTCGACGAACTCGCTTGCGGCCAACACGGATTGCTGTCGGCGATGAAGCCCGGCAGTGTCATCGCCGTACACAGCACGGTGCATCCGAACACCTGCCGAGAGCTTGCGAAGAAGGCTGTCTCTGCGGGTATTTCGGTCATCGACGCGCCGGTGAGCGGAGGGGGTGGGGCGGCCGCCGAACGCCGGCTGCTGGTGATGGTCGGCGGCGACACCGCCATTGTCGAGCGCTGCCGTCCGGTCTTCGAAACCTATGCCGATCCCGTGGTCCACCTCGGCGAGCTGGGTTCCGGACAGACCACCAAGCTGCTCAACAATTTGTTGTTCACCGCCAACCTGGCCACGGCGGCCAGCGCCCTGTCACTGGCCGGCGCGCTGGGCGTCGAGCCGGAACGTCTGACCGAGGTGGTCTCGCGCAGCAGTGGAAACAGCTTTGCGCTCAATGCCCTTGGCGGTATCGGCGGCCTGGACCGGCTGGCCGGTGTTGCCGGAGGGTTGCTGCAAAAGGATGTCCGCCTGGTGGTCGACCTTGCCGACCACGCCGGGGCCAGCGGCGGGGCGGTGCTCGATGCGGCCGACGCGGCGCTGGCCCTGATGGATCATCCTCGATGAGGGTCCGGTGAGAGTCGGATTCATCGGTGCGGGGCGGATGGGCCGCCCCATGGTGGGTCGTCTGGTCGCAGCCGGTCACGACATCCGAGTCCTGGGCCGGACCGACGAAAAGCGCAGCGACGTCGAGCAACTGGGCGCGCGGGCTGTCAGCAATGCGGTGGATGCCGCTGCAAACGCCGACGCGGTGGTGCTGTGTGTGTTCACCGACGCACAGGTGCGGGAGATCTGCTTGGCCGACGGATTGCTCTCCGCGATGCGGGCCGGTTCGACGTTGGTGGTGCACACCACCGCGAACCCGGACACCATCGCGGCAATTGCTCAGCACGCCAACGGCATTGACGTCATCGACGCTGCGGTCAGCGGAGGCCCGCACGACATCGCGGCAGGCCGGCTCACGGTGTTCGTGGGTGGCGCCGACCGCGCTGTCGACCGAGTGCGACCGCTGCTGGATTGCTATGCGGATCCCATGCTGCACGTCGGGCCGGCCGGTGCCGGCCAGACGGTGAAGCTGGTCAATAACGCACTGTTCGCGGCGCAGATCGGGCTACTGGCCGAGTCAATGAGGCTCGGCGAGCGGCTCGGTGTGCCGGAATCGACGTTGTTGACCGCTCTGGTGCACGGCAGCGCGACCAGTCGCGTGCTGAACCTGGCCGCAGCGGGCGGTTCCATCGCATCGTTCATCGAAAGGACCGGTGAGTTCGTGGCCAAGGACGTGGCGGTGGTCCGGGGCATAGCGGCAGAACTCGACACCAATCTCGGCGCGCTGGACGACGCCATCGAGGCCATCGGCGCGGTGCGTCAAATGACCCGAGATTCATGATCCGACCAGTACCGGTCGCGTAGCAGGCGCTTGTACAGCTTGCCGTTTGGATCGCGTGGCAGTTCGTCGACGAAATCGACGCTGCGCGGACATTTGTATGTCGCTAATTGCGGGCGGCAGTAGTCGATCAGTTGTGCGGCCAATCGGTCGTTCGGCTCCACGCGATCGACGAGTTGCACAACGGCTTTGACGGCTTCACCCATATCGTCGTCAGGCACACCGATGACCGCCACATCCGCGACCAGTGGGTGGGTGATGAGCACGTTCTCTATTTCTTGTGGGTAGATGTTCACCCCGCCGGAAATGATCATGCGCGCAACACGATCTGTGAGGTAAAGATATCCGTCGGCATCGACACCCGACGCCCCCTAGCGCGACCCTTCGTCCAGCGACTTTTGTTGACGGCCCCGTCAACTCTGTCGAGTCTGCGCAGACCCGAAACCGGTACGACAACGATGGAGCTGGAATTGCGGCGTTTTGGTCTTTCCGGTTCGTCACGAAGGTATTACCGTTAGCGTTACAGTCAGTGACTCCGCTGTAAAGGTTTCAGCCCAACCTCGCCGTTGAGGAGGATGCAGTGACAAAAGCGAAGGTCGTCTTCGATCCGTACTCCGAGGACTACTTCAACAACCCGTTCGACATCTATCGGCGGATGCGCGAGGAAACGCCACTGTATTACGACGAGAAAGAGGACTTTTACGCCCTGACCCGCCATGAAGACGTGTCGGCCGCGTTCAAGGACTTCGAGACGTATTCGTCGGCCCGCGGCTGCGACCTGGCCATGGTGCGCCGGGGCATATCCCCCGAGCAGAAGTCGATCATTTTCATGGATCCGCCTGAACACCGCCATATGCGCAGCCTGCTCAACAAGGCCTTCACTCCCCGGGCGATTCAATCGCAGCGCGAGACGATCATCGAGGTGATCGACAAGTATCTGGGCGCCGTCGACTCGGACAACTTCGACGTAGTGCAGGACTTTTCCGGTCCGTTCCCGGTGGAGGTCATCACCCGGATGGCCGGTGTGCCGGAGGAATACCGGCAGCAAGTCCGGCACTGGATCGACACCAGCCTGCATCACGAACCTGGGCAGATCGAGGTCAGTGAAGCCGGCTTGCAGGCCAACATCGACACGGCGATGTACTACTTCAGCCTGGTCCAAGAGCGGCGCCAGGAGCCGCAGGACGACATGATCAGCCGGCTGATCGCGGCCGAGATCCCCGGCGAAGACGGCGAGTTGCGCAAGCTCGACGACATCGAGATCTGCGGGTTCGCAACCCTTCTGGGCGGCGCGGGTGCCGAGACCGTCACCAAACTGATGGGCAACGCGGCGGTCATCTTCGCCAATCACCCCGACCAGTGGCAGAAGTTGCAGGAGGATCGCGACAAGATCCCCGGCGCGGTCGAGGAACTACTGCGGTACGAGGGTCCGGTGCAGTACAACGTCCGCTACACCCTCAAAGAGGCGCACGTCAGTGGCGGCGTCATCCCGCCGGGCAAACCGGTATTCCTCTGCGGCGCCGCGGCAAACCGCGACCCGGACGCGTTCACCGACGCCGACACATTCGACATCGAGCGTGACCAGACCGAGGCGCAGCACCTCGGACTCGGGTACGGGATTCACAGTTGTCTGGGTGCCGCGCTGGCCCGGCTGGAAAGCAGGATCGCGCTGGAGCGACTGCTCGACTTCATGCCGCGCTACGAGGTCGACTGGGCTGGGTGCAAGCGGGTCAACATGCAAAACGTGGCGGGCTGGAAGAACGTGCCCGTCAAGGTACTTCGATAAAAGGGGCCACGATGACGAAGAAAATCGAAGTCGACTGGGGGCTCTGCGAGAGCAACGGCGTCTGCATGGGGATCAACCCCGACATCTTCGAACTCGGCGACGACGACATGCTGACGGTGCATCAGGAAGAAGTCACCCCGGAGAACGAGGCGGACGTGCGCGAGGCCGTCCGTCAATGCCCGCGGCAGGCAATCTCCATCGTCGGAGAGTAACTGCGATCAGAATCCCGAGAGGATGACCGCGTTGCAGTCGGCCGCTTCTTGCCGCAGTTTCGCCGCCTTCTGGTAGCCCTCGGACTCGTACCACTCCCGGGCCGCATCCACCGACTCGAATTCCAATACGACGGTCTGGTCGCCATGCCAGTCGCCTTCAATGACATTGGGCGCGGTGTCCACCGCAAGGATGGTGGCACCACTCATCGCTGACCCGGCAGCTTGGGCATAAGCCTTCATGCCTTCCGGATCTTTGATCTTCTCGGTCAGGATGACATATCCTTTTGGCCCGTTAGCCACTGAAGAATCTCCCTATTCGCCGGTGTATTTGGTTACTTCTCGCTGATCGCCTGCTCGGGACAGCACTGGATGGCCTCGTGGGCGGCCGACTCCAATTCCGTTGGGACATCGGAATCTATTGCCTCGGCATAACCGTCGTCGGTGAGGCTGAACACGTCGGGGCACAGCGTGAGACACATGCCGTGACCGCGACACCGTTGATCGTCTACCCAAACCTTCATGTCGGCGTGAACTCCAGGTGTAGTTCGGTCAGGCCACGCAGGATGTAGGTCGGAACATAGTGGTAGCGGCGGTCATTCGCCGGTCCGTGAATGTCCTCGTTGATCCTGATGTCAGTGGTGCGGTCGAGCAGCCGCTCGATTGCCACCCGGGTTTCGGCGCGGGCCAGCGGCGCACCCGGGCAGCTGTGAATTCCGCGTCCGAACGAGATGTGCTGGCGCGCGTTCTTGCGGGCCGGGTCGAACGTGCTGGGGTCTTCGAAGCGGCGGGGATCGCGGTTGGCGGCGGCCTGCACGATCATCACGGTGGTGCCGGCGGGCAGGTCGACCCCGCCGACGTTGACCGGCCTGCGGTTCAACCGGAAGTCGCCCTTGACCGGGCTCTCGTGGCGCAGCGACTCCTCAATGAAGTTGGGGATCAGGCTGCGGTCCCTGCGCAGCTGCGCCTGGATGTCGGGGCGCTCTCCCAGCGTCTGCACGGCCGCACCCAGCAGACGCACGGTGGTCTCCTGACCCGCCGAGAAGACGTTGCTGGCGACGCGCGCCACGTCCTCGACGTCGGGAGTCGAACCGTCGGGGTAGGTGGCGGTGGCCAGGCCGGTCAGCACGTCGTCGCGGGGCGCCTTGCGGCGGTCCCGGACATAGTCGGAGAAAAGACCGTAGAGGAATTCCAGCGGGCTGTGGGCCAGGGATCCCTTGGTGCCTCCAACGCCGCCGCCGGCATGCTCGGCGATGCCCTTGACGAACTTGTCGCGGTCCTCCATCGGCACGCCCAGCAGGTCGGCGATGACCAGTAGGGTGAACGGGCTCGCGAAGCCTTTGATCCATTCGCCGTGCCCCGGCGCGAGAAAGTCGTCGAGCACCTGGTCTGCCAGCACCCACATGGCGTCCTCGTTCTCCTTGAGGCGCTTAGGGGTGATCAGCCGCATCATCAGCGAGCGGTGGTTGGTGTGCGTCGGCGGGTCGAGGGTGGGCAGCTGGTCGCTGAACGGCAGCTCGTCGCGATGTTCTTCGATCAGCTCGGTGATGTCCGTGTCCCCCAAACCCTCCAGGGATACCGGGAATCCCGGGAACGGTCCGGTCACCGAGATGCACGACGACCATGTCTCCGCGTCGTTCAACACCGCGCAGGCCTCGTCCCAGCCCGTCACCATGGTGACGCCGTGGTGCTTTTCCGGAGTCACCGGGCATTTCTGCCGCAGCGCCTCGTAGTACGGGTACGGGTCGCCGATCAGCTCGCTGCCGCGGAAGAAGTCCAGCTCGGTGATGTCGTCTGCCATCTTCTGCTCCTTGAATCTCGGCAAGTGAGAACGCGCCTCTCGCAGATGAGTATTACATTTCCATATGGCATGGTGGCAGTCAACGAGCGGGCCCTCGCACGCCGTAAAGCGCGCGTCGGAGATGCGCAGCCTATAAGGTCGCGGCGCTCAACTGGCGGGAATCAGATCAGCGGCGACCGATGGCCACGCCAGCAGCCCGCTACGGAACGTCTCGACGTGACCGATCGGGGCATCAGGCGCCGCCGCGGCCGTCAGGGCCTGGGCCTTGAATGTGCGCGCGGCCATGCTCAGCTGGTGCTGCACCAGGCCGACACTGTCGTCGAGCTCCGACGGCCAGTTCTCCCCCCACAGCGTGACCTCGGTGACGCCCTGATCGAGGGCATGCAGCACGCCCTGACGCACCCTCGAGTCACACCCGAACAGGTCTGCCGCGGCCGCCAGGGCCTGCGGACGGGGCCGCGATTGCACCGACGCCAGAGCCTCTTCGAGGTCGAGCACCTGGGCGCCGACGATCTGCAACGGCCGGTCGTCGGGGTGGTCGGCGACCAGCACGGTGACGTCCCACCCGGCCATCGACCGGTCGAAGATCCAGCCGCCGGCGAACCTCACCACGTCGACGACGGTGGCGGTGACGACGTCGAGCCGGTATCTCATGCCGTCACGGATTTCTTCGGTGGCGCGAAGTCGCGCGCCAGTGTCTCGGCGTACTGCTTGAACACCTCGGTTAGCGGTATCGAAGGATCGAGTAACCATGTGGTTTCCATTCCGTGGACGAAGGCGAGGATTTCTACTGCCTTGACGGCGGGGTCTATGTCTTCGCGATACCGGCCATCTGCCTGACCACGCCGGATGAGATCGGCGACGATGTCGGTCGCGGCCCGGTGCCTGGCCAGCATCCGGTCGTGCAGCGGAGCGTCGGGAAGGATGTTTTCGACCAGCAGCACCGTGAATGTGCCCACCAGCTCGGGAGCCCGATGAAATCGGTCCGCGACCGCGGCGATCTGGTCGAACAGGTCGCCGGTCCGGTCGGCATGGGTGTCGTCGTCGAGGTCACGAGCATCCAGCACGGCATGCAGCAACTGCTCCTTGGATTCGAAGTGGTGCAGCAGCCCCGCGGGCGTCACCCCAGCCTCGCCGGCGATCTGGGCGAGCGTGGTGCTACGCCAGCCGTTGCGGGTGAGCAGGCGTTGCGCGACGCCGAGGATCCGCTGCTTGCGGTCCTCGCCCTTGGCGAGAAGCGTGTCGTATCGCCGTGCGACGGGCACCCAAAACTCCTCGAAAACCACCGGTACCGAAACCGGAAAACCAACCTAGTGAACACACAGTAGGTTAGTTTGGCCGCTGTGACAAGGGTCACGCGGTGCCGGTTTTTTCTCTGTGCGTCAGGCCGCCGGCGTTAGCTCACCAGCTCAACGAGCGTGGCGTTGGCGGTGCCGCCGCCCTCGCACATGGTCTGCAGCCCGTACCGAATCCCGTTGTCGCGCATGTGGTGTGCCATGCGCGTCATCAGTACCGCCCCGGAGGCGCCCAGCGGGTGTCCCAGCGCGATGGCGCCGCCCAGCGGATTCATCCGCTGCAGGTCCGCCCCGGTTTCCGCCAGCCACGCGAGCGGCACCGGCGCGAACGCCTCGTTGACCTCGAAGACGCCCACGTCGGACAGAGCGACGCCGGCCTTGCTCAGCACCTTCTCGGTCGCCGGGATGGGGCCGGTGAGCATCAGCACCGGGTCCGCTCCGGTCACCGCGCCCGCCAGATACCGCACGATCGGGGTCAGACCCAACTCAACGGCCATCTCGGCGGTGGTCACCAGCAGTGCGGCCGCGCCGTCGGAAATCTGCGAGGAGTTGCCGGCATGAATCACGCCGTCCTCAGCGAAGGCCGGCTTGAGCGTGCCCAGCTTTTCGACGGTGCTAGCGCGCCGCACGCCCTCGTCGGCGGTGAGGACGTTGCTGTCGGCTCCGTCGACGAACACCGGCACGATTTGGCCGGTGAATGCGCCGCCGTCCTGAGCCGCGGCGGCCCGCTGGTGGGATTCGACCGAAAATTCGTCGAGCCGGGTGCGGGAGAATCCCCACTTCTTGGCGATCATCTCCGCCGACAAGCCCTGGTTGAAGGAGAAGTCGTCGTAACGGGCAAGGACTTTCGGCCCATAGGGCATGCCGGTTGCCCGCGCCGAACCGAGCGGAACGCGGCTCATGACCTCGACACCGCCGGCCACGACGACGTCCTGCTGGCCTGACATCACTGCGTGCACGGCGAAGTCGAGCGCCTGCTGGCTGGAGCCGCAGGCGCGGTTGACGGTTGTACCCGGAATGGTCTCGGGCCACCCGGCGGCCAGGACCGCGTAGCGGCCGATGTTGCTGGACTGGTCGCCCACCTGGGACACACAACCCCAGACCACGTCATCGATGACCTCGGGACCGATGCCGGTGCGTTCGACGAGTTCGTTGAGGACGACCGCGGACAGGTCGGCGGCATGCATGCCGGACAGTGCGCCGTTGCGCTTCCCCACCGGCGTCCGCACGGCCTCGACGATGACTGTTTCACGCATCCTTCTGCTCCCATCGATTCGTGCCCTCGCTCGCGCACTTGGAGCGAAGAAATCATGAAAAAAGTCGCTCTGGGTGCACGTTCGGCGAGAAACAAACCTACGTTAGACCTCAGTAGCTTCTCGGCAACTTCAGCACGTTGGCTCCCAGGAAGTTCAAGATCATCTCCTGGCTGACCGGCGCGATCTTCATCAACCGCGCCTCACGGAAGTAGCGCGTGATGTGGTACTCCTCGGCGTACCCCATGCCGCCGTGGGTCTGCAGCGCCCGGTCCGCGGCGGTGAAGCCGGCATCGGCGCAGAGATACTTTGCGGTATTGGCCTCGCGCCCACAGGGTTTGCCGTTGTCGTAGAGCCAGGTGGCCTTGCGCAGCATCAACTCGGCGGCGTCCAGCCGGGCCAGTGAATCGGCGAGCGGGAACTGCAGACCCTGGTTCATGCCGATGGGCCGGCCGAAGACTTCACGCTCGTTGCCGTACTTGACCGCCTTTTCCAGCGCCACCCGCCCGATGCCGAGAGCCTCGGCCGCGATCAGCATCCGTTCCGGGTTGAGGCCATCGAGGATGTACTGAAATCCCTTGCCTTCCTCGCCCACCCGGTCCTCGACCGGAACCTCGAGATTGTCGATGAACAGTTCATTGGAACTGACGGCGTTGCGGCCCATCTTGCGGATCGGGCGAATGTCGACGCGGCTGCGATCGAGATCGGTGAGGAACAGCGTCATCCCGTCGGTCTTCTTGGTGACCTCGTCGTAGCTTTGGGTGCGGGTCAGCAACAGAATCTTGTCCGATTCCATCGCCTTGGAGATCCAGACCTTGCGTCCGTTGACGATGTAGCGGTCGCCGTCGCGCTTGGCGAACGTGGTGATGCGTGAAGTATCAAGCCCGGCACCGGGTTCGGTGACGCCGAAGCAGACATGGACCTCGCCGGTCGCAACAGCCGGCAACGTGCGGGCCTTGAGTTCATCAGAGCCATGCACCACGACCGGCTGCATGCCGAAGATCGACAGGTGGATCGAGCTGGCGGCGTTCATGGCGCCGCCGGACTTGGCGACCTCCTCGAGCAAGATGGTCGCCTCGGTGATTCCGAGGCCATGCCCGCCGTATTGGGTTGGGATGGTCATTCCCAACCAGCCGCCATCGGCGATGGCCCGGTAGAACTCGGTCGGAAATTCGTGCGCCTGGTCTTTTTCCATCCAGTACTGGTCGTCGAATTTCCGCGCCAACTCCGCGACTGACCGACGGATCAGTTGCTGGTCATCGGTCAGCTCGAAGTTCATTCCGGCGCCGGACACTGCTCAATCTCCTTCGTTTCGAAATGCACCGGCTGTCGGTGCCGGCCCGCGGCGCCCGGCTTCGCCGCGCTTGCGACCGCCACGGGCGCACTTGCATTCCGGCGACGTGTAGTTCAGTCCTTGTTGCCGGTAAGGGCTTTCGCGTTGGCCGCGAAATCGGCGAAGGACGAGCCGCTCCGGTTGTCCTTTCCGTGGCCCTGGGCCTTAATGGACACATCGTGCCCCTCGGCGGCTTTGCGCAGCGCACCGACGGTCGCCTGTTCGCGTGCAATGTGCGTGAATGGGTCGAACGAGTACCAGCGCATGGCGTTCTCGTATGTCATCTTGTTGATCTCGTCGTCGGGAACGTTGTTGATGGACAAGACATCCCACAGCTCTTCCGGCGCACCCGGCCACATCGAGTCACTGTGCGGGTAGTCGGCTTCCCAGCAGATGTTGTCGATGCCGATCATGTTGCGCAGCGCCACGCCGACCTTGTCGCTGATGAAACAGGTCAGGAAGTGGTCGCGGAAGACCTCGCTGGGCAGCTTGCCCTTGAAGTCTTGGTGCGTCCAGGCGGAGTGCATCTCGAAGGTCCGGTCTGCGCGCTCCAGGAAGTAGGGAATCCAGCCGGTTCCGCCCTCGGACAGCGCGATTTTCAGGTCCGGGTACTCCTTGATGGGCCGCGACCACAACAGGTCGGCGGCGGCCTGGACGATGTTCATCGGCTGCAGCGTGATCATCACGTCCATCGGCGCGTCGGGTGCGGTAATGGCCAACCGCCCCGAGGAACCGATGTGCACGTTCATCACGGTGTCGGTGTCCACCAAGGCTTTCCACAGCGGGTTCCAGTACTCGTCGTGGAAGCTGGGATAGCCCATGGCGGCCGGGTTCTCGGTGAAAGTCAGCGCGTGCACACCCTTCTTGGATACCCGGCGTACCTCGGCGGCGCATGCCTCGGCGTCCCAGATCACCGGTATCGCCATCGGGATGAACCGCGCGGGGTATGCGCCGCACCATTCGTCGATGTGCCAGTCGTTGTAAGCCTGCACCAGCGCGATCGAGAAATCGTTGTCGTCGGTGGCGAACAGCCGCCCGGCGAAACCGGGGAAGGACGGGAAGCAGATCGAGGCCAGGATACCGCCGGCGTTCATGTCCTTGACCCGCTCGTCCACGTTGTAACAACCCGGACGAATCTCGTCGAGCCCCGTCGGCTCGATGCCGTACTCTTCCTTCGGCCGCCCGGCCACCGCATTGAGCGCCACGTTGGGGATGACGGTGTCGCGGAACTTCCACATGTCCGAACCATCGGCGTTGTGCACCAGCCGGGGCGCGTCGTCCTGATACTTCTTCGCCAGGTGGTTCTTGAACATGTCCGGCGGCTCGACAGTGTGGTCGTCGACACTGATCAGAATCATGTCTTCTTTGTTCATGGCCGTCCCTTCCATCGGATCCACCGGATCGATTACAGCCTCGGCGAATCACTGTCCCGTGCCAAGATCATTAAAATGAAAACTATCTTCTCGCCAGGCGAGAATCAACATCCAGCGGTTGCTGAAGCGGTTGACACCGGGCTGACCAGGGGCCGAACCCACAGGCAAAGCGCCCCGCGCCGGGCGGCAATGCGATGAGGTAGGACCCGGCGTGGCAGATCGGGCGACGGCCGCCGCCGGCGGGATCGGCGGTAGCCGGCCATCTCGGCAACCGGATGAGCCAAACAGTGTCCGGACTTGCGTTGGACCGGTAGGCCGGCATTGACCAGGGGCGCGTTTCGTGCAACTCTGTTGGTTAGAAATGAGAATCTGATTCTCCTTGACCGAGAGGTGGTCGAGGGCACGCCGAGAGGAGACAGCGCATGCGTCTGCAGCCGCTCCCCGCCGATCAGTGGGACGAGGCTACCCAGCAGGCGCTCTCGGCAATGCGTGGAGCGGACACCAACAACGCGCTTTCCACGCTGGCTCACCACCCGGCGTTGGCCAAGGCGTTTCTCCGATTCAATGTCCACCTGTTGACGTCGTCCACGCTGCCGGCCCGCATCCGGGAACTGGCCATCCTCCGGGTGGCGCACCGGCGCCAGGGCGCGTACGAGTGGTCGCACCACGTCAGAATGGCCAGGGACGAAGGGATCACCGACGAGCAAATCGACGCGGTCACAAGGGGCGAAGCCGCCGACCCGTTCGACCGCGCGGTGATCACCGCGGTCGACGAACTCGAAGAGAAGTCACAGTTGTCCGACGAGACCTGGGCTGCACTCGGCGAGCGCCTCAACGACCAGCAGCGCATGGACTTCATCTTCACGGTCGGCTGCTACGCGACGCTGGCCATGGCTTTCAACACTTTTGGCGTAGAGCTCGAAAACGCCGATCAGCACTGACAAGAGAGGTAAGAACATTGCCCCACTTCCCTAAGCCGGCGGCCGGCAGCTGGACAGAAAACTACCCCGAACTGGGCACCGCACCCGTCGACTACACAGACTCCATCGATCCCGCCTTCTTCGAAGCCGAGCGCGAAGCGATCTTCAGAAAGCAGTGGCTCAACGTCGGCCGGATCAACCGCCTGCCACGCACCGGCAGCTACTTCACCCGGGAGCTACCCTCGGCCGGCAAGGGCACGTCGGTGATCATCGTCAAGACCAAGGACGGCTCGATCAAGGCGTACCACAACGTCTGCCGGCACCGCGGAAACAAGTTGGTGTGGAACGACTTTCCCAATGAGGAGACCTCCGGCACCTGCCGGCAGTTCACCTGCAAGTACCACGCCTGGCGATACAGTCTGGACGGCGACCTCACCTTCGTCCAGCAGGAAGAAGAATTCTTCGACCTCGACAAGAGCAACTACGGTCTGGCGGCTGTGCGCTGCGAGGTGTGGGAAGGCTTCATCTTCATCAACTTCGACAACAACGCGGCACCGCTGATCGACTACCTCGGACCGCTGGCCAAGAGCATCGAGGGCTACCCCTTCGGCGAGATGACGGAGACCTACTCCTACCGGGCCGAGGTCGGCAGCAACTGGAAGCTGTTCATCGACGCGTTCGTCGAGTTCTATCACGCGCCGATCCTGCACCAGGGGCAGTACACCAAGGAAGAAGCCGCCAAGATCCAGAAGTTCGGGTACGAGGCGTTGCACTACGAGTTGGCCGGCCCGCACAACCTGCAGTCGACCTGGGGTGGTCAGGCGCCTCCGCCGGACATGTCCATGGTCAAGCCGCTGGATCAGGTGCTGCGCAGCGGGTTGTTCGGTCCGTGGGACAAGCCGGAGATCATCGAAAACCTGGAATTGCCGCCGGGTGTCAACGTCAAGCGGGTGCCGCAGTGGGGCATCGACTCGTGGCTGTTCTACCCGAATTTCATGCTGCTGATCTGGGAGCCGGGCTGGTTTTTGACCTACCACTACTGGCCGACCGCGGTGGACAAGCACATCTTCGAATCCACGCTGTATTTCGTTCCGCCGCGCAACGCGCGGGAGCGCCTGGCCCAGGAATTGGCCGCGGTGACCTTCAAGGAGTACGCGCTGCAGGACGCGAACACCCTGGAAGCGACCCAGACCATGATCGGTACCCGGGCCGTCAAAGAGTTCCTGCTGTGCGACCAGGAAGTCTTGATCCGTCATCTGCACAAGACGACCGGTGACTACGTGAAGGAGTACCAGAACAATGGCGCTACCGTCTGAATTCGCGGCTCTGGAGCCGTATTTGGATTGGGACCTGGCCACCGAACCCGAGCGCTACGCCAAGCGGCTTGCCTCGACGATGGCCGAGATGCAGGCGTTCTACGACGTCGCGTTCCCGAAGCTGAACGACGTGATCGAGTACTGCGACAAGTTCCCGCTGGATGATCTGCCCGACGACGCGAAGAGCCTTATGCACATCATGCAGTCACTGGTGATGGTGTCGTTCCCGATCGAGGCATGGAAGCAACCGCGTGTCCCCGACAGCGGGGCGGCCTGGGTGGAGCTGACACACGAGCCGGTGATCTGACAGGTGTTGACGCTCAAGGCCGCCGGACTACTCGACGTCGACGCCGGTGAGATCGTTCGGCCCGGCATCGTGCGGATCGACGGCGACCGGATCGTCGGTGTCGGGGGTGATCCGGAAGGCGAGGTCATCGATCTGGGCGAGGCGATTCTGCTGCCTGGACTGATGGACATGGAGGTCAACCTGCTGATGGGCGGTCGTGGCGAGACGCCCGGCCTGTCTCAGGTGCAGGACGATCCGCCGACGCGGGTGCTGCGCGCAATCGGCAACGCCCGACGCACGCTGCGCGCCGGGTTCACCACGGTGCGCAACCTGGGCCTGTTCGTCAAGACCGGCGGCTACCTGCTCGACGTGGCGCTGGGCAAGGCCATCGACGCGGGGTGGGTCGACGGGCCCCGGATCGTCCCGGCCGGCCACGCGATTACACCCACCGGCGGGCACCTGGATCCGACGATGTTCGCCGCCTTCATGCCAGGCGCGCTGGAGCTCACTGTCGAAGAGGGCATTGCCAACGGCGTCGACGAGATCCGCAAGGCAGTGCGCTACCAGATCAAGCATGGCGCCCAATTGATCAAGGTCTGCGTTTCTGGCGGCGTGATGTCGTTAACGGGCGAGGCTGGCGCACAACATTATTCGGATGAGGAGCTGCGCGCGATCGTCGACGAGGCGCATCGGCGTGGGTTACGCGTCGCCGCGCACACCCACGGAGCCGAGGCGGTCAAACATGCGGTTGCATGCGGTATCGACTGCATCGAACACGGCTTCCTGATGGACGACGAGGCCATCCAGATGCTGGTCGACAACGACCGGTTCCTGGTGACCACCCGTAGGCTCGCCCAAGCGATGGACGTGTCCCGCGCTCCAAAGGAGTTACAGGACAAGGCCGCCGAGATGTTCCCGAAGGCGGAAACATCGATCAAGGCCGCCTACGACGCGGGTGTGAAAATCGCGGTCGGCACCGATGCCCCGGCAATCCCGCACGGCAAGAACGCCGATGAGCTTGTCACACTGGTCGAGTGGGGGATGCCGCCGCTGGCAGTGCTGAGGGCGGCTACCACCACCGCAGCCGAGCTGATCAACGTCACCGACCGGGGCCGACTGGCGCAAGGCCAGCTCGCCGATATCATCGCGGTGCCGGGAAACCCGTTGGAAGACATCACGGTTACTCAAAAAGTGAGCTTTGTGATGAAAGGCGGCAAGGTTTATGCCAACCAGAACTGACGACCTGGTCGAGATCCAGCAACTGCTCGCCCGCTACGCGGTGACCATCACCCAGGAGGACATCGATGGCCTCGTCGCTGTCTTCACCCCTGACGGGACCTACAGCGCGTTCGGTGAGACCTACAGCCTGAACCGATTTCCGGAATTGGTGGCCGCGGCACCGAAGGGCTTGTTTCTCACCGGAACCGCGGCGGTCGACCTCGACGGCGATGCGGCCACCGGCACTCAACCACTGTGTTTCATCGACCACGCCACTCACGACATGCGGATCGGCTACTACCGCGACACCTATCTGCGCACCGCGGACGGATGGCGGCTCAAGACCCGCGCCATGACCTTCATCCGCCGCAGCGGTGTGCACGACTCCGGGCGCCCGCACGCCATCGGGCGTCCCGCCGGCGACTCTGCGGCCCAAGCCGCGACGTAAGGAGCCGACCAATCGACAGTGCGGTGAATGTCGAGCAGTTCCGGACCGATTTGCGCGCCTGGCTCGACGACAACGATCTGACTCCCGGGCCCGACCACTCGCTGCAGGCCCATATGCAGCAGTTCGCCCGGGTGAGCCGCGCGCTCTACGATGCCGACTGGATGCGGTTCGGCTGGCCGGTCGAGGTCGGCGGTCTCGGTGGCCCCCCGCTGCTCCGCGCGATCGTCGGCGAGGAGGTCGTGGGTCGTCGCCTCGCCGAGCCCGGCCCCTATTCGATGCTCGAGGTGCTGGCACCCACCATGATCGATTACGCGCCGCCAGAGCTGGCCGCGGAGATGGTGCCGCGGCTGTTGAGCGGCGAAGAGCAATGGTGTCAAGGCTTTTCCGAACCGGGGTCGGGCAGTGACCTGGCTTCGCTGACCACTCGCGCGACGCAGCAAGGTGACAACTGGATCGTCAACGGGCAGAAAGTGTGGACCAGCTTCGCGCAGTTCTCGACGCGGTGCGTGCTGCTCACCCGTACCGCGCCCGGCCACGACGGAATCACCACGTCGTCGTAGTACACCTCGCAGAATTCGTCGACACCGTGCATCGTGCGCAGCGGCCGGATGGTGATGCCTGGCGTATCGAGGTCGACGAAGAAGGCGGTGATTCCGTCGTGGCCGGGCGCGGTACGGGTGAGCAGCACGCACCGCGTCGAGAACTGCGCGAAGCTGGTCCACA